>JBFYQP010000194.1:0-10481 GCA_041302745.1 Candidatus Bipolaricaulota bacterium | reverse complement strand
TGCCCTAGACGTGACCCTCTTGCTTGAGCGAGAGGAACCCGTCCGCGGTCACGATCAGGTGGTCCAGAACCCTGATCCCAAGGAGCTGGCCGGCTTGGACGAGGCGCTTCGTGAGGGCGATGTCTTCCGGGCTTGCTTCCAGCGTTCCCGAGGGATGGTTGTGGGCGAGCAGAACCGACGCGGCGCGATCGGCGATCGGATCGGCGAACACCTCGCGCGGGTGAACCTGGTTCGTGTCGAGGAGCCCCACGGTCACGACCCGCGACGCGATCACTTCGTTGGCGCCGGAGAGGGAGACGCACACGAAGTGCTCCTGCTTCTGGGCACGGATATCCTGGAAGTAGGGAAGAGCGTCGCTGGCGTGGCGAACGACAGGACGGCTCTTGCGGGACCAACGCCGACCGAGTTCGAGGGCGGCCGCCACTTGGCACGCTTTGGCCTCGCCGAGGCCGTGGATCGACCGCAGCGCGCTCACGTCCGGACTCGTCTTTCCTTCGGTCTCGCGGAGGACGCGGCTTGCGAGCTCCAAGACCCCCAGCCGTTTGGTTCCGCATCCGAGGAGGACGGCAAGAAGCTCGACGTCGGAGAGAGATGGCGCTCCGCGTGCGAGGAGCTTCTCGCGCGGTCGGTCGATGCGAGGGAGCTGGCGGATGCGTCGGAGCCCGTCGGGGTCCCAGCGCGTCAGCGACGGCTCGGAGATCCGGGTGTCGTCTTGAGGCATATCACGATTATCCTCATATCGTGCAGGCAAACAAGTCCAAGGATAGGAAGTGGGGCCGGGCGCCCGCCCACGGGCACAGCGCGCGGCGAAGCGAAACGTGCGGCGCCGCGGCTCGCCCGGAGACCCGCCGCGACGCCGCAACCAGGCAGGGCGTCGAACTACGAGACGTTGACGGTGAAGAGCACGACCTTGAGGGGATCGACAGACTCCCACGGCCGTTGGTACGCGAAGCGGAGCATCTGGGGGCCGACGTCGACGGCCGTGTACCGGAAGAGGAAGACCCCGGGCGCGCCGATGAGGGCGGACGCAGGGCGGTACTCAACCTCCTGCGCCTCCCGCACCACCGCGTATTCGACGTCGAGCGTGTTGGTCCACGCGTAGCCGGTCGTTGCGTTTCCCTCAAGCTCGATCATCAGGCGATCGCCGACGCGAAGGGTCAGCGACGCACCCGCGTCAAGCTCGGAGATGAGGCGATAGACGCGCAGCGTGTAGCCGCAGACCGACGCGGCCGCCGAGTAGCGGCCGAGTCCGTACAACCCCGACGTCGCGGCGACCTCAACCTCGGCGACGAACGATCCGACGTTCGTCGCAATCACGACCTCGTATCCCGCCATGGGAAGGGGTGCGCCGCTCGGGTCGACGAGGCGGACCTTGCCGATCCACGTCTCGGCCGGGACGCCGGGCGCGTACGTCTCCTCGAACACGGGCGCGCCGTCCGCTCCGACCAAGCGCAAACGTTCCACGACGACCTTCGACTTGAAGCAATCGGCGTCGCCCTCGTGGACGATCTCGAAGGCCAGGCGCGCGCCGGTCTCGAAGACGAAACCGCCGAGCCGAACCTCGGCGGCTCCGCCGACCGACGACGCGCTGGATGACGACTTCGACGTCGACTGCGCCATCGCTCCTCCTGCCATCAACACCGCAGCAAGAATCACCGATCCCGCAACTCGCCAAGGACGCAGCATGCGAATCACCTCATACACGAGACATACTCCAGACTGCCGCAATTGTTTCTCACAGGGGGCGTCGACGTGCTGCCGGTGAGTTCCACGCTACGGCAGCGCGCCCTGCGACTCCGTTGCGGGTCGTATGGTGTACCGCCCGACGTTGCGGTATCGCTGGTAGCGGGCGGCGAGGAGTTGGTCAAGAGGAATCGCCGACAGCTCGTTGACGTGGCGCACGAGCGCTTCCTTCAGGGCCGCCGAGGTGACGGCCGGGTTCTTGTGCGCGCCGCCGAGCGGCTCGGGGATGACGCCGTCGATCAGGCCGAGGTTGAGGAGGTGGGGCGCCGTCATCTGCAGGGCCGTTGCGGCCTCCCGCGCGCGCTCCTTGTCCTTCCACAGGATCGCCGCGGCGCCTTCCGGCGTGATCACGGAGTAGATGGCGTCTTCGAGCATCAACACGCGGTCGGCAAGTCCGATCGCGAGCGCGCCGCCCGATCCTCCCTCTCCGATGATGACGGCCACGGTCGGCACCCGAAGTCCCGCCATCGTCTGGAGGTTCTCGGCGATGGCGCCGCCGATGTTCAGCTCCTCCGACTCGACGCCGGGGTACGCGCCCGACGTGTCGATGAGGGAGACGAGCGGGAAGCCGAACCGCTCTGCAAGCTCCATGAGCCGCTTGGCTTTGCGGTAGCCCTGCGGGCGCGTCATTCCGAAGAACCGCTCCTTGTTCTCTTCGGTCGTCCGCCCCTTCTGCTGGCCGAGGAGGGCGACGGGCCGGCCGTCGAGGCGGGCGAGCCCGGCGACCAGCGCGCGGTCGTCGCCGACGATGCGATCTCCTCGCAGCTCGTAGAAGTCGGAGAAGACGGATGCGATGTAGTCGAGCGCGTACGGGCGCTTGGGGTGGCGGGCGATTCGCACTCGCTCCCAGTCAGTCAGGTTCGAGTAGAGGTCCTGGCGCAGCACCGCGAGCTTCTCTTCGAGGCGAGCAATCTCCTTGGACAGGTCCATCCCGTCGATGGCGTTCAGCTGACGCAGCTCTTCGATCTTGGCCTCGAGGAGGTCGAGGGTACGCTCGTCGGTCATCTCGCCCCCACGAAGAACCCGAGCGCTAGGGCGAGCTCGCTGCGGAGGTCCTCGCGCCGCACGACCCGGTCGATCTGCCCGCGCTCGAGCGCAAACGACTCCGTTTGGAAGTGCGCCGGGAGCTCCTCGGCGATCGTCTGCTCGATGACGCGACGGCCGGCGAAGCCGATCATGGCGCCCTTCTCGGCGATGAGGATGTCGCCGAGCGAGGCGATCGACGCCTGCACGCCCCCCGAGGTCGGGTACGTCATGACCGAAACGAACGGGAGCCCGGCCTCGGCCAAGCGCCGCCGGACCGTCACCGTCTTCGCCATCTGCAGGAGTGAGAACATTCCCTCCTGGATGCGGGCTCCGCCGGACGACGAGATGAGGATGAAGGCGCGGCGATCGGCGATCGCTGCCTCAATCGCTCTCGAGATCTGCTCGCCGACGACCGACCCCATGCTCCCGCCGATGAATCGGAAGTCCATGACGCCGATGACAATCGGGATTCCCTCGATCGCGCCCCGTCCGATCAGGATGGCGTCATCGAGCCCCGTCTTGGCCTGAGTCTCCGCGACGCGTTCCCGGTAGGGGCGGCTGTCGACGAACGACAGCGGGTCGTCCGTCACGAGGCGTTCGCCGAGGGGCTCGTAGGTTCCCGGGTCGAGGATCGACTCGATTCGCTCCTGCGAGGTCTGGAAGAAGTACTCCCCGCAGCTTGGGCAGACGTTGCTGTTCTCACGGACGCGCCGCTTGAAGACGAGCTCGCCGCACGACTTGCACTTCATCCACAGGCTGTCGTCCGGTTCCCGATCTACGTGCACGCGCAGGTACTGGCGTTCCTTGAACAGGGACATCGCTCACCTCACGAGCGGCGACGACCTCCGAGCAAGAGGCGGGGCCGCTTCCGCTCCTGCTCTCGTTTCTGGTCGTCGGTGCGCAAGCTGTCCGGAAGGGCAGATCCGCTGGAGACGACCATGGACAGCATGTCCTCCACGGGCATGTCGACGTAGGTCACGAGCCTCCTTGGGACGACGACCATCGCCCCCGACAGGGGGTTGGGAACTGTAGGAACGTACACGATCACGCACTCCTCGCCGGCGAGGTCGTGAAGCTTACCCGGATCTTCGTTCGTGACCAAGCCGAGCGCATGGAGACCCTCCTTGGGGTAGTCCATCATGACCACGTGTTTGAACGAGGCGATCTCCTTCGGATCGAGCATCGCGCCGGCAAACTGCTTGAACGTCCCGTACATCTTCCGGACTCCGGGCAGGATCAGGAAGACGCGCTCAAGGTAGGCGTAGAAGGTTCTGCCCACGATGTTGCGCGCGATCACGCCGGCAATCAAGACGAGGGCAATCAGAAGCGCGATGCCGAGTCCTGGGAGCGAGTGTCCAACGGCGCGCTCGATGACGTCGCCGAGCGGCCTCCCGCGCCCGAGCAGGCCATCGAGCAGGTTGTAGAGGATCCACAGGATGTACGCCGTGGCGCCGGTCGGGAGGATGGCCAGCAAGCCGCTCACAAACGTTGCCCGGAGCCACAGCAGGAACTTCTTCATGCTGCCCTTGCCCACTCTCCCCTGTTCCCCATCCGGCAATTATAGAGGATCGTCGTATCATACGATCATGGTTCGCGCGAGGGCAATTCCGAAGCGCATCGCGATCGTCGCGGCGATCGCGGCGGCCGTCCTGTACGCGGGGCTCGTCGTCGTGCGCGTGCTCTACCCGATCGGATACGCCGACCTCGTGCGGGCGTCGGCCGACGTCGAGGGGCTCGACGCCGCGACGCTCTGTTCGCTCATCCGGGCGGAAAGCCGCTTCCACCCGGACGCCGTATCGCCGCGTGGCGCCGTCGGGTTGATGCAGATCATGCCCGAGACGGGTGCATGGATCGCCGAACGGATGGGATTGCCGGGGTTCGACTCCCGAAGTCTTCTCGATCCGGAGACCAACCTCCGGTTTGGCGCTTGGTACCTGCGCTACCTGCTCGATCGGTTCGGGAAGCTCGACCTGGCGCTGATGGCGTACCACGCCGGCCCCACGCGCGTCGAGGGATGGCTTGTGTCAGGCGAGGTCCCGTTTTCTGGGACTCGAGCGTACGTCGAGCGCGTCCTGCACGCGATTTCGATCTACCGAACAGCTCTTCGCTGGCCGATCGTCGTTCGGATCACGCCTTCCATTCCCCTTTAGCGTTGCAGCGTCTCCTGCCATGGGCTAGTATCGCTACCAATTCCAGAGGGAGTTGACAGGAGGTCCCACCGTGGCGGAGGCAAAGAAGTGGGTCGTGAAAGACCCGAAGCGTGAGAACGTCTTCTGGCCCACAGCCGAACTGAAGAAGCAAGCGTGGGTTTCGGACGAGGCGATCTACAAGAAGGCGGCGGCCGATCCCGTCGCGTTCTGGTCCGAGCAAGCCGAGGAACTTCACTGGTTCAAGAAGTGGGAGAAGGCATACGATCCCGCTCCGTACGCCTACAAGTGGTTCGTCGGCGGGAAGACCAACCTCTCGTACAACTCCCTCGACCGGCACATCGAGGCCGGCCACGGCGACCGGGTCGCCATCATCTGGGAGCCGGAACCGGTTGCGGAGAAGGCCCTTCACATCACGTACAAGGAGCTCCACAAGCGCGTGTGCATGTTCGCGAACGGCCTGAAGTCGCTCGGGGTGAAGAAGGGCGACCGCGTGGGCATCTACCTCCCCATGATCCCGGAGGCCGTGGTCGCGATGCAGGCCTGCGCCCGCATCGGAGCGCCGCACAGCGTCGTGTTCTCGGCGTTCAGCCCGGAGTCGCTCCGCGATCGATTGGATGACGCCGGCGCGAAGGTCCTCATCACCGCCGACGGCTACTACCGCCGCGGGAAGCCGATCGACCTGAAGAAGGCCGCCGAGCAGGGCGCCGAGGGCACGAAGGTCGAGAAGATCGTCGTCGTGAAGCGGCTTGACGGATCCGCTCCGATGAAGGCCGGGCGCGACGTCTGGTATCACGACCTTGTTGCCAAGGCGTCGGCCGACTGCCCGGCCGAGCCGCTCGATTCGGAGCACCTGTCGTATCTCCTCTACACGTCCGGGACGACGGGAAAGCCGAAGGGCATCATGCACACGACGGGCGGGTACGCCGTTCAGTCGTACGTGACCGCCAAGTGGAACTTCGACCTGCACCCCGGCGACATCTTCTGGTGCACGGCCGACGTCGGCTGGGTCACCGGCCATACCTACATCAACTACGGCCCGCTCATGAACGGCGTCACGACGTTCATGTACGAGGGCTCACCCGACATGCCCGACTACGGCCGCATGTGGGACATGGTGGAGAGGCACAAGATCACGCAGCTCTACACTGCGCCAACCTTGATCCGCATGCTGATCAAGCAAGGCGACGAGTGGCCGGCGAAGTATGACCTATCGAGCCTGCGCCTCCTCGGCACGGTCGGCGAGCCGATCAACGTCGACGCGTGGATGTGGTACTTCGAGAAGATCGGCGGCGAGCGATGCCCGATCATCGACACGTGGTGGCAGACGGAGACGGGCGCGAACATGGTCAACAACCTGCCCGGCATCGGACCGTTCATCCCGACCGTCGCCGGCCGAGGGTTCCCCGGGATCGTCGGCGACATCCTCGACTCGGGCGGCCAGCCGACCAAGGTCGGCGAGGGCGGCTACCTTGCGATCTACGCTCCCTTCCCGCCCGGCCTCACGCGCGGGATCTACGGGGATATGGACCGCTTCAAGAACCAGTACTTCTCCGACTACGGCCCGGAGCGCTACTTCACGAGCGACGGTGCGCGCAAGGATGACATGGGCAACTTCCGCATCACCGGGCGCGTCGACGACGTCATGAACGTTGCCGGCCACCGCCTGGCGACCGCGGAGGTCGAGAGCGCGCTGGCGCAGAACGACAAGGTCAGCGAGGTGGCCGTCGTATCGAAGCCGCACGATCTGAAGGGCGAGGTCCCGGTGGCGTTCGTCCTTCTGCGCAAGGGGATCGAGCCGTCGGAGGAGATCCGCAAGGACCTCCTGGCGACGGTGAACCGCGTCATTGGTCCCACGGGGCGGCCGGAGGAGATCATCTTCGCGCACGACGTGCCGAAGACGCGCAGCGGCAAGATCATGCGCCGCGTCTTGAAGTCTCTTGTCCGCGACGAACCCGTCGGCGACCTCACGACGCTCCTGAACCCGGAGACCGTCGACGAGCTGAAGAAGGCCGTCGGCTACAAGGGATAAGCCCGTGGCGGACGACCGCGCGAGCGTGTGACGACGGAGCGGGGGCGTATCGCCCCCGCTCCTCTTCTTGGAGGGGATGGTATGTCGGAGGAGAAAGTCTTCGGGATGAAGGCGGAGGCCGGCCGCTGGATTTTCGTGCTGGTCGGGCTCCTGATGAACGTGTGCCTCGGCGCCGTCTACGCGTTCAGCGTGTTCCGCAAGCCGCTCGAGGGGCTGTGGGGCGTCTCAGCCACTCAGGCGGGACTGCCGTTCATGGTGTTCCTCGCGATGTTCGCGGTGTTCATGGCGCTCGCCGGAGGGCTCGTGACGTCGTGGGGTCCGCGCAAGACGAGCCTGCTCGGAGCGGTCCTCGTCGGCGCCGGATGGATCCTGGCCGGGTTCGCCCCGAACATCCTGTGGCTGACGATCTTCTACGGTGTGATCGGCGGATCCGGGGTCGGCATCCTCTACGGCTGCCCCATCGCCGTGGCGGCGAAGTGGTTCCCCGACAAGAAGGGGCTCGCCGTCGGGCTCACGCTGGCCGGCTTCGGGCTCTCGGCGCTCCTCATGGCCCCGTGGATGACGAGCACCATCGCCTCGGAGTCGGTGGGCGTCGCCAAGACGTTCATGTACTTCGGGATCGCCTTTCTTGCCGTCCTCGTCGTGCTTTCGTTCGGCCTGAAGAATCCAAAGCCCGACTGGAAGCCGGCAGGATGGAAGGGCGCGGCAGCGAAGGGCGGGACGGGCGTCGAGCTGGACCGCGGTCAGATGTTGCGGACGCCGGCCTTCTATGCCCTGTGGGGCTCGTACATCATCGGTTGTTTGGCCGGTCTGATGGCCATCGGGATTGCCGCCCCCGTCGGGCGCGAGGTTGCCCTGCTCAGCTCCGAGACCGCAGCCATCGCGGTGTCGGTGTTCGCGGTGTTCAACGGCGTCGGCCGGCCGCTCTTCGGATGGCTGACCGACAAGATCACGCCCAGGGGCACGGCGCTTCTGTCGTTCGCCCTGATTCTCGGCGCGTCGGCGCTCCTGTACTTCGCAGGGCAAGGCAGCCCGGCTGTCTACTTCGTGGGGTTCTCGGTGCTGTGGCTCAACCTCGGCGG
Source organism: Candidatus Bipolaricaulota bacterium (assembly GCA_041302745.1). GTDB lineage: Bacteria > Bipolaricaulota > Bipolaricaulia > UBA7950 > UBA9294 > JAPLGD01. The sequence continues at coordinate 2,451 of JBFYQP010000194.1, read as the reverse complement.
ATGGCTTGCCATCGCTCCCACGGCGACGTCCACCTTCTTCGGCGCCAAGCACTACGCCAAGAACTACGGCGTGGTGTTCACCGCCTACGGCATCGGGGCGATTGCCGGGAACCTTCTGTCGGGCATGATCCACGACGCGACGGGCGGCTACCTGCCGGTGTTCGTTCCCGTCATGGGGCTTTCCGCCCTGGGCCTTGTCGTGGCGTTGCTCGGCCTGCGGCCGACGTCCTTAGGCGCTCCGGCGGGACCGGGCGTGAGGAAGTAGATCGCGTTCCGTAGGGATTCCGTGTTGGGCGGTCGCGGGCCGGGCTCGCGACCGCCCTGTCTTTGGCGCGGGACCGGAGCGTGGCTTCCCTCGCGCCGCCGCGGTAAGCTCTCCGGGCGAGGAGGGGGGATGGCGAGGAGCCTTGACAACCTGATCTGGATCGACCTTGAGGCGACGGGCCTCGATCCCGAGGCGCGCGTGATCCTCGAGATCGCCTGCCTCGTAACGGACAAGGACCTGAACGAGCTGGGCGACGGTATCGATCTTGTCATTCACCAAGAGGGTCGCGCGATCGGCCAACTCGATCCGTGGTGCCGCAAGCAACACGGGGTGAGCGGCCTGCTCGAAGCGTCGCGCACGTCGACGACGTCGCTTGGCGAAGCGGAGGCGCAGACCCTGGCCTACGTGCGCCGCTACTGCCTCGTCGGACGGTCGCCCTTGTGCGGGAACTCGGTCTGCTTCGACCGCCGATTCCTCATTCGTCACATGCCGAAGCTCGAAGCCTGCTTCCACTACCGGAACGTCGATGTGAGCTCGATCAAGGAGCTCGCCCGCCGATGGCGGCCGGAGGTGGTCGAGAAGGTGGCCAAGACGTCGAGGCACCGCGCGCTCGACGACCTGCGCGAGTCCATCGCCGAGCTGCGTGTCTATCGCGACGCCTTCTTCCGGGAGGCGACGTGAGAGAACGCCTGGTCTGGCAAGACGTCGAGACGGCGCGCGGGCGGATCGCGCCGTTTGCCCGCCGTACGCCCGTCGAGACGTGCCGAACAATCGACGCGGCGTGCGGTGGGACGGTCTTCCTGAAGTGCGAGAACTTCCAGCGAACGGGGTCGTTCAAGTTCCGCGGCGCGACGAACACGATCGCCTCTCTCTCGCCGTCCGAGCGCGCCCGCGGCGTGTACGCTCCCTCGAGCGGGAATCACGCCCAGGCCGTCGCTCTGGCAGCGAAACTGCATGGGGTCCCCGCTCACCTGGTCATGCCGGAGGACTCGAACCCCGCCAAAGTCGCCGCGACGCGCGGCTACGGCGCCCGCATCGTCTTCTGCCCGGCCACACACGAGGGGCGGCGCGAGATGGCGGTGCGGGTCGGCGAAGAGACGGGGGCGACTCTCGTCCATTCGCACGACGACTTGCGGGTGATGGCCGGCCAGGGAACCGCGGCGTGGGAACTCCTCGACGAGGTCGGCGAGCTGGATCTTGTCCTTGCACCCGTCGGCGGGGGCGGCCTTCTCTCCGGGACGCTCATTGCCGCTCGGCACCTCCTACCCCACGTGCGGGTGATCGGGTGCGAGCCCGAGGGAGCGGACGATGCGGCGCGGTCGCTTCGAACGGGCGTGCGGGTGACGGACTTCGTCCCACGCACAATCGCCGACGGTCTCCGGACCCCGCTCGGCGAGAACGGATTCGAGATCCTGCGGCGGGACCTCGACGATATCGTGCTCGTCTCGGAGGGGGAGATCGTCGACGCCATGCGCTTCGTGTGGGAACGTGCGAAGCTCATCATCGAACCGTCATCCGCGGTGGCCGTTGCGCCGCTTCTCGGCGGCAAGATCGATGTTCGAGGGAAACGCGTCGGAGTGATTCTCTCCGGCGGGAACGTCGACTTCGGCCCGTTCTTCGACATCCTGCGAGGAGCCCTGTGACGGCTATGCGCCTCGACGCCTATTGCGGCCTGTATTGTGGAGCCTGCCTCATTTACCAGAGCACCCAGAGCGGCGACCTTGCCGCGGCGGCCGCAACGCTCGGCCGGCCGGAGGAAGGTCTCGCCTGCGATGGGTGTCGCTCAAGCAGAGTGACGCTCGCCTGCCGCTCCTGCTGGTATCGCGACTGCCCGACGGGACGAGGCTACACCTCTTGCGCCGAGTGCCCCGAGATGCCGTGCGATTCGCTCAAGAGCCTTGAAACACGCCGGCCCCACCTCGTCGAGATCGTCGACAACCTCCGCGCGCTGCGTGCCGAGGACAACGCCAGCGGCCACGCCCGTTGGTGCGCCGGCCAAGCCAAGCGCTGGACGTGCCCGTCGTGCGGCAAAGCGACGTGGTGGTACGAGACGACATGCGCAGCGTGCGGCGCCGCGGTCCCCTCAGGCTACGCGCCACCCACTCGTTAGGACTACGCCAGGCGCAGTGGCCGCATCCGACGACGCCAAGTACCCTTCATGCATCTCTCGCAGGAGGATCCGATGA
>JBFYQP010000182.1:0-5057 GCA_041302745.1 Candidatus Bipolaricaulota bacterium | reverse complement strand
CCCTTCCCATTTCGGTGTGGCTCGTCCGTTGGCGCCGCGGATCGGACGTGCGCGCAAGCGGCGACGGCAACCCTGGCGCCGCCAACGCGTGGAAAGCCGGGGGATGGCGGATCGGCGTCCTCGCCCTCCTGCTCGACGTGGCGAAGGGCGCCGTCGGACCGGCCTTGGCCCGTTGGCTGTGGGGCATCGACGGATGGCTCCTCGTTCCCGTGGCGGCCGCGCCCGTCCTCGGCCACGCGACCTCACCCTGGCTTCGGTTCCGAGGCGGAAAGGGCATCGCCTGCACGTTTGGGGTTTGGGGTGCGCTCACGGCGTGGCTTGTTCCGACCACGTTCGGGCTCTCCCTCTCCGTCCTCCTCCCGTTCCAGTCCGTCGCAGCGTGGACGGTCCTCTTCGCCTCCGCGATCACCCTCGCCGTCCTCGCGGCGCTCGGAACCGACCCGGCTCTGGTCGCGGCCTTCTTGCTCAACGCGGCGATCCTCGCATGGACACACCGCAAGGACCTCCGCACTCCACCGCGATTCACGCGTCCTGCACGAAGGAGACGCACCGGATGACTCTCGCCGGGCACGAGGCGAGCCTGGTGGTGTTCCTCGCCGTCCTGGCGGCGTTCTCGGCGGCCAACCTCTTCGGGCTCCATCGGCTGGGCAGCCCGCGCCATCGGAGGGCCGCCGCTCGCCTGGAAGCGCCTCGAGTCTCGGTGCTCGTCCCCGCCCGCAACGAAGAGCGGAACATCGCGGCGTGCCTCACCTCGCTCTTGGAACAGGACTACCCGGACTTCGAGGTCCTCGTCCTCGACGACGGCTCGAGCGACGGGACGGGGGCTATCCTGCACAGGCTTGCGGCGACGAGCCGCCTTCGGGTTCTCGACGGATCCCCGCTTCCCGCCGGCTGGTTGGGCAAGAACTGGGCGTGCCATCAACTCGCCTCGGCGGCCTCCGGCCGGCTTCTCCTCTTCGTCGACGCCGACACCCGCCACCATCCTCTGACCCTCTCCGATGCCGTGGCCGCCTTGGAGGCTGAGCAGGTCGACTTCCTTAGCGTCTTGTCACGCCAGGAAATGCACACGTGGGCCGAGCGCTTGGTTATTCCGCTCGTTTCGTGGAGCCAGCACACGTTCTTCCCCGTCCCTCTCCTCCGGAGAATCCGCCGTCCGGCGTTCGCCACGGCCATCGGGCAGTTCATGCTCGTCCGACGGGACGCCTACGAGACCCTCGGCGGGTACGAGCGCGTGCGGGGTTCTGCCGTCGACGACTGGGACCTCGTGCGCGCCGTCGTCGCCGGCGGCCTCCGCTGGACGTTGTGTGATGGAACCTCGCGCGTCACGACGCGGATGTACCGCTCGTTCGGGGAGACGCTCGACGGGTTCTCGAAGAACCTGTACGCGCGGTTCGGATACAACCTGCCGTTCTTCGCGTTCGTCTGGACCTGGCTGCTCTGGCTCGCGTGGCAGCCCCCCATTCTTCTCATCCTCGCCGCCCTGGGTACAGACTGGGTCCCCGCCGCGGCCGTTCCGTACGCGGCAGCCGCCATCGGCCTCAACACGCTCACGTGGCTTGCGAGCGACCTCCGATTCCGCGTCTCGCCTGCGCACGTCCTTGTCTACCCGCTCACCGTCCTTGCGGCGTTCGCCATCGCCGTCCGGTCCGTTCTGTGGCGCACGCTTGGAATCGGAACCTGGAAGGATCGCCCTCTACACCACGGAAGCCGCCGCCGACTCGGGAGACACGCCCGCCCGAGAGACCGGCGCCCGAGAGGTTAGAGACCGAAGAGGTCGTCTGCCGCGTCGCGCAGGGCCGCGCAATCCGTGGAGCCGTCTAGGCGCCGCGCACGGAAGTAGCTGTGCTCGGGGTTCGGGTCGAGGCGCGCCGCCGCGCCGCCGAGGAAGATCGAGCTTGACGCCCCAAGGACGGACTGCTCACTCGTCCACTCCACCAGGCCGTCGACCGCGTCGGGCGACACAACCACCCCGACGAGGCGGGAGCGGTCACGCTGCACAACGTACACCTCGCCGCCGATGATCCCCATGACCACAATGCGAACCGTCAGCCCAGGTTTCCCGTCCCCGTCTTGGTCGACAACGCGTGCATCGTCGGGCCGGGTCGGCAACGGATCGTTCTCGGGGTCGGCAAGCTGTGCGCCGTTCACGGAGGTGACCCACGGCCTCTCGAATCGCGCCCCCACCGCCGCCGACTCGAGCGTTGCGATCCACGCGACCTGACGCATCGAACGGACGAACGCCTCGGGGACTTCCATCGTCACGAGCGGCGTTCCGTAGTCGATCGTCGTGGAGCACGCCGACTCGGCACCATGAAGCACCAAGCCGTCCTGGACGATGTCGACGAGCGCAACGCTCGACGTGGCACGGGTTCGCTCGCCGGCGAACGGAACGGCCCCAATCTGCGACGTGACCTGTAGAAAGGCCCAGCGCCCGGTCAGATCGAGGTCGACGGCCGCGTCATCGCCGCCCAGGAGCCCCGAACAAGCAACAAGCGCCACGACGACAAGAACTGCGCTCACTGCGGCCCGTCGTGTCCCGATGCGAAGAACTCCCATGCCGCCACTACGATAGGCGGATCGCCCGGCGCGGTCAAACGCGTCCGGCCGCGCCGTCACGCGAAAGCCGACTCGCCCCCGTCCGGGCTCCTCACACCGGCGCGCAGATCGGCCACGAGGTCGTCGGGTGCAATGCCATCGAGGATCGCGCCGAGGAGGACGGCGCCGAACTCGGCGGGAAGGAGCGGAACCTGCCACGCGCCGCCGGGGGCGGCCTTGTCGACAGCGGCCTCTACAGGCCGCCTCAGCCCCGCCGCGAGAGACGACTGCAAGAGGCCTCCCAGCGCGACGAGCGGGAACGCCTCCCCGGAGAATCCGAGCCTGCGGACGACTGCGCAGGTCGCGCGGCCCAAGCGCTCCCCGGCCCGATGCACGATCCTCGCGGCCTCGGGGTCCCCCTGGGCGGCCGCGGCGAGGACGAGCGGGGCGAGCGCCGCGATGTCGTTCACGGAGGCCGGCCTGCCGTAGGTCCAATCCAGGAGGGCCGGCGCGTCCTCAACCTGGAGCGAGCCAAGGACGGCCCGCTCGAGTTCGCGCCCGCGCCGCGCACGGCCGTCCTCGCGTCGCACGACGGCCCGCAGTGCCTCCAGACCGATCCAGTACCCGCTCCCTTCGTCTCCGAGGAGGTACCCCCACCCGTCGGCGCGCGCCACGCGGTCGAGACCGTCCATGCCAACGGCGATGGCCCCCGTCCCGGCGCACACGGCGACCCCGCGCACGCCGGCCACGGCTCCCACGAGGGCCACCTCTGCATCGTTGCGGACCACCACGGGCGCCCCGGACAGCTCATCCATCGCCGCGAGGGCGCGCTCGAGACGGGAGCGATCGAGCTCGAAGTCGGCGCCGGCAAGTCCGAACACGGCGCGAGAGAGCCGCTCCGTCCGAGGCACGCTCGAAAGCGCCGATTGCACGGCCGATCGAAGGCTCCGTACCGCGGCATCAAGCCCGAGCACCTGGTAGTTGGAGGGTCCGCTCCGTCCCGTCCCGACGACCCGTCCGGCGGAGTCGACAGCGACCGCCAACGTCTTCGTTCCTCCGCCGTCCACCCCGAGGATCACTTGCCCGCTCCTTCCCTTCCGACGGGATCGTCGCCGCTTGGCGGCCGACCGCACGGCGATTCCCGCGCGCATCCTACGAGCTTGCCCATCGCTTTCCAAGAGATGCGCCCCGACGGCGCCTGCCGTCGGGGCGCACCTCTTCCGATCTCGATCGAAGTCCACGCGGAGCGCCGGCTCCTCGCGCACCTACTCGAACGCCGCCGTGTCCACCCACTCCGCTCGAATCAGGGTCCACCAGTCCGCCGCAAGGCCGCGCAGAACGTACTCGTACGGAAGCCACAAGTGACCGCCCATCGGCCCCCAGCCCACTCCCCACGAGTTGCGGATGAGAAAAGCTCCCGTGAAGGTGGGCGACCCCGCCGCGCCGTTCGTCGTCTTGACATCGTCGTCGTACCCCACGGCGACGACGGCGTGTCCGCCGCGGTAGCCCTCCCCGGGAGCGGGCACCGGGATCTTCCCCGTGGCCCATGCCTCTCCGATGGAGTTGTAGACGGTGAATCCGAACATCGACGGGAAGCCGGAGGAGAGGTGCTTCTTCACCTTCCTCTGCAGATCCTTCCCGCTCGTGCCGGCAGGATCCAGCCGGTAGTACTTGACGGCCTCGTAGTCTTCCCCGAACGCGTAGCAGAACGCTGTGGGCTCGACATCGAAGTCCGCGATCACATACGGCCAGTACTCCTCCGGCGGAACGCCGAACAGCCGAAGCGCCTTCATCGTCGTCCGAAGGAAGGCCCCGCGGTCGCCCGTCCAGTGGAGGAGGTTCCGCGTGGCCTTGTAGAGGAAGAGCCGCGAGGCTTCGATGTGCTTGCCGTACGCTCGTCGTTCGAAGTACTCGAGCATCGCAACCCCCGCGTTCGCGGTGCACGAGCCCAGATCGCCTTGGTCCTCAATCGGCGGGCACCACGCGCGCAGGTCCATGCTGGACGGAAGCGAGTCCTTCTTCGCCGAAACGCCCGCTCTCGTCCGACCCAGCAACGGCTGAATGAGCTCGTGCTCTTCCGTGTAGTCGCGGAAGTCCGGATAGTCCGGCAGCCACCCCATGCCGTGCAGCGATTCCTCCGCGCCGCACGCCTCGTGCTTCTTCGGCATCGTATCCCTCCTTCCGCCGTCCGCTCGCTGTCTCTGCCGGGCGCGACGGCCTCTCGCTTGCCCCTTGCGGCTCTTCTCTCCTCTGCCCTTTCCTCCTCTTCTCGCCTCTTCACTGCTAGGGTAGGATGTGCTGATCCCCGTCGTCAAGTCGCCCGCACCTTTCCGACACCCCGAGGTTCGGCTATCGTGAGGGACGTCCGAAGAGCGAAAGGGGAGTCGCGAAATGAACAGAGCGCTTGGGGTGGTCATGGTCGCTGTCCTCACGATGGTGCCCGCTGCGTCGTGGGTAGTCCTCGCCGAGGATCACGGGGACTCTCCTCTCTCGGCTACGCCGATCGAGCCCTCGGGGCTGCG
>JBFYQP010000181.1:0-6042 GCA_041302745.1 Candidatus Bipolaricaulota bacterium | reverse complement strand
TCAACTGGGCGCTCCGGCACCTGCCCGCGTCCAAGGTGGCGACGCTCGTTCTTGGCGAGCCGATTGGAGCGGCGATCCTCGCGTACGCGGTCTTCGGCGAAGTTCCGTCCTGGCAGGGGGCGCTCGGGGCGGTGACGATTCTCTTCGGGATCTACATGAGCCAACGCAGCGGAGGAGGCGCGACATGAGTCGGGAGGATGGGACGAGGAAGATCGAGTGGGCCAAGGACCACATGCCGCTTCTCGAGCGGCTGCGAGGCGAGTTTCTGCGCGATCGCCCGTTCGCCGGGCGACGGATTGCAGTGTCCATCCATCTTGAGGCGAAGACGGCGTGCCTCGCGCTTCTTCTTCGCGACGGCGGCGCCGAGGTGTGGGTAACGGGCTCGAACCCGCTCTCGACGCAAGACGACGTCGCGGCCGCGCTCGGAGCGGAGAAAGGGATTTCGGTTCACGCCCGCCACGGCGTGACCGAGGCGGAGTACGCACAACACCTCCGCCAGGTCCTCGGCTCCTCTCCGCACCTGATCCTCGATGACGGCGGCGACCTCGTGGAGATGCTCCACGAGGAGGGAGTGGGCGACGTCCTCGGCGGGTGCGAGGAGACGACGACGGGGGTGGCTCGCCTCCGAGCCCGCGCCCACGCGGGGACGCTGCGAATCACGATGTTCGCGGTGAACGACGCGCGGACGAAGCACCTGTTCGACAACCGGCACGGCACGGGGCAATCCGTCTGGGACGCGATCATGCGCTCCACAAACCTCCTGGTCGCCGGCAAGGACGTGGTGGTCGCGGGGTACGGCTGGTGCGGCCGGGGCATCGCGCTGCGGGCGCGGGGACTGGGGGCGCGCGTCACGATCACGGAAGTCGACCCGGTGAAAGCGATCGAGGCGTGGATGGACGGTTTCGCCGTCGCACCGATGCGCGAGGCGATCCGAACGGCCGACGTGGTCGTCACCGCGACCGGGTGCACCGACGTCGTCGCCGGAGACGTGCTCGCCGCCGCGAAGAGCGGCGTTCTCCTCGCGAACGCCGGGCACTTCAACGTCGAGGTTAGCGTGCGCGACCTCGCGGCGTCGGCGGGAGCCGTGCGGACGGTCCGCCCGGGGATCGTGGAGTACAAGCTCCCCGACGGTCGGCGCCAGAACCTCCTCGCGGAGGGACGGTTGGTCAACCTGGCGCTTGGAGACGGCCATCCCGTCGAGATTATGGACATCTCGTTCGCGCTTCAGGCGTTGACTCTCCGCCATCTCGCGGAGCGCGCGCCGCTCCGGCCCGGCCTCTACGCCGTCCCACGCTCGATCGACGAACGCGTCGCCCGCATGAAGCTCGAGGCCCTGGGCGTCTCGATCGACGCCCTCTCCGACGCTCAGCGCGCCTACCTCGGCGTTTCGGCGAGCGAGGACGCATCTACCGACGACGAGCGTCTGCCGGTACAATCCTGAGGTCAGCGGGGTGACACCATGAGGCATGCAACGTTGAAACGAACTCTCGGGATCCTTCTCTTGGCGCTGCTTGGGGTCTGCGCCGTCGGGGCGGGCGGCTCGCAGCAGCAAGCCTCGTCGAGCGGGTTGTTCGACCCCGTCTACCAGATCTACCAGTACGTCCAGAGCTACTTCTACAAGCCGGAGTTGATCGACGACCAGAAGGCGCTCTACGGAGCGATGAAGGGAGTCGTCGAACAGCTCGACGATCCATACAGCGAGTTCCTCGACCCGGACGAGAAGCGGGAGTTCGACGAGAGCCTCGAGGGGGAGTTCAGCGGCGTGGGAATCGAGATCTCCATTGAGGGGGGCATCCTCACGGTCATCACGCCGCTCGTCGGAACCCCCGCGGAGGCCGCCGGAATCAAGGCCGGCGACAAGATCCTGGCAATCGACGGAGAGACGACCGAGAAGATCACGCTGTCCGGCGCGTCGACCCGCATCCGAGGCGAGACCGGGACGACGGTGACGCTGACCGTCCGCCACACGGACGACACGATCGTCGAGATCCCGATCGTCCGCAGCCTCATCGTGATCGATCCCGTCGAAAGCAAGACGCTCGAGGACGGGAAGATCGGCTACATCCGCATCCTGCGCTTTGAGTCGGACACGGTGGTCGAGGTCGACGAGGCGCTCGCCTCCTTCGACCTTGCGAAGATGTCGGGACTCATCCTCGATCTGCGCAACAACCCCGGCGGCCTGATGCCGGCGGCGATCTCGGTGTGCGGCCGCTTCGTCGACGAGGGGGTCGTGCTCCTCGTCCATGACCGGCTGAGCGGCGAGAAGAAGTACTACTCCAAGGGAAACCGCATTCCGAACCTTCCCCTCGCCATCCTCATCAACCGCGGCTCGGCGAGCGCGGCGGAGATCACGGCGGGCGGCATTCGGGACAACCGGATGGCGGTCCTCATCGGCGAAACGTCGTTCGGCAAGGGCGTCTACCAGCAGATGATCGACTTCCCGGACGGGTCCGCGCTGAAGATCACGGCGGGCGAGTACTTCACGCCGTCCGGGCACGTGGTGCAGGAAGTCGGCCTCACGCCCGACATTGCGGTCCCCGAGGATGGGGATCCGATCGCCGCGGCGGTCCAGTGGATCGGCGAGCAGGACGGCGTGGCGCTGCCTCTCGACCTCCCGCCGCTCTCGGAAGGATGAAGCTCTCCGTTCTCGGAGCCGGAGGATGGGGCACGGCGCTCGCGAGGCTCCTCGCGAACGCCGGCCACGAGACGACGCTGTGGGCGCGGCGCCCTGAGCTCGCCGAGGCGATCGACAAGGCGCGCGAGAACGTCCGGTACCTTCCCGGGGTCGCCCTCCCGCGGGACCGACTCGTCGTGACGAGCGACGTCCTCGCTGCGCTGGACGCCGACGCGCTCTTTCTTGCGGTCCCGTCCTTCGGGATGAACGAACTGCTGCACCGGATCGCCCCCGTGCTGACGGGGTCGCCGACGCTCATCAACCTAGCCAAGGGACTCGACCGCGAGTCGCGCCGGACGATGTCCGAGCTGATCGGGTTCCACATCCCGGACGCCGAGGTCTTCACCCTATCCGGCCCGAGCCACGCGGAAGAGGTCGGCCGGGACGCCCCGACGGCCGTCGTCCTGGCCGGGAAGAACCTGGATCTTGGGCGCCGGATTGTCGACGCGGTCGCGACGCCGCGTTTCCGCATCTACCTATCGGAGGACATCCGCGGCGTCGAGCTGTGCGCGACCGTCAAGAACATCATCGCCGTGGCCACCGGCATCGCCGACGGGCTCGGGTACGGAGACAACAGCCGCGGAGCGCTCATCGCGCGCGGGCTGGCGGAGATGGTTCGCTTCGGGCGGTCGTTCGGCGTCGAGGACGCGACGTTCTTCGGTCTGTCCGGGCTGGGAGACCTCGTCACGACGTGCACGAGCCGCCACAGCCGCAACCGCCTCGTGGGGGAGCGCCTCGGGCGGGGGGAGTCGCTGGAGTCGATCCTGCGTGGGATGGTCATGGTTGCGGAGGGCGTCTACGCCACGGGGGTCGTTCGGGAGATGGCCGAGGCGCGAGGGATCGAGATGCCGATCACCGAGGCCGTCGACCAGCTGCTGCGGGGAGAGACGGACGCCCTCTCGCTCGTCGACCGGATCATGACCCGAGCCCCGAAGATCGAAGGGTTCTGAGATTCCCATGCCGTCGTACGATGTCGTCGTCGTGGGGGGAGGGCCCATCGGCGCTGTCGCCGCGCGGACGGCGGCCGAGGAAGGCGCCTCCGTCCTTCTCGTCGAACGGCGAAGCTGCATCGAGGGGCCGTCGCCGTGCACGGGGCTCATCAGCCGCCACGCCCTTACGGCGCTCGGTGCGTCCGAACGTTCGGTCCTCCGGAGAATCCGCGCCGTCGCCGTCCACGGTCCGAACGTCCGCGCACTGCTGCGCGCCGACGCCGACAAGGCCGTTGTTGTGGACCGGGCCGACCTGGAGCGCGAGCTCTTGGAGCGCGCCGCCGCGGCCGGAGTCGACGTGCGGCTCGGGACGTCGGCCGTCGGTGCGCGGCGAGGCGAGGTTCGAGTGCGCCGGCAGGGCGGCGTTGACGCCGTCGGCGCCCAGGTCGTCGTCGGCGCCGACGGTCCGGAGAGCGGAACGGCGAAGTGGTTCGGGCTGCCCGGCCCCGCGGAGACGCTCCGAGCCGTCCAGGTCGAGGTCATCGCCGAAGGACTGGAGGATGCCGTCGAGGTGTTCCTCGGGCGGGACGTTGCTCCGGGATTCTTTGCGTGGTCTGTCCCTGCCGAGCCCGGCCGGCGGCGCGTGGGGGTTGCCGTCTCCGATCCGCATGACCCGGCGGAGTTCTTGGACCGCCTTCTGGCCCGTCGCTTCCCCGAGGCCCGAGTGATCTCGTCGATCGCGGCGGCAATCCCGATTCCCCCCGCCGCGCCGATCGTCGGGGACGGCGTGCTCCTCGTCGGGGACGCCGCCGCGCAGGTGAAGCCTTGGTCGGGCGGCGGCCTCTACGTCGGCGGAGTCTGCGCTCGGCTCGCCGGCCGGGCGGCGGCGGGCGCCGTCCGAGACGGCGACGCGTCCCAGGGGCGCCTCAGGAGCTATGAGATGGCGTGCAGCCGGGCGGTGGGTGGGGAGCTCCGGTTCGGCGGAGCCGCGCGCTCGGTTCTCCGCTCGATGTCCGACCCGGCTCTTGACGCCGCGCTCGCGGCGTTCGAGGACGAGGAGCTCGCGGCGTTCATCGCCCGCGAGGCGGACATCGACCATCCAAGCCGGATCCTGTCTCGAGTCGTCTCGCACCCGCATCTGTGGCCGCGTCTCTTCTCGCTCTGGACGGGGGTCCGGAGCGCGGACGCAAGCCGCCTTCCCTCCGAAACGATCGACCCCGTATAATCGGCCGACCATGGCGACATCGCGGAAGTCGGCGAAGCGGAAGCCGGAAATCACCAAGCTCTCGGCGTTTCGGTTTGACCGCCTGTTCCTCTACGCGCTCGCGTTCGTCGTCTTTGCCCTTCCCCTCTTCATCTGGCCGGGGATCACCGAGTACGGGTATGGGAAGACGATCGTCACCATCGTGGCGGTGTCGATCCTGTCGGCGGCGTGGGGCATCGACGCGTGGCGGCGCGGAGCGTGGGAGATCCGGATTCCTTGGGTCGCCGCCCCGATCGGAGCCCTGGTCGCGGCGTCGCTCTTCTCGCTCCTGACGGCGACGAGCGGCCGCGTGGTCATCCAGAGCGTCGTCCTCGTCCTCGCGTTCTTCCAGCTCCTCGTGCTGGTTCAGCACGCGGCCCGCGACAAGCGCGACGCGACGCTGCTGCTTTTCTCGTTCGTCGCCTCCACGTCGCTCGTCTCGCTGTACGCCCTCTTGCAGTACCTCGGCGTGATGCAGGGTCCGGTGCAGGCTGCCGGCATGCCGCAGCTCGTTGCGACCCTCGGCAAGCAGGGCGCCGGCCTGCGGCAGACTATCGCGACCCTCGGCAACCGGGAGTACCTTGGCGGGATGCTCGCGTACGTGGTTCTCCCGTCGATCGTCCTCCTCTTTCGTCTTCGCTCGCCGATCCTTCGGGGCGCGGCCCTCGTCCTCATCGCGTTCAACTTCGGGACGCTGATGATGGTCCAGCAGACGGGGCCGATCGTGGGCCTCATCCTCGGCGTCCTGGTCCTTCTTGTCTTGTGGGTCATCTTCCGCCCTGTCGAGCCGCTGCGGGCGGCGCGGCGATGGCTCGTTGCGCTCGTTTTGCTCCTCGCGTTCACGTTCCTTGTCGAGGCGCCGTCCGGTCCCCTGAACTCGGTGGTCGGTCTGTCCGCGGACGGGACGTCGTGGATCGGGCGGGTGTGGGAGCAGAACTCCGGCCGCACGCGGTCGTGGGACTGGTGGATCGGCTTTGAGATGCTGAAGGACCACCCCATCACCGGCGTCGGGCTCGGCAACTACAAGATCGAGTTTGTCCCGTACAAGGCGAAGTTCCTGGCCACCCCTCGAGGGGCGGCGTACGACTGGTACATCCCGCGCGCGGCTCAGGCGCACAACGACTACGTCCAGGTCGCCGCGGAGCTGGGGACGCTCGGCATCCTCGCGCTGGCCTTCCTGGTCGTCTTGCTTCCTG
>JBFYQP010000162.1:0-3943 GCA_041302745.1 Candidatus Bipolaricaulota bacterium | reverse complement strand
GAAGCGTCGAAGAATCACACCGATGACGGTCCCGGTCCGGCCGGTGCCTCCGACGCAGTGGACGAGGACTCCCTCGCCGCGTTCGAGGGCCTCCAACGCGACCGCGGCAGCGCGCCCGATCAGGCGACGCTCCCGCTCCGGGTCGAGCGGGTCCAGACCCCCGTAGAGGTCCTGGAGCGCCACTGCGTGAAGCAACCGAACGGGCGTCGGGTCGTAAGGAGGCGCCGCGCTCGTCAGGCAAACGACATGCCGGAAACCGGCGTCCTCGAGAGCGAGCCACGGCGTTGCCGGCTCAGGATACGGCATGCCGGCGAGGCGGGCGGGGATCGTCAAGACCGTGTACAGGTCGCGGGGACTGTCCACTCCCTGGACCCTCTCCATCCGATCGACCCCAACGAGCGGCGGCCTCTGCATAGGTTCCTCCCGATCGGATCTTACCGCGGGCGCCGGCGCTTCGGCGAGGCGGCGATCGAGAGGAGGTAGACCGCGGTGGCGGAGAGGGCAATGGCGGAGCCGATCGGCAGGTCGGCTCCCAGGGAGAGAAGGGCCCCGCCGAACGCCGAGCCGACTCCGAGCGCCGGCGCGAGGACAAACACCTTCTTAATGTCGTACGCCCACTGGAACGCCGCGGACGCGGGCAGAACCATGAGCGCGTAGATCAGGAGCCCGCCCGTAATGCGTAGCGAAACGGCGACGACGACCGCGATCAGAAACAGGACTCCGTAGAACGTCGCCCGGGTAGGCATTCCGGCAGCCTCCGCCAGCCTGCGGTCGAGGAGCAGTGCAAGGAGCTCCTTTCCGAACGCCAGGAGGAAGACAAGAACTGCGACAGACAGGATCCCAAGCCAGGCCACCTGGGCCATCGTGACCCCGAGCACGCTTCCCCACAGCAGAGACAACGCGCCACTGCCGATCCCTGAGCTTGGCGCCGCATAGAGGAAGACGAGACCGAGGGCCATCGTCACGGGGAACACGACGCCGAGAATGGTGTCGGCGTTCATTCGAGAGGCGTCCGCCAGCGGTCCGAGGATCGCGGCCACGGCGAGCGAGAAGACGAGCGCGAACCAGAGCGGCTCGGCGGCCGAAAGCATAAGTCCGAGCGCCGCGCCCGCAAACGCGGCGTGGGCCATGGCGAAGCCCAGCGACGAGAGGTTCATCCGCACGACGAACGTCCCGAGCGCGCTGCACAGGGCGCCGACCAGAACCGTCCCGAGAAGCGTGGGCAGGACGATGTGCCACGGGAGATGGAACATCAGAAGGCTCCTGCGGGAACGAGGGCAGCGCGCGATGGGGTTTGCAGGGTGTCCGCGACGATCCGCCCGTCCTCGATGCAGACGAGTCGGTCTGCGCCGTCGCGGAGAGGGCCTGCCTCGTGACTCACGACGAGCGCCGTGGCGCCGAGTTCCTCCTCGACCTTCGAGACGACGCGGGCAACCTCGTCCCGGGCCACGGGGTCAAGGTTGGCCGTGGGCTCATCGAGCAGGAGGAGGCGCGATCCCTGAGCGAGCGCGCGAGCGAGGAGAGCCTTGCGCTGCTGGCCCCCCGAGAGCCGGCCGACTGGGCGACCGGCCAGTGCCTGGATTCCTACGGCGTCGAGGGCGCAAGCCACGTGGCGGCGGTCCTCCGCGGAGGGCCAGCGAAACGGGCCGATCTGGGCGTAGCGCGCCGCCATCACAACGTCGCGGACGAGGAACGGCGTAGCCGGCGGGAAGAAGAGGTCCTGCGGCATGTAGGCGATTCTCGTTCGCAGGCGGCGGCCCTCGGCGGCCACCGACCGCCCGAAGACGTGAACCTCGCCGTGCTGGAACGGGAGGAGGCCGTTGATGACCTCGAGCAAGGTCGTCTTGCCTGCGCCGTTCGGGCCGGCGATGACCAGTCGCTCGCCGGCCCGAACGTGGAGCGTCACGCTGTGAAGCGCAGCGCTCCGTTCGCCTTCGTACGCAGCGTCTATCGCATCGAGGGCGACGACAGGATGGTCCATGTGAATAGCTCCTCAATCGGTCGTGCCATCGTGCGGCGGCTCTCCGCGTGGATCTCTCCGCGCCGGAAGTCGTCGTGGACTTCCGAGCGCAGCGTGATCTCAACGGCTTTGCCGTCGTCGGTGTAGAACCGTCCCCGGGGCAAGCGGTCGTTGAACACGAACAGGTTTCCCTTTCCCACCGTGCACCCCGATCCGATCTGAATGCCGTCCGTCAGACACGAGAGCGGCGTCTGCGACCCTGTTCCCGACTCGACGCGAATCCCGAAGTAGCCAGGGCTCTCAAGGAGCTCGAGCGCCAGGAGCCCCATCCGGATTCCCGCAACGAGAAACGGCCCGAGATGTCCGTGAACCAGCGTCCCGCGCTCGACGAGAGCCGCGAGATCGGCCGTCGTTGGGTCGATCGTTAGCTTCTCCATGACGTCCCTACTCCACCGGCTCGATTGCGTCGAACAGCGCGTCGGCGTTCCGCACCATCATGTCGATCAGGGTGGCCGTCTTCGGCAAAGCGCCGGGGAAGTTCGTGAGGACGACATGGACGGCGCCCACCTCGCGGGCGAGCTTCGCTCCGAACTCGATCCCGCTCTGAAGGTTGTCGATCACCAGAACGGCTTTCGCGGCGCGGCCGCTCTCTGCGAGCTGGACCAAGTCACGCAACGAGAGGCCCTCCGGCATCCCGTACGTGACGGCGACTTGGAACCCGAGCCACTTGACGAAGCTCACCTGCCACTCCATGCACACGACCGGCACGACGCTCACGTTCATCTCCGCGGCACGGCGCTGCAACTCATCGCTGACCGCCTGGAGCTTCGTCACATACTGCTCGGCGTTGGCCGCGAACGTGGCGGCCCCTTCGGGGATCCGCTCCGCGAGGATTCTGGCGACGGCGTTCGTCTTCTCAATTGCGTCGGCCGGCGTATTCCACGATCCGCGGAACTGCACGAGGGCTCCCTCTTTCGTGCTTCCGGACAGTCGTTCGACCCACGGCTCGATGCCGGAGTAGAAGACGACCTGCGCGCTCAGGAGAGCGGCGTAGTCGCTCGGAGCGAGGTCGTAGTGGCCCGGGCAGAATCCGGACGGGATGATCGTGATGACGTCGATGTACTCGCCGCCGACCGTCTCGGCGATCTCGCCGAGCACGGCGTGCGTGGCGACGACTTCGTACGCGCCGAGCGCGGCGAGCGGGGCCGCACAAAGGAACGCGAGGGAGAGAACGGGAAGCAGAGACGACATCCTTGGGGCTTTCATCGGAGACCTCCTTGCGGTCTAGGCGAGTTCCCTTCCGGTGGATGTGGCGGTGAGGGCGCCGTGCTTGACGCCCTTGAGGCTGATCAGCTGGTCGGCGAGCCGCTCGATGGTGCGAGCTTCGCCCTTGACGGCGATCATCTCGAGG
Organism: Candidatus Bipolaricaulota bacterium; assembly: GCA_041302745.1. Taxonomy (GTDB): domain Bacteria; phylum Bipolaricaulota; class Bipolaricaulia; order UBA7950; family UBA9294; genus JAPLGD01. The sequence continues at coordinate 572 of JBFYQP010000162.1, read as the reverse complement.
CAGTTGTCGTGGTTGAAGTGGACGTGGGTCGTCGAGATCACGCAGCCGAGGGCGTGATGCTGAAACTCCGTCAGGGCTTCGGACACCCCCGGGCGGTGATGGTCGTAGAGGATCGTGATGACGCCGGCGACCTCTTCCCCGGCCTCCCACTGGCGACGGACAAGCTGCCCGCGGATCGCGTCCCGGATCGCCTCGGAGCGGTTAACGTACCCGTGGTCGCGTGAGACGCGATCGAACGCTCGCACGAGGGCTTCGTCCATCGACACGCTGAACCGGATGAGCTTCGCCATCGGGTAGCACCTCCACAGAATTCGTAACACCGACGAGTGTACTGCCCCTGAGCATCGTCGCAAGGTGCGGGCGGGAGTTGCCATGCCGCACGCGCCGACTATAGTTACGGACGCTATGAGACTCCTGTCGATCCACAAGCCACTGGTCGGGATGGTTCACTTCCTTCCCCTGGCAGGGTGCGTCCGATATGACCGGCGAGGTGCAGGTCCGATCCTCGATGCTGCGTTGCGGGACCTCGCCGCCCTTGAACGCGGGGGAGCGGACGCCGTCTTGGTCGAGAA
>JBFYQP010000152.1:0-3075 GCA_041302745.1 Candidatus Bipolaricaulota bacterium | reverse complement strand
TCGACTTGTCCACGATCCACGCCTTCCCAATCTCCGTGAACCGCACCCACAGATCCACCGTCAGCGCGCTCGTCGGCCGTAGGTCCGCCGCGTCCGCCACCCGCACGGAGTCGTTCACCCCGTCAAACGACAGCCCTGTCCCCGCGTGAGCGCTCACCCAGCTCGCTCCGCTCACCGTCCCGTTGTGCCCGTTCCCCGACGAGTCCGCCGCCACCGTTCCGCTCCCCTCGTTCAATGCCCAGTACCCGACCAGACCGGGCTCCCCCGTCGGCGTCAGCTCGAGACTCAGCCGTCCCGAGCCGTACGTGTTGTCCTTGCCCGCCGTACCCAGGTCGACGGCGGTTCCCTCCAGGAGGCTCTGCAGCTCGTCGGCCGTCCGCGTGGGGTCCTCTGAGAGAAGCAGCGCGGCAGCCCCAGCCACGTGGGGTGAGGCTGCGGAGGTGCCGTAGAAGCTGCCGTACGTGTAGTTCGAGACGCCGTCCACGCCGCAGAGGTCGGGCTTGACTCGGCTCGACGCGTACAGGCTGGCGTTGGACGGACCCCGCGAGCTGAACGACTCGATCGGTCCGCTCGTCCAGTTGGAGCGGTAGATGGCTCCGACGGCCACGACCTTCGCGGAGTTGGCCGGTTCGATGACCGAGCTCGCCGCTGTGTGGTGCTGCATGTCGGCGTCGGCTCCGGAGTCGAGGTAGGCGAAGAACTCGATCTCCGGTTTGGCCGCAGCGGCGAAGTTGTCGATGACGATCTCGTAGTAGCCGGACGTCGCAACGCTGTAGGAGATCGCCTCCGTGGGCTGTTGGTAGCCGCCCTGATACCCGGTGGACGACGCGACGACCGCGCCGGACGAGTCGTACAGGTAGAGGTCGTAGTCCTGGTCGGACGCGGTCCAGTCGTTCCACGTCATGTAGACGTGGACGATGTCGTCCTTCTCGGCGTAGATGCGCGCGCCTTCGTCCCGCGCGTCGCCGTCGACGTAGTCGGTGCCCGTGCCGAAGTCGAGGAACCCGTCGCTGTCCGTGTCGGTGAAGGCTCCTTGCCAGTGGCCGTCGCTGCCCTCGTTCCCGGCGGCATTGACCCACAGGATGTTGTTGTCTCGCGCGTCGTTCGCGACGCCGGCGACGTCCCCGGTCCCGTCGTAGTAGTTGGTGTTGTACCAGCCGACGGAGTGGTTGATGACGCGAATGCCGTGGTCGATGCAGTACTGCGCCGCGTTGGCCAGGTCGACTTCGTCGCCGATCAAGAGGAGGTAGAGGGACGCGCCGGGGGCCATGTCCTCGACGATCTCGGCAACCCCCGTGCCGTGGATCTCGCCGGTTGTCTCGACGTTGCTCGCGCCGGTGATGTAGTTCCAGGTGTACGAGACGTGCGCAAGCTCGCCGGCCGCTTGCGCGTCCGCAAGTCCGTCGAATCCAAGGTCGATGATCGCGACCTTGATGCCGACGCCCGTGTACCCGGCGCTGTGGAAGTCGCTTGCTCCGGTGAGCGCGACGCCCTGGCTGGTCACGGCAAGCGGGCGCGGCTTGTACGGCTCGCGGATGTAGGCGACACCGGAGACCCGATCCGCGATCTCGACGAGCCGGTCGACGGGGACGGAGACGCGGACGAGGTTGTCCGACTGCGCCTCGATCGTTCCGCCCAGGGCACGGATCGCCGACTTGTCGAGGCTGGTCACGCGCCCGGAGGTCGGCTCGATGATGACGTCCACCAAGTCCCCATCGAGGGAGATCCCGATGTCATCGGCTGCCTTCGCGATAGCCTCCGCACCAACGGCCGCGGCCTCGGCAAGAAGCTGGAGGGACGGCGAGAGCCGAGGGTTGGCGCGCTCGGGCGGGATGGCCTTCTCTGCGCCGGCCATCGCGAGCGACGCTGCCAGAAGTACGATGAGAAGACCGAGTCCGACCCGGCCGAGGTGCCTTGGCATCCGATGCATCGTGTCTCCTTCTGTCCCCAGCCCTTTCCAGTCTTGACGAGTATACCTAGCCGAGCGGGAAGAGGTTCCCGACACGGTCCGGGGTCCGGGGCTACTCGACGATCCTCGTTGCCGAGTAGCTCGGGAGAAGCCCGATTCGTCTACTGGCTTCTCCTGAACTGGGAGCCCGCAGTTCGCGGTGCGGGGTGCGCAGTGCGCGGTTCGCAGTGCGGAGTTCGTGGTCGAGACTGCGTCCATGGTCCGGAGTCCGGAGTCCACAGCCCGTGGTCCGTGGTCCGCAGTCAAACCTGCCCGTGGCGAAGCGCCAGTTGTGGTTCCTAGTCCGAGGTCTATCGACTTCGGACTGCGGACAACGGACTCCGGACGCTGTCTTGGCTTCGGCGACCACGGACGCCGCTCCACAAACGCTCGAATCGGAACCGGCGAGTGGTGTATGATGAACGCACCAAGGAGGTACACCATGGCGCGGCTATCGGCTGATGTCGATCCAGCAGTGCTCAAAGAGGCGCAGCTTGTGTCCGGAGCCAAGACGAAGCGCGAGACGCTTGATCGCGCCTTGCGCGAGTTCATTGCGCGGCGACGTGCGCAGGAGCTCGCCGGCCTGGCGGGGAAGGGACTTGTCGGCATGACCGGGGAGGAACTGGCGCAGTGGCGTTCAGCAGCGAAGGACGAACAATGACGCAGCCCGGCGGAGTGCTGCTTGACACGTCGGCATGGGTCGCGTTCTTTTCTCCCAAAGGTCACAAGCTACTGAAGTCACAGGTGCAGGATGCGCTGGACGCCGAGCGTGTCCACACGTGCTCCGTCGTTGTATGCGAGCTTCTCGTCGGTGCACGGGATCGCTCGGCGTTCGCGAAGCTGGACCAACTCCTGAATGCCTTGCCCGATGCTCCCATCGACCGAGACGTGTGGAAGCGCGCGGCCGGTCTCGGCTTCTCGCTGAGGAAGCAGGGCCAATCGGTGCCGCTTCCGGACCTTCTCATCGCCGAGGCCTGCCGCCGGCATGCGCTGGAGCTGTGGCACCTGGACGCTCACTACGAGGCTATTCGCGATCAGGCGCCGCTTCCAACGCGGTGTTTCCTAGGTTCGTAGCGGGGGGCGGAGTTCGTTGGGTTCGGGGTGCAGGGTGCGCGGTGCGGAGTTCG
>JBFYQP010000149.1:0-5248 GCA_041302745.1 Candidatus Bipolaricaulota bacterium | reverse complement strand
CGAGCCGCTGGGAACGGCTCGGAGGAGCAGGATGGCTGTTCCGACGAGGCTGAGCACCGCGCCGACGCCATGGGACACGCTGTTCGCGATCTGCTCACCCCGTGGGTACTACGGAAGTTGTCCGCAGTACGATGCGCTTCGCTTCATGGGGCCCATCGTACCCGTCGTGAGGCGCGGTGTCTCCTCGACGTGGAGGAACGCTAGACTCCGACGTTTCGTCGGTACAGAATGGCGTTTCCGCGCTTCCCTGTCGGAGCCAGGATGTCCATCTCGCGGAGAACGTATGCGATCTTCTGCGCCATCCAACGAGGTTGTCCGATCGATCGGGCCAGTTCGGCCGTGGAGAAAGGCTCCTCGAGTCCGGCGGGCACGACGGCGAGGTAGTCGGCCGGGTGATGGAACGAGATGCAGTCGATGACTTCGACCAGGTGCCGCTCCTCGCGCACCGAGCCTCGCCTGCCGCGGTGCGTACCGCATGTCCGCCGAAGTTCCGTCTCGTGGATCAGGAGCGCGTCGATCGACAGGTTCGTATCGCCGAGGAGATCGCGGAGGAAAACGAATTCGCGGAACGCATCGATGGAGCCCCCGTGCCGCGGGGACGTTCGGCTCCGTCGCGCCGCATCCGGCTCATCGATGCGGACAATGGTTCGCTTTGCGGGGATCGGAAGAACAAGGCGAACCTGGCGCCGCTTCAGGAGGGTCCGCAGCTTGCGCTCAAGCCCGAACGTCGATCCCGTTTGGATCTCGATCACGGTGTTACCACGCAGGATGTCGACGACGAATCCATCGACGGGGACCTCGAACTCGTCTCCGTCCTCGGCGAGCCACTCTTTGAGCGCCGCGTGGAGAGGCTTCTCATTGAGGGTGCCGATGCGCGAACCGCCGGGGCGGTTCTCTTCGCCAGGACTTCGTCCGATTCCGTCCACGAGACGACCTCTCCTCGCTAGCGCAGCATGAGCCACGTGCCGACGAGGAGCACGCCCATTCCGACCGCTCGAGACGCGTCGAACGATCGGGGCCCCGCGCCAAGCCAGCCGAAGTGGTCGAGCACGGCGCCGAGCACGAGCTGAGCCACGATGGTCAGCGTCAGCGTGGCGGCCAGGCCGAGGCGGGGCACGGTGTAGCTCACCGCGGCCACGATTCCGACGCCGAGGAAGCCGGCGCACAGCGCGTACCACGGAACGGAGCGCCACGCCGCGAGGGCTCCTCCCCGCATCCCAAGGACGAAGAGCGCGGCCAACAGCAGCCCGCCGGCGTGAATGACGAACACGCTTCCCATCACCCCGACGCGCTCTCCCAGGGTTCCCGAGAAGAGCGATTGCAGGCAGATGGCGGCTCCTCCAGCCAACGCGGCGACGACGGCGGGAACGCTGACGATCAAGGCGCCTCCTTTCGGCTCGGGACGCAGCGCAGACTGGACTACGGCTTCGCCCCTCGGTCGTGCTCGATCCGATCGATCAGATGGTAGACGAATCCGCACTGGCCGGGGAACAAGAGCAGGAGAGCAAGGGCTCGATCGCGGTCGGCGGAGGGAACGTGGGGCATTCCGTCTCGATCGAGAGACAGACGAATCACCGTCTCCAGGCCGCCGAGCTGGGGGTCAAGGTCGCGGGCAACGTCCGCCGGAAGCTCGAGCCGAGCGAGGGTCTTCCGCAGAGCGTCGATGGAGGAGGCTTCGGCCTGGTCCGGGCCGCCCGTGGATCCCTTGGAGAGCGCGGCGGCGAGAGCGGCTCGCACGTCCTCGGCGGCGCGCGCGAGGAGGAGGACGACCACGCGGTAGAGCCCGTGGCTGTACGCGAGCTGGGCGTCTCGCCCGCTCTCGACGACGAGGGACGACGCGCGGCCCCCCGACTCCTCGGTGATCTTCGCGACGTACGCGTCCGGGTTGTGTGCGAGCGCCCCTCCCTCCTCAAGACTCTGCGCTCCGTACTCCGTTACGTGAACGAACGGCAGGTGCAGATTGAGCGAGTTCTTTCCGGGCGCGAGCACCCCCTGGACGAGGAGGTCCCACACGACTTCGTGGACGAGCAAGGCGTCGGCGCGCTCGTAGTCGTCTACTCGCTGTCGGATCTCGTTCTCAATCGCGTGGAGGTGCGTCTGGGGAGTCCTGCGCAGGATCTCGAAGACCACCGGCCGTAGAGCGGCTTTGTCCATGGATCCTCCCGTTCGTCGTCGTGTGAGACGCAAGAGGATAGCGTCGCGGCGAATCCCCTCACAAGCCTGGTTGTCGGGGCTTTTGCCAGGACGTATTGTTCTCCGCGGTGACGACATGTCGAGATTCGTGAGGCAGACCCGGCGTACGGCGGGACAGGATCCGGGAGCGCTCGTCCACGTCGGGGACACCCGTTCTGAGGCGACGCGCTTGACGCTCTTCCGATATGACGCGGCGTCGGTCGAGGAGAGCCACCCAGACCTTTCGTGCGCCCTCCCTCGGGACAAGGCGACCGGCGTGGTCTGGCTCAACGTCGACGGAGTGCATGACGCCGCGGTCGTCGAGGAGATCGGACGGATGGGCGACATCCATCCGTTGCTCCTCGAGGACATCATGCACACGCTGCAGCGCCCGAAGCTCGAGGACTACGACTCGCTCCTGTTCGCATCCCTCCGAATGCTTCAGTACCACGAGGAGCGGCGGGAGATCGAGGACGAGCAGGTGAGCCTCGTGCTCGGCCCGTCGTGGGTCGCCTCATTCCAGGAGAACCCGGGGGACGTGTTCGACCCGGTTCGCGAGCGCATCCGCGACGGACGGGGGCGAATCCGCCGTGCCGGGGCCGACTTCCTCTTCTACTCCCTGATCGACGCGATCGTCGACAACTACTTCGTCGTGCTCGAGCACATCGGGGACTGGGTGGAAGAGGTGTACGAGCGAGTGACTCGGTCGCCCTCGCAGTCGGACGTCGACGAGCTCCGTCTTCTCCAGCGCGAGCTTCTGTACATGCGGAAGTCGATCTGGCCGCTTCGCGAGGTGTTGAGTCGGCTCCAGCACGGCGACTCCCGCCTCCTCGCTTCGGAGACGTTGCCGTACGTCCGAGACGCCTACGATCACGCGGTGCAGATCATCGACACCGTCGAGACGTTCCGCGAGATGCTGAGCAGCGTGATGGACGTCTACCTGTCCAGCTTGAGCAATCGGATGAACCAGGTGATGAAGGTGCTGACGATCATCACCACCATCTTCATGCCGCTCTCGTTCGTGGCCGGACTCTACGGGATGAACTTTGCTTGGATGCCGGGGCTGGCGACGCGGTACGGCTACTTCGGAGTCCTGGGGGGCATGGTCCTCATGGCTCTCGGCATGCTCTACTACTTCCGTCGCCGTCGCTGGCTGTAGAAGGCGAAAGGAGAAGGGTGGACAGCCTCCCTTCGAGGCTTCCCACCCTTCTCCTCCTGTGCGTCTCTTCTGGCACGCCCGAGGACGGCCGGGCGCTCCTAAATGTAGTCGTCCTCCTCTTCCTCCTCGTCGAGGTCTTCCTCTTCGTCAAGGTCGTCATCTTCCTCGATCCATTCGAGGCGAATCGGATCCTCGTCGATGACCTCGAGCAATGCCTCGCACTCCTCGCACCGCAGGCGGTTGAAGAGGCAAAGCTCGTCCTTGTCCACTTCGAACGCCGCGTCGCACACAGGACAAACGACCTTGCTCATGTTCCTCCATGATCCGCCAGTCCCGGCGGTGGCGGATCCTACCCGCCGAAAGCCGATCTTCTCCGACGCCGACTGCTCTTGCCAACCCAACCCGAAAGGGCGGCGATCCACCCCAACCGAGCGCCATGCCGCCGGCCCATCAGGCGGCTCCCCGGAGTGGGAAGTCCGCCCCATCCTATCAGGCCCTGGCGTCCATTTCAGGCAGCCGTCCACGACCGTCTCTTCTCCTCACGGCTCGGGCCGGTCAAGCGCCGGCGGCTCGCGAAGTGAAGAGCCAATCTATGGTAGAGGCTCGCAGGATATCTGCTCCAGTCGGGGGGAGTCAAGAGAGCCGGAGGGGCCTTATGTCCCGTCGGGGGGCTCGGACACCTGATCGGACGACCGGGCGGGCATGCGGCCGAGCGGACCCTCGCCGTTGTCACGACCGCCATGCCGCTCTACGGCTCCGCGTTGTGCTCGGGCGCACGCAGGGCGTCGATCGTCAGGGAGGCGAGGAGGTGGACCGCCAGCGCCAGCGCCCGCTCGTCGAAGTCGAACGTGGGCGTGTGACCGCCGAGGACGGACGAACGAATAGGAGCGTTTCGAAGCACGCCGTGGAAATCGGCGCCCACGCCGATGTTCGTCGCAAGGCCCCCGTGAGACTGGACGCGCCTCATCATCTCCGTGAAGTCCTCGCTTCCGCCCATTCGGTCGGCGCTCTCGAAGGCGAAGTCGCCCCATCGTGCGCCGATTGCCTTCACCCGCTCGGCCAGGATGGCGTCGCAGATCGCGGTTCCCGCCTCACCCATCGAGCGCACCGCTGCGCCGCAGCCGTACATGGACGCCGAGGACTCGACCACGCGCATCGCGCGCTCGTACATCGAATCGCACAGAGCCGACGACTCTCCGCGAACCTCCGCGACGAGGAGCGCGCGGCCCGGGACGATGTTCCGCCCGGTCCCCGCTTCGAGACGGCCGACGTTGACCCGCGTGAACCCGGAGCGATGCCGTGGCAGCGCATGCAGTCCGATGGCCGCCGTGGCCGCCGCGAGCAGCGCGTTGCGTCCCTCTTCCGGCGACCCGCCGGCATGGGCCGCCGCTCCCTCAAACGCGACGTCGAACTTGCGGGTCGCCGCATAGCCGCTCATCGACGGCGCAATCTCCCCCAAACCCCACCCGGTGATCAGGTGGTGCCCGATCAGAATGTCGACGTCTTCGAGGTGGCCGGCCTCGACGATCGCCCGCGCGCCGCGCACGCCCTCCTCCGCCGGCTGGAAGATCAGTTTGACCGATCCTCGCAACGATCGGCGCAGCTTCGCGAGGACCTCGGCGACTCCCAATCCCACGGCGGCGTGGCCGTCGTGCCCGCACGCGTGGCACGCTCCGACGTTCACCGACGCGAACCCCTCCCGAGCCGGACGATGGGTCGGCGCGTCGCTCTCGACGAGGTCGAGGGCGTCGATGTCAAATCGCAGGGCCACCGTCGGCCCCGCTCCGCCGTCGAGCGACGCGACGACTCCCGTGAATCCGCCGCGGGCGGCCTCGACGTACTCCGGATCGCCCCCCTGATCGATCGCCCGGCGTCGGTGCGCCTCGAGGACCGAGTCGGGCGGCACGCCCATCCGAG
>JBFYQP010000082.1:0-2825 GCA_041302745.1 Candidatus Bipolaricaulota bacterium | reverse complement strand
TGATGCTGAAGCGCTTCTTCTGAGCTTCCCTCTGTTGGATCTTGCGGAAGATGGCTTCCACGCAGAACCGCTTCTCGGGCACAAGGATTACATCTGCCCCGCCGGCGACGCCGCCCATCAGGCTGAGCCAGCCCGCGTCGCGGCCCATGACTTCCAGGATCAGCACCCGGTTGTGGGACGCGGCCGTCGTGTGGAGTCGATCCATCGCGTCCGTTACGGCCTCCAACGCAGAGCAGAACCCAAGGGAATAGTCAGTCATCGCGATGTCGTTGTCGATCGTCTGCGGGATTCCGACGACGTTCAGCCCCTGCTCCGCCAGACGGTGGGCGACGCCCATCGTGTCGTCGCCCCCGATCGCAATCAGGAAGTCCAGCTTGTTTCTCCGCAGGTTGCCGAGCACTCGCTCGGCGCCGCCTTCGATCCGGAACGGATTCGTCCGCGACGTCCCGAGGATCGTTCCCCCGACCTGCAGAATCCCCGACACATCGGACATGGAGAGCGGCTGGACGAGGTTCTCGAGCGGACCTCGCCAGCCTTCGAGAAACCCGACGACCTCAACCCCGTGCTTCGCCCCGAACCGCACGATCGACCGAAGCGCCGCGTTGATCCCCGGAGAGTCTCCGCCTCCCGTGAGAACCCCAGCCCTCAACATCACAGATCCTCCTCGTCTCCCAGCGTCTGCCCACCGCTTCCCGCCTGCTCGAGCAGGGCGAGCGCGATCCCTCGGATCCCGTCTTGGACCGCCTTTCCCACGACCCGGGGATCGAAGATCTTCTTGTTGGGGCTCCACGTGCCTCCGGGGAACAGGTTCACCACGTCGTCCTCCGTTCCTTCCGGAGGGATGATGTCCGCCACGTGCCCCTTGTAGAACTCGCACGCGGTCCGCGCATACACGTACTGGTAGTGCGTGTCCTTGTTCAGCTTGCGGATTCCGTACTGGATCACGGCGCGCACCTGATCGGGAAGGAGTCCCGACGAACCGTGGAGAACAAGGGGCGTCGAGAGGTTCGCCTTGGCGAGCTTTGCCTGAATCTCCTTCGCAAGGTCGAGCCGCAGCTTGATGTCCTTTCCCTTCGAGACGCCGTGCTCCGTGCCGATCGAGATCGCCAGGAGGTCGGCGCCGCTCGCGCGGACGAACTCGACCGCCTCATCGGGGTTCGTGTAGAAGGCGTCGCTGGAGGCTATCTCGTCCTCGACGCCGCGGATCTTGCCGAGCTCCGCCTCGACGAGAATCCCGCTCCCCTCGGCCCGCCGGACGACGTCCCGGCTGATCCGGACGTTCTCGTCGAAGCTCTCCTTCGACGCGTCGATCATGATGGACGACACCCACCGCTCGCGGATCGCGAGGTCGATCAGGTCCATCTCCCCCGTCGTGAAGTGGTCCAGGTTGACGAAGACCGCGATCGGCCGCGGCGCGGAGAGCGCCCGCACCAGGCTCGCGAGGGCCCGGAGCCCGACGGCCTTGTCCCCGGCGCCGGCGAACTTCGCGGCCCCGGGGCTCACCTGCACGAGCAGGTCCGACCTCGCCGCGGTGTACGCCTCGAGCAACCCGACCAGGGTGTTGGACTCGGCGAAGTTGTTCGCCATGAAGGCGTAGCCGTGGGCTTCTGCGCGTCGGTACGCCTCTCGGAGCGCCACTCCTCCACGAAAGGGCATCAGCACACACCTCCCCTGCATCCCATGCTGCGATCGGCTGACCCAGGCGCTAGTCTACTGGAAAGGGAAGCCTCGGCAAGGAGGATAGGCCCGCTTGACACCCCCTTCCCCGTAGGCGAAAGTCTCGGCAGCCCTGAAGCGCAGTGGGGTCCGAGAAGCGAGGGGAACAATGACCCAGGAACGGACGCTCGACGGGCGCTGCGTGAACGCGCTGCGCTTCCTATCGATTGACGCCATCGAGAGGGCGAACTCCGGCCACCCGGGCCTTCCCCTCGGAGCCGCGCCGATGGCGTACGCCCTCTGGTCTCGACACCTGCGCTACGACCCCGCCGACCCCGCGTGGACCGACCGAGACCGGTTCGTTCTCTCCGCAGGCCACGGCTCCGCACTCCTGTACTCGCTTCTTCACCTGTTCGGGTACAACCTGCCGCTCGCCGAGCTCGAGCGTTTCCGCCAATGGGGAAGCCGTACACCCGGCCATCCGGAAAGCGGACTCACGCCGGGGGTCGAAGTCACGACCGGACCGCTGGGTCAGGGCATTGCGAACGCCGTCGGCCTCGCGATCGCCGAGCGTCATCTCGCCGCCGTCTTCAATCGTCCCGCGCACTCCATCGTCGACCACCGAACGTTCGCCCTGGTGGGTGACGGCGACCTGATGGAGGGAGTCTCCTACGAGGCCGCTGCTCTCGCCGGCCGTCTACGCCTGAACAGGCTTATCGTCCTCTACGACTCGAACGACATCTGCCTCGCCGGCTCGACGTCCCTCTCGACGTCGGAGGATGTGGCGGGGCGCTTCCGAGCCTCCGGGTGGCGCGTCGAGCGGGTCGCCGACGGAAACGATCTCGAGGCCCTGGATCGCGCGCTCGCCATCGCCAAGGCGGAGGACGATCGCCCGACGCTGATCGAGGTCAAGACCGTCATCGGGTACGGGGCGCCCACGAAGCAGAACACGCACGGGGCCCACGGTTCGCCGCTCGGCGCGGAGGAGAAAAGCAAGGCCAAGGCAGCGCTTGGATGGCCGGAGACCCCGCCCTTCTACGTTCCCGACGACGTGCGCGCCCACGCCGAATCGCTCGCGCGTCGTGCGGCGTCGGCCCATGCAGAGTGGACTCGCTCGTTCGCCGCGTACCGCGCCGCGTTTGCCGATCTCGCCGCGGAGTTCCTGCGAA
>JBFYQP010000072.1:0-5369 GCA_041302745.1 Candidatus Bipolaricaulota bacterium | reverse complement strand
TCTCGACAACAACACATCCTTTCCCACTTAGCTTGGATTTTGGGACCTTAGCTGGCGGTTAAGGGCTCTTTCCCTCTCGACTACGAATCTTAGAACCCGCAGTCTAACTCCCGCGGAACGGAGGATCGGTATTCGGAGTTTGACTAGAGTCGGGAGTTGCCCCCCTTCTCCGACCAGTGCTCTACCCCCGATCTCCTTGACGCGAGGCTAGGCCCAAACCTATTTCGGGGAGAACCAGATATCACCAGGTTCGATTGGTTTTTCGCCCCTAACCACAGGTCATCCCCTAGCTTTTCAACGCTAGTGGGTTCGGTCCTCCATGTACGATCAAGTACACTTCAACCTGCCCATGGCTAGTTCACCTGGCTTCGGGTCTACCACACGTGACTAATCGCCCTATTCAGACTCGCTTTCGCTTCGGCTTCGCCTTCCTCGGCTTAACCTCGCCACGTACAGTAACTCGCCGGCTCATAATGCAAGAGGCATGCGGTCACATCGTCGGCACGCCCGAAGGCACGCTGAGATGCTCCCACTGACTGTAAGCAGACGGTTTCAAGTTCTATTTCACTCCCCTCCCGGGGTGCTTTTCACCTTTCCCTCGCGGTACTAGTTCACTATCGGTCAGTTGGTAATGTTTAGCCTTGGAAGGTGGTCCTCCCAGATTCACGCCGGATTTCACGTGTCCGGCGCTACTTAAGCCCGCACCCAGGGTGGTCTGGCCTTTCGTCTACGGGACTATCACCGTCTGTGGTCACCCTTTCCAGGGAGAGTTCGACTAGACCTCGCCTTTAACCCTGCTCACCGCTGCATCGATGAGACGGAACTGGCTTGCAACCCCGAACGAGCAACGAACGCAGTCTTACACTCGCTCGGTTTAGGCTGTTCCCGTTTCGCTCGCCACTACTCAGGGAATCTCGTTTGATTTCTTTTCCTCCGGTTACTGGGATGTTTCGCTTCGCCGGGTTCGCCGAGCATGCCTACTGTAGGTTTCGGCACGCTCTACCATGGCTTCACCATGGTGGGTACTCCTATTCGGAAATCCTCGGATCAAAGCCTGCTTAGCGGCTCCCCGGGGCTTATCGCAGCTAGCCACGTCCTTCATCGCTTCCAACTGCCAAGGTGTCCGCCGTCTGCCCTTACAACGCTTATGCGGCACACACTCTATTCACTTGTCAAGGATCATCGCAGCCCTAGCTGCGGAGTGAACGATCGTAACATGACCCCGCAGGGGTGTCAAGCACCCCGTCGGGGTCACGACAGGCGAGACATTACCCCACTCGCGGCGCGGTTTCAAGGGAGACATCGAGCACCTCGCCGGGTCCTCGCAATCCTCTAGGAGTCAGCGCTCCTTTCCGACTCTGCTCCAGCCGCTCCATCCGGCAGGCACTTCTCCGCCTCGACGGAACAGGCAATCGCGTCCAGCTCAGGAAATCCGAACGTTTCGCCCCTCAGCCCCCCGTCCACTCCAGCGCGTTTCAGGACTGACTCAACATTCTCTGCGGACAGGAGACGACCGAGCGCGTTCTTCGCCGTCTTCCGCCGCGCCCCGTACAGAGCCCGAACGACGGCGAAGAACGCGACCTCCGACGCCTCGAAGCGCCGAGGTCGTCCGAACCGGAGCGACCAGAGAGTGGAGTCGACCTCGGGGACGGGGAAGAACGCGCCCCGAGGGATGCGCTCGAGCACTTCCACGTCCGCGTACGCTTGGACGTAGATCCCGAGGGACGATCCGTCCCTGCCAGGACTCGCCGCGATCTTCTCCGCCACTTCGCGCTGCGTGACGAGCACCGCCGAATCGATGGCCGCACGCTCGGACACGAGCTTCTTCAGAATCGGAGCCGTGATGCTGTACGGGATGCTTCCGACAACCGTAAGGCTTTCGCCGTGCGCCGCAGCGATGGCCTGCAGGTCGACCTCAAGGGCGTCGCCCGCCCGAATCTCGACCGAGGGGTGCCCCGCGAACTGCTCCGTCAGGTACTCTGCCAGGCGCCGATCGACCTCCACGGCAACGACCGGGATCGACGTCTCCGCCAGGAGTCGCGTGATCGATCCGAGTCCCGGGCCGATCTCGACGATACACGCGGGCGCCCTGCGGGCCGCTTCCTCGACGATCCGTCGCGCTGCCGCCGCGCTGGACAGGAAGTTCTGGCCGAGCCTCTTGCTCGGCCAGACGCCGAGTTCGTCGAGACACCGCCGGACCGAGGCGCGACCGAGATCCGGCTCAGTCAACGAGGTGCCTCTTCAGCCATGTGGTCACGGCCTCGAGAACGCGGGAGTCGACAGGTTCGTCGAGATGCCGATACATCAGGCTCGGTTCCTCGGGGTGACGGCGCAGGAAGTGGTTCAAGTCCGCAAGGACGTGCGCTGTGACCTCTGGGTTCTTCCCTTCGGCCAGCGCGGCCTGGATACCCTTCGCCTCGGACGAGGGGACCTGGAGGTCCTTCTCACCGTTGATCACGAGCACGGGTGCCGACACCTGCCGCAGCCAGGCTCGCGGGTCGTCCGCATAGTGTTCGCGAAGCCACGAGAGCGACAGGGGCGTGGCCGTGAGCGCCGACGCCGCCTGCTCGGTCAGCCACGGCATGGCGTGCTTCAGTTCCTCGTACGAGTAGTCGGCCCACTCCCCCTCGGAGCCCTTCACGAAGGCGAGGTACTCGTCCTCCTGAGCCAGAGCGGCCTTCACCTGTTCGTCGGACGCGCCCTGAAGCCGCAAGAGCGTTTCCACCTGCCACCGCGTGATCTCGGCCAGGGATTGCGCTGCGCCGGCCAGAAGCACCAAGCCCGCAATCCTCGAATCCGCGGCGGCGACGATCGGCGCAAGGTATGCGCCCTCGCTGTGGCCGATCAGGATGATGCGCGCGCCGTCCACCTCCGGCTGAGCCCGCAGGGCGTCGAGCGCAGCGCGCACGTCGTCGAGGAGGTCGGCGCGCGATGTCGGCGCCGCGTCTCCATCGCTCTCGCCAACGCCGCGCTTGTCGAAGCGCAGCGAGGCCACCCCGGCGGCCGCGAGCGACTCCGCAAGCTGGCGGAAGATGTCGGTCTTCAGTCCCGGCGCGTTCTCGTCGCGATCCACAGGACCCGAGCCGTGAATGAAGAGCGCCGCCGGGAACGGCCCGCGCCCACGTGCAGGCAGAGTCAGCGTCCCCGCGAGGGTCAGATCGCCGCTCGGGAACGCCACTTCGGACTCGATCCCCGCCCTCGGCTCCTGCGGGACGGTTTCCTCTGCCTTGACGAGCGTCAACCCTCTCGGCAGGACGTCGACGTCATAGCCCACAGTCGCTTGCGCCTCGTTGACAAGCCCCACAAGGCGCCCCTCTCGCTCGACGAGGACGATCGTCGTGTCTCCGATGTGGACTCGAGTCGCTGCGCCCTCGAAGACGACGTCCCCCGATCGGAACTGCACCTTCTCCGGCCCTTCGACCCTCGCGGGAAGGCCGACAAGGAGCTGGGGAACCGCGGCCGTGAACGCCTTTCCAAGCGCTCCGGCGCGAAGCGCCAGCAGGAGCACCGCGTAGTGGGAGACGACGTTGTTGTCGAGGAGAGCGATCTTCCCTGCGTCCTTGATGGTGTTCGACTGGTGAACGAGCCCCGCGCGGGCCTCCATCGCGAAGCCGCTTCGGTCGCTGCGGGCAGCGATCGACTGTCTGACGTCCTTCGTCTCGACCGCAAGGACGTACGAGGACGGGGTGTAGTCGCGGTCGTACTTCGTCTCCTGCGACAGCCCGATTGTCTGACCCGGCACGTGGATCTCGCCCTGAGAGAGGAGCACGTATCCGCCCCCCGAGCGCGCGAGAAGCGTGTACGACTCGTCCAGCAGACGCACGCCCGCCTGCTCCAGCGCGAACCGCCCGGCCGCGATCTGCCTTCCCGTCGCTTCCGGGGCCTTCGCCGGCCCCGCGGGGTGCGGGACCGCGAACGCCAAGAGCAGAACTCCCAACACCGCACCGAGGATCAGTAGCAATTTCGTGTTCATCGTCGTTCCCCCATCGACTGTCGCTTGCCGCGCTGTGAATCGAGGGAATGAGTATAGCCCTGCAGCCACCACGCCAGGGAGCCGCTGGGGCGAGCGCTACTTCCACCGCGTCAGGATCTGCTCGCGACGGAAGACCCGGATCGCAAGGTAGAGGACGACGGCGCAGAGAACGATGAGGACGGCCCCCTCGGCAACGACGAGGCGCAGGTCGACGAGGGTCTGCTGGCTCGAATAGACAATGAGCGGAACGAGGCCCGGCAGAATCGCGAAGCTCGAGAACTGGTACGCGGCGCGCGCGTCGCTGGCCCGCGACGACACGAGCATCGTCACCCCGACGGAGAAGAGGGCGAGAAGCGGTGACAGGCCGAAGATCGAGGCGAGCCATGGCGCGGTCAGCGCCTCGAGCGGCACGGCGCCGACGACAACGCGCGTCGCCGCGAGGAAGAGCCCGAACGCGAGCCAGTTCACGACGACGGCCGGGATCACGCTCGCCAGGGCCTTGCCGAGGAAGAGCTCGAGGTCCGAGATCGGCGTCGCGAGGAGCGGCTCGAGGGTCGCCTGGTCTTTCTCCCCGACGATCGAGTACACGGCGATCGCGAGCGGGATGATCGTCGGCAGGAGGAGGAAGTACATCAGGCTCGTGTTGAACATCACGATCGACGCCGTCGGATCCCCGACCCCCTCCCCAAGCGCGATCATGTAGACCGAGATCCCGACGAGGAAGAGCGGGAGCAGGACGACCCCGAAGACGACCATCTTGTTGCGCAGCGACTCGCGCCACTCCTTCAGGAGGAGCACCCTAAGCCTTCGCATCGCGTCCCTCCATCAGGTCCAAGTAGAGGTCCTCGAGCGACACGCGGAGCTCGTTCACGAACCGCACGTCCGCACCAAGCTCGACCAGCCGCCGGATGAGCGCCGGGTTCTCTCTGTCGGGGTCGCCGAGCGAGACGATGAGCCTGTCGTCGAGCCGCTCGACCTTCTTGATGAACGGAAGGTCAAGGGCCTGCTCGATGCCGGGGCTCGGACTCGCGAGGTGAACCACGGTCCTGCGGCCGTACATCTCTTCTTTGAGCGCGACGGGGTCCCCGACCGCAAGCATCCGCGTTCGGAAGAGGCCGATTCGATCGCAGAGCCGATCGGCCTCGTCGAGGTTGTGGGTGCAGAGGAAGATGGTCCGGTCCTTCGAACGAAGCGTCTCGATCAGGTCGCGCACCGTCTTCGCCGCCTCAGGGTCGAGGCCGGCCGTCGGCTCGTCGAGGAACAGGATCTCCGGCTCGTGCAGGAGAGCGCGAGCGATGGCGAGCTTCTGCCTCATCCCCTTGGAGAAGCTGCCCGCGGGCTCGTCTTTCCGGTCCCACAGCTCGAACATCCTCAGGTAGCGCTCCACCTGGCGCTC
>JBFYQP010000019.1:0-5799 GCA_041302745.1 Candidatus Bipolaricaulota bacterium | reverse complement strand
GAGTCATCGACGCTTGGTCAAGGAGCGCGTCGAATGCGGGGTTCGAATACCCGTTGTTGAAGCCCGATGGGCCGAGAGCGGTCGTCGAGAACATCTCGAACATGATCCCGTGCGGATCCGCGAATCGGGCCGCCGAGTAGAAGATGTACCAATCCGGCGCCAGCTCGGGATCTGCTGTGAGCGGGAAGATCACCGACCACGGCATTGCCTCCACGACGAGGTTGACGCCGACATCCGCAAGGTTCTGCTGCGCGATGAGGGCCGCTCGTCGCTCCCACTCAACGCCCGACACATAGGTCAGGGTCAGGGAGAGTTGTCCGGGGGCGAAGCCGGCTTCCTTCAGGAGCAAGCGGGCTGCCTCAGGATCGTGAGGAAGAATGGGCGCCGTCGGATCCGCTCCGAGCATGGTTCGCGGGATGGCTCCCTGCGCTCGCTCGGCTCCCGGATACACCGTCGCAATCGCGTCAAGATCGAGAGCGTACGTCACCGCTTTGCGGATCCGGCTGTCCGCGAACGGTCCTTTGTGGTACTTCATCGGGAAGAACAGCTGGGCCATGCCCGGCAGGGACTTGGCGAAGATGTTCGGATCAGCGTCCAGGTCCGCCAGGTGGGTCTCCGGAACATCAAACGCAATGTCGGCCTCGCCGGACTTGATCATCAGCTCCTCGACCGAAGGCTCGCGGACCGTTCGGATGAACACCGTCGAGAACTGCTCCGGCTTCCAGCCACCCCAGTAGACATCGTTCTTCACGAGCTTGATGTACTGGCCGACTTGCCAGTCTGCGAGGACGTAGGGGCCCGTGCCGCACGTATGCTGCCCCATCCAGTCCGCGGCCCATGGATCGCTTGCCGTGACGTGCGCCTTGACGTACGTCGGGGAGACGACGCCAAGCGCTTTGCGCGTCGCTAGGGCGTCCTCCCAGAATGCCCACGGCTGGTTCGTCGACAGCTTGATCGTGTTTGCGTCGAGGACTTCGACCTTGGTGATCGGAGTCAAGTACGTAGCGGGAGCCTGGTTCATCGCCTGGGCTCTCTCGATCGAGTACTTCACGGCCTCCGCGTTGAACGGCGTGCCGTCGTGGAACTTCACGCCCTGGCGCAGGTGGAAGACCGCGGACAGACCATCCGAGGCGATCTCCCAACTCATCGCCAGAGCGGGCTTGATGCTGTAGTCGTTCAGGTCGTAGTCGAGAAGCCCCTCATACACGTTGTAGGTCACGATCCCCGCTTCGTAGTCTGTGACGACTGCAGGGTCGATGTTCGGGGGATCGGTCGTCATGACAACCGTCAGGATGCCCGGGTCTGCAGCCAGGCCCAGAATGCTGAGGCCGGCCACCGCTGCGAGCACGAAAACGAGCTTGCGCATCACTCCTCCTTGATCTCTGTGTCCTTTCACCAAGCCACGGCCTCCACGCGCGGAATCAGAACGGCGACGACCACCTCCTCATCCATCGCGAATCGGTTCGAACAGAACCCAACCGCAGTCTTGAAAGGCGGGCGAGAGGACGATGGGCCCGCGACGGTCCGAGCGGTGTTGGAAGCACCGAGCACGGCAGCCCCACAGGTCCGCGTGCCGGAGTCAACAGGCCTTGGAACGGCCCCACGGGTGGAAAGACACGCCGCGTTCCGCTGCCCCGTCCCCGGCAACGAGCTAAGACGCCGATGCGGCCCTCTGCGCAGATTTCCGGCGTCCGAAGACACTAGGATTGTGCTCACGGCATCGCCATTGTAGTGATCGAGTCCACCTTGTCAAGCAACATCGTTTAGCCCTATACAAACTCCACTTCTCTCATCGTGACACCCTCCGAAGATTCGTCAACGCTGGCCCCCATCGCTACATCGCCTCTTGCAGCCCGTGCCGGATTGGCTTAGTCTAGGACGCCGATCTCCAGGTCTTTGCATAGGGCAAAGAACCGGAGTGCGCCAAGCCCGACGAACCCGAGGAGGCGAGCGTGATCCAGGAGCACTTCAACATGAGCTGCGGGCAAACGGAGTTGACGCCCGCGTGCAAGCGCACCATCGGGAGGGACGTGATCCCGATCTACTACCCGCCGCTCTGGGAGATGGAGCGCGAGGCCCTCTCTCTGTGGAAGGAGTTCCTCGGCACCCAGAACGACGTCATCATCGTGTTCGGGACCGGAACCTCCGGCGTCGAGGCGTCGCTGAACTCCATCCTCGAGCCCGGGGATCGCTTCCTCGTCGCCCGAAACGGGATGTTCGGCGAGATCATGAGCTGCATGGTCGAGGCGGCAGGGGGCGTGGCGGTGCGCTTACCTTTCCCGATCGGTCATCCCGTGAGTCCAGAGGTCGTCGCGGACGCTCTGGCTAAGGATCCCTCCATCAAGGGAGTCGGCGTGGTTCACGGCGAGACCAGCGTCGGGATCACCAACCCTATCGAGGAGTTGGCCGCGGTGGCCCGCAAGCACGGCGTGCTCTTCCTGGTCGACGCAATCTCCTCCTTCGGCAGCGAGGAGCTGCACGTGGACGAGTGGGGCATCGACCTTTGCATCGTGAACGGCCAGAAGTGCCTTGGCGCTCCCCAAGGGAATACGTTCGTGTCCGTCAGCCCGCGAGCATGGAAGGCCATGGACGCGCGCAAGACCAGGATCCGCGGCTTCTACATGAACCTGAGGGCCTGTCAGGACTATCTGACGATGGTCTCCGCGGAGAGCCAGAACTGGGCCGCCGGCAAGAACCAGGTGGAGTTCTCACTCCGAGAGGCGCCGCACCCAGCGTCGCCGTCCTTCGTCTTGATGCAAGGGATCTGGGCCTCGCTGGTCGCGATGAAGGAGGAGGGACTCGCGCCCTGCATCGCGCGACACGAGACGGCCGGCCGCGCCGTGCGCGCCGCCGTCAAGGCGATGAACCTGGACTATCTATGCCGGGAGGAGCGATACGCCGACCACGCCGTGACGGCGATCCTCCTTCCCGATGGGATCGGCGACTACCAGATTCGCCGCCACCTCTACGACCACTACGGGGTCATCCTCGGCGACGGCAACATGGCGTCGTGGGATGTGTACAAGAAGGAAGTCGGTCGAAGCTACGTTCGCGTCGGCACGATGGGCGAGGCCGCGCGCTTCTCCAAAGTCCTGTACGCGGTCTTCGCCTTGGGAATGGCTCTCGTAGATCTCGGGGCGAAGGTCGACGTCACCCGTGCGGCCCGCGCGGTCCAGACGACCTACGGATTCGGAGGGAGCCGATCATGAGACCCCTTCTATCGGAGCGCGCGAGAACGCTCCCCTACTCAGGAATCCGCGAGATCTTCGACCTCGCCGGGACGATGGAGGGCGTGATCCACCTCGAGATCGGCGAGCCCGACTTCGACACGCCGCGGAGCATCGTCGACACCTCGTTCCGCGCCGCCAGCGCAGGCATGACCCACTACACGTCAAGCGCCGGGATTCCCGAACTCCGAAGCCGCATCGCCGATGGACTGACTCGCGAGCTCGGGATCCCGTTCGACCCCGCCGAAGTGGTGGTGACGGCCGGCGGGATGGAGGCGCTTCTCTTGGCCATGCTCGTCACTCTCGATCCCGGGGGCGAGGTGATTGTGCCATCGCCCGCCTGGCCGAACTACGAGGCACACATCCTCTTGTCCGGCGGCGTCATGAAACGCGTGCGACTTGAGGAGTCGCAGGGCTTCGAGCTCGATCCCGGGGCCGTGCGAGATGCCGTGTCCCCGAAGACGAAGATCCTCATCCTCAACTCACCCCACAACCCGACAGGCGCCGTCCTCGATGACGCGCGCCTTCGCGCCGTCTCCGACGTGGCAAGAGACCGCGACCTGGTCGTGTTCTCCGACGAAGCCTACGCGAGCCTCACGTTCGACGATCGGCGCTTCCGCAGCATCGCCTCGCTCGAGGGGATGAAGGAGCGGACGGTGATCCTGCGGACCTTCTCTAAGTCGCACGCCATGACGGGCTGGCGTGTCGGGTTCCTGGCTGCGCCGCGCCCGCTCGCCGAGAGGGCCGCGAAGTTCCACGAGCACACGTCCGCATGTACGAGCTCGATCTCTCAGGCGGCCGCGCTCGCCTCATTCGACGTCCCGGCGGCAACGACGGAGACGATGGTCCGTGAGTACGAGCGCCGCAGGAACCTCTTGGCGGCGGGGCTCTCCAAGATTCCAGGACTCAGGGTGCGGAAGACGGGAGGCGCGTTCTACCTCTTCGTCGCCGTGGAGGCCTTTGGGATGCCGGCGCTGGAGCTCGCCAAGCGCCTGTTGGTGGAGGGTCGGGTAGCCGTCGCGCCAGGCACGGCGTTCGGCCCGGAGGGCGAAGGGTACATCCGCCTCTGCTTCGCGAACTCCGCCGAAAACCTGCAGGAGGCGGTTCGAAGGATGGAGGCCTTCTTCTCTCGCATCCGCGCGACGACGCGGACCCGCGCGTAGCCTGGCGTGCCCTGCTGGGCGGGCGGTATGATCCACGCAGATGACGGAGTGCATAGGACCCGTGAAACGAAGAGAGCAGTATCTGAACACATCGCTTGCGAAGGCCCTGACCCTGTTGGGTTGTTTCGACGGGGAGGAGCACGAGCTGTCGTTGACCGAGCTTGCGGAGCGCATGGGAACCGCACCCGGAAGCATCTACAGCATCATGCACACGCTGGAGCGGTTCGGCTATGTAGACCGTGATCCCTCGACGAAGCGGTACCGCCTTGGCCTGAGGATTCTGGTCCATGCGAACTGCGTTCTCTCGGGGCTCGACGTCCGCGAGCAGGCTCGGCCCGTGCTGAAGCGCCTGGCACGAGAGCTGGACGCCAACGTGCACCTCGCCGTTCTCCACGACAAGAGAGTCCTGTACCTGGACCGCGAGGAAGCAGCGCCTACGGTGATCATCAAGTCCGTGATCGGCCGCCTTGTCCCCCTACACTGCACGGCGCTGGGTAAGGTCTTCCTTGCCTACGACCCCGGTCTGGCGAAGCAGATCTGCCGGCGCTCGGTCCTCACGGCTGTGACTCCGTGGACGATCACGAGCCCGGCGGTTCTCAACGAGGAGTTGCCCTTGGTCCGGGAGCGAGGGTACGCCGTGGATCTGCAGGAGTTCCACGTCGGCAACTCCTGCGTCGCGGCGCCGGTCTTCGACTTCCGCAAGGCGGTGATGGTCGCCATCTCCGCCTCGTTCATCAGCTCGCGCCTTGAGCATGAGCCCCTGGACCGATTCGCCGCGGCGATCGTCGCGGGGGCTCAAGAGGTCTCTCTGGCCATGGGCTGCCCGCCGTAGCGCAGCCGAAGGCCGCGCGAGAAGCAGCCGGCCAGTCTACTCGTCGATCCGTTCGATCTTGAACGACACCGGCCGCATGCCGTCACAACAGGAGGCAAACGCTGTCCCCCGCTGCTTAACCCAGGGCAAATCCCCTCCGTACATGACCGACGCGAGGTTCCGCTGGATGTCGCACCAAGCGTCTCCGCATGGGAAGTCGTCAGGCTTCTTCGGCAAAGCTCCCTCGATGACGAACGTCTGCCCCTCCGTCAGGAGTTCGCAGGGGCCGTAGCCCTGGGGAAACTCGTCCCGCTTCAGGTGCTTCTCGAGCAGGTCCATGTGGGCCGTTCGCTTCACTACGGTGATTCTCACTTTGGGCAAGGCTTCTCCTCTCACGCTCGCAACGATGTCCGGCTGACGCCCCGGCACCAAGATCGCCCGGAGGCGCACCAAGCACAGGCGCCAGTCTAGCACCTGTCACGTGGGGAGGAGGTACGCCCCAAGATGCTCCGTTCCTGCCGCTCTCCCATCACGGCGGCGCCGCCCGGGGCGGTTCAGAGTCGCTCCGAACGCTTTCCTCCGTCGTGCGTCTCTCGGC
>JBFYQP010000166.1:0-17522 GCA_041302745.1 Candidatus Bipolaricaulota bacterium | reverse complement strand
CTGGATCGCGTCCGCGAAGTAGGCGAAGTCGCAGTTGCGAATCGTCGCCGCCCCGCCGAAGCCGACGCGGACTCCGCCGGTCCCTACGGGACCCTGAGCGGCCGCATCCGGACCGCGGAATAGAGACGACTCGGCAACGAGCGTCCCGCCTAGAACCGTAATCCCCACCGACTCGGGCCCCACGCTGAAGGCGCAATTGACCACTCTCAGCGCACCCGCGGCGCTCCCTACGATCTCAATGCCGCTGGCGGAACCCGACGTCACAAATGAGAGGTTCTCAAGCCGGGTCTCGCCGGCCGCAAGGTACACGACAATCGCCGGAGCCTCAGGGTTCCCGCTTTGGATTGTCGTCGAGGCGCGGTCGGGCCCTCCGCCTCGAACGGCAATACTGGTCGCAATGACGAAGTTCTCGCTGTAGGTTCCCGGCGCGACGACGACTTCGTCGCCCGCAACCGCGACGGCGACCGCTGCGGCGATCGACGCGTACCCTCCGGGAACTTCCAGCGTGCGCGCGACGCACGGCGCCGCGATCCCGAACGACAGAATTGCGACGACGAGGCCCGCGCGGCAGCTTCTCGACACCATCGTGCCTCCGATGCCCAATCCGACGTCCTCGTGCTCGTCGGAAGGCCCTTCCAGGATACTGCCGCGCCCAAGAAGGGAGAAGGGAAGTCGACCGTTCGGCGCGAGCCTTCCGTCCGTTGTTTTTCGCCAAGACGGCCCGTACCCTTTGAGGCGGCGCGGTCATGAGGGGGCGCTCGTCCAAGTCTTGCCTATCTCTACGTCTTCCGGGTCAGTTCCCCATCGAGGGAGGAACCCTTGCAGTTGTTGCGTGATCTCCTGTCGCAGGTCGGCGAGTTCCGCGAACCGGATCGCATCGAACCTCTCCGCGGCCTCTCCAACCGCAACTTCCGCGTCGTCCTAGGCCAAGACGAGTACATCGTGCGCCTCGCGAGCCCCCGTGCCGAACGCCTTGGAATCAGCCGCGAAGCCGAGGCGAAGGCGCTCCGCCTCGCGCGCGCCGCGAACCTCGGACCGGAGGTCATCCGCTACATCCTCCCCGAGGGACACCTGATCGCGAGGCCGATCGCTGCACAGCCGTTCAGCGAAACGCCCGATCGGTTCCGCGAGCTCGTCACCCTGCGCTCCGTGGTCCGCGTCGTGCGGCGCGTGCACGCTCTTCCGCCCATAGAGCACTCGTTCGACCCGTTCGCGCGCATCCGCGCAAGCTTCGAGCGCACCGTCAAGGCCGGCGTCGCGCTGCCGGCGGGAAGCGCGACGGTTCTCTGCCGGCTCGATGAGATCGAGGCGGCACGCGGGCCGCTCGTCCCGCCGTATCTCGCCCTGTGCCACAACGACCTGTTCGCCGGGAACCTCCTCGACGCGGATCCGATTCGACTCATCGACTGGGAGTTCGCCGGAATGGGCGACATCTTCTTCGATCTCGCGACCCTCCTCGTTTCCTGCGACGAGACGGCGCCCTTGTCCGACGCGCACCGCCACGCAATCCTCGACGAGTACTTCGGCGAGGAGAGGCCCGAACACCGCCGTCGCCTGGACGACATGGTGCTCGTTGTCCAGCTGCACGTCGTCGCCTGGGGACTCACCCACCACGCGCTCGGGACGCCCGAGCACGGTTGGGAGGGTTTCACGTTCCTCGGCTTCGCGACCGACCTGCTGACCGAGATCCTGAAGGCGTTGTAGGGAAGCCCACGGCGTCGGGCGCCATGCGGCGCTCCCCTTCGATACGGCCTTTCACCCCGCAGATGCCCAACGCGCATTCTTGTGTTCTCGGCGAGACCGCGCTACGCTTGCTCGTTGCCATTCGCTCTTCGAACGTGGCTTCTGAAAGGCCCCGGGGCGAACACGAGACCGGGAGCTTGCCCTGTGTTTGTTGCTGGGTGCGGACGCATCCGCGCGACGGGCGCGTCGATCGCGACATCTCCGAGGGCCGCGGGAACCGCGACCCCGGGTTCAGACTTCCAGAGCAGGACCAGGGATCCGGCTTCGCGCGGGATCGGGCTGGGCGACGTGCAGGCGTCCGGCGTCGCGCCGATCACTCAGGCATGCACACGAGATCCAGAGGGAGGCCCATGGCCGCAACAGGCCGAAAGATGTACGACGTCCGCGTCTACAACCTGAAGTGCGTCGAATGCGGCAAACCGGTGGAGGAACTCCCCTTCGAGCCGCTGAGCTCAGCTCGTCCTGTCTACTGCCCCGACTGCAACCCGAAGCGGACCGGGGCCAAGAAGAGGCCGTACCAGGGAAGGCCCAAGGGGCGCAGGCACTAGGGGATCATCGCGGACCGCGCCGACTCGCCTGCTCCAACCTTCACCGCCCGCGGCCTCGGCCGGCCCAACTCCAAGTCGCCCTCTCCGACGGCGACCGCGTGTTCGGCGCACTCGCGCACGAAGTCCCTCGAAGGCGCCGCCGTCAGAACCTCCGGGCGCCGTTGCGATGCGCCGGCTTTCGCGTCCGTCGTACCCAACGCGCTACACTGCCGGCGAGCGGGAGCACGTCATCCCGAACACCGCAGGACGGCCAAGGAGGGGCAGAACATGCGCATCGTCGACCTTTCACCGGAGTACGAGTCGATCTTCGCGTCGTGCCTGGAGGACCGACTGCCGGAGGCGAGGGAAGCGGGGAGTCTGCGCGCCGAGTGGATTCACGTCATGAAAGGGCGCGGCCTGCGCGCCAAGCTCGCCGTCACCGACCAGGAGGTCCCGGTCGGGATGATCCAGTACGTGCCGGCGACCGAGACGCTCCTTGATGGAGCTCCCGGGGCCTACTTCGTCTACTGCGTCTGGGTCGTCGCCTTCCGCGACGACCGCGGAAATCACCAAGGAAAGGGGACCGGGACTGCGCTCCTCGAGGCCGCCGAGGCGGACGCAAAGACCCTCGGCGCAACAGGCATGGCGGCGTGGGGCCTCGTCCTCCCCTTCTGGATGAAGGCATCGTGGTTCCGCAAGCGCGGGTATCGAAAGGTCGATCGCTCGGGAATGGCCGCGCTGATGTGGAAGCCCTTCGCCCCTGGCGCGCCCGAGCCGCGCTTCGTCCTCCCCAGAAAGACCCCCGAGCGAATCCCGGGCCAGGTCACGGTGACAAGCTTTCTCCACGGCCAGTGCCGCGCCGGGAACGTCGGGCACGAGCGGGCGCGGCGGGCGTGCGCCGAAATCGGCAGCCCCGTCGTCTACCGGGTCGTCGACACCAAGAACATGGCGACGGCGCGAGAGTGGGGGATCCTCGATGCAATCTATATCGACGGCCGCGAGGTGCGCAACGGCCCGCCCTTGTCCTACGAGAAACTGAGGAAGCGGATCGAGAAGGCCGTACACGGGCTGCGGTAGGCGGCCCAACGCCTCCGCTAGAGTCGTCGCAGCCAGGCGCGACCGCGGCGTTCGTCGACGAAACCCACCGACTCGTACAACGCACCCGCCGGCGCTTCGTACCACGACACGTAGGCGGTCGTCGCCCCGCGGTCCCGGAGTCGTCGGAGCGCCTCGGTCATGACCGCCTTCCCGAGCCCGCGCCGCTGGTGCTCGTGCGCCGTGCCGTCGAGGACAAACACGCCGGTGCGCGAGCCGTCGTCGAGGTAGCACAGGGCGAACGACGCAAGGTCGCCGTTCGGCGCAACGGCGACGACATCGAGGTCGCGGCGGTACAGCGGGGCTCGCTGGAGGTTTCGGTACCAGGATCCCGTCCGATCGCACCCGTCCTCCGGCTCGTCAGGATGGAACGACCGCCACGAGCAAAGGCTCCGCCGCGGATGCTCGTCCACGTCGCCCATCGAGCGAATCGCAAACCCTTCCGGCAGGGGCGCTGGAGGAATCGGGTCGGCCAGCGATCGCCGACCATGGTGCTCGATCGAGTGCTCGCTCTCGAACGTCAGGTAGCCACGACGGGCGAGGACACGGTTTCGAAGCTCGTCGTCCTCCATCGACCAGACGCAGACTACGTGGCCGCCCGTCTGACTCAGAGCCGTGTACTCGCGCTCGGCGACGGCGATCATCTCGTCCTCAAGGGCTTCGCTGCGGTGGGCCGGATCGACGTGCAGGTGGCAGACCCCGGGGTCACCCTGATTCAGAACCGCCGCCAACGTGCCGTCACTCGCCTCCCAGAGGCAGAGCTCGTCGGGCGTTCGCGCGACGACGTTCTCCAGCCAGTGCCAGCGCCAGTAGTCGAACAAGGCGACGTGCCAGTTTCCACCCGGTCGATCGTCGACTCGAAAGAGCTTCCGCAGGAAGCCGCGAATCCGCCAGTAGTCCAATTCGTCGTGGTAGTGCCTCATCCGGAGCGCCATCGCCGATTCGTTCCCCTCCCGCGAGGTCGATCGGGCATTCTCCCCTGCCGGATTGTGAACTGCAACGAGCAGCCGGCGCGCGAGAGGGGATCGCCGCTAGGCAGGACCTTCTTGCGCGACAGAGGGCGTCCGAGTAGAACCTCGCGCTGCGACGGGACGGGCAGAGCCTCTTCGCGCGGAGCGGTTCGGGCCGCGACAGAAGCATGGCGACTCCAAAGGGAGTCGAAGGAGGCGCATGGGTCGAGAGTCTCGCCGTGTCGTGTGCAGGTCCGCGATCCTCGTCACTCTGCTGTCGGGCATGTCCTGCATCTCCGCCGAGGCGCCGCCTCCGATCCGCCCCGAGCAGGCGAGCCGGGTCGCCGAGCTGGCTCAGCTTGCCGGTCACCAGGGCGCCGTCTACTCGGTCGCCTGGTCGCCCGACGGAACGCGGCTTGCTTCGGCCAGCTCCGACGGGACCGTCCGCGTCTGGAACCCAGAGACGGCATCGGCACTCCTCACGTTGGAGCAAGGCAACGTAAGCCGGTGGGGCGTGTCGTGGTCCCCCGACGGAACGCGCATTGCCTCCGTGCGCTGCGGCAGCATGGTCTGCGTGTGGAACGCGGCCACGGGAGACAAGCTCGCCGAGCTCGAGCTCCCCGCGCCCTGCACGCTTTGCACAGCGTGGTCGCCTGACGGAACCCGGATCGCCGTGGGAGAAGGGAATGGGACGATCCTCGTCCTTGACTCCGCTGACCTCCACGTCATTCTCCAATGGCCCGGGCATGTTGAAGGTGGGCTTTCGACCGAGATTGTCGCGATGGCGTGGTCGCCCGACGGGACACGGCTCGCCTCGGGCGGGCTCGACTACGCGCTTCGCGTGTGGGATCCGAGGAGCGGCGCCCCGCTCACTACCCTACGGGCCGCAACTCGAGCGCGAAACGACATCAACGGCGTCGCGTGGTCGCCCGACGGCAGCCTGATCGCCGCCGCCGGTCAGGACGGCTTCGTGCGCCTCTGGGACCCCATGGCCCAGACGGAATTGCGGAGCCTCCAGGTGGGGCGCTCGTGGACGCGTGGCGTGTCCTGGTCTCCCGACGGCGCCATCCTGGCCACATCGGGCGCGGGAGGAAAGCTCCTCTTGTGGGATCCCTCAACCGGCGGCCTTCTCGCCACGCTGTCGAGCAGTGGTCTCGACATCTGGTCGGTGGCGTTCTCGCCCGACGGAACTCGTATCGCCAGCGGCAGCGGCGGATACGAGGTGAGAACCGGCAAGGGCTGGATCCGCCTGTGGGGGCTGCCGTAGCCCACGCCGAGCGACGGCAGTACGATGTTCGCACCATGGATACGCTTGTGCTTGACGGGTCTCGAGGTACGGAGTGCCGTGACGCCCTCGTTGCGCTCCAACAGGCCTTGGCGGAAGCGGGACACACGACGGAGGTCATCACGCTGCGAGAGAGGACGATCGCCCCGTGCCGCGGCTGTTTCGGCTGTTGGGTCAAGACCGCCGGGGAGTGCGTCATCGACGACGAGGGGCGCGGGGTCGCAAGGGCCATCGCGCGCTCGGACCTCCTCGTCTACCTGACGCCCGTGACGTTCGGCGGCGTCTCGTCCGAGCTCAAGAAGGCCCTCGACCGCATGATCCCGAACATCTCCCCGTTCTTCGCACGCGTCAGCGGAGAGACGCACCACCAGCGGCGCTATCGGAAGCCGCCGCGCCTCGTCGGGCTTGGGATTCTCCCGCGGCCGGACCGCAAGGCCGAGGCCATCTTCAAGACCCTGGTCGAGCGCAACGCCCTGAACCTGCGGACGCCACGCATGGCCGCCGCCGTCATCACTCCGACGTCCGACGTCGCGGCGACGGTATCCGCGCTCGTGAAGGCGGTGGCGTGATGGGTGAGAGAAGAGCGCTCTTGCTTGTCGGGAGCCCGCGGGGAGTCGGCCACAGCACGTCGGATGGTTTGGGAAGCGGGATCCTCGACATCTTGAAGGAGCACGGCTTCGTGACGGAGAAGCTCCACGCTCACGCCGCCGTGACGTCTCCGACGGAGCTCGACTCGGCCCTCGCTACGATCGGAGCGGCCGATACGGTCGTTCTCTCGCTCCCGCTCTACGTTGACTCATTCCCCGCCCCGGTGATCGCCCTCCTCGAGCGGATTGCCGAGCAACGCATCGGAGCCGGCCGGGCTCGCCTATTCGTCGTCATCCAGTGCGGATTCCCGGAGAAGGAACAGAATGCAACCGCCCTCGCCATCGCCGAGCAGTTCGCCGTCGAAGCCGGATGGACGTGGCTTGGCGGAGTAGGTCTCGGCGCCGCGGAGTGGCAGCACAAGGATGTCGCGAGGGCGCTTGCCCCCATCGCCGAGGCGATCGCGAACGGGACTGCCATTCCCCAGCCCGTGCTCCGGAAGGCCATGCCCGCGTGGCTTTACCGACTCGGCGGGAACATCATGTGGCGGCTTGCCGCGAGAAAGCACCGCGCCACGCGCAGCCTGCGGGCCAGGCCGTACGACGACTAGTACCCCAGCGCGGCCGCAACAAGCACGCCCGTCACAGCCAGCCCGAGGAGGATCCAGAACGCGCCCCACCACGAGAAACCGCGACCGCGCGGCGGCGCCGACGTCTCGGTCCACGGTGGGCGCTCGGAGAACTCGCTGCTTCGGATCTCGCCGGACCGGCTGACATCAACCCTCTGCCCCGCCGTCACGCCCCAGGCCCCGGCGCTGTCGTCGGCCGATTCGAGCGACACGGCGCCCTCAAGCACGTCGACGGAGATCTCCTTGCCCACAGAGACGGCGCAGTCGGTTCCGAGCGACCGAACGACCACCCGGGGGCGGATCTCATACCAGTGCCCGCGGCCCTCGGCGCCGAGCAGCGCCTCGAAGTGGCCTGCACCTGACGGCGTCGTGAGCCGTGCCGTGCCGGAGGCGACGTAGACGTGCACGCGCTCCGGCGACGCATACAGGACGGTGACCTCGGTCTCCTCGAGAAGCTGAATCGTGCCCCAGAGGACGTCGCCTAGGTACAAGCCGATGACGACCCGTCCGTCGCGGCCGGTGCGAACGGGGATCGCCGTCCCGAGAGCCTGAGAGTCACCCTTGACGCGGCTCCACGACTTCGCTTCCACTCCGCGCGCGACCTCAACGCGTCCCGCCGACCGTCTCAGCTCAACCCTCGCGTTGTCGAGAGGCGCTCTGGGGATGTCCTCGAGCAGGAGGCTCCGCAGCTTCGTCCACACCGCAAGCGCTTCCGTGATCGACGGGGCCAGACTCTCTAGCATTGTCGAGTGCGTCATACCCGGGAACTTCCACTCGAGCACCCCGTTCAGATGAGCGGACGCCGCGTCCACGACGCCATCCGTCGGCGCAGTGCCGCCCACTCCGAAGGCCGACGCGACCGACGGCCGCAGGCCGATGAGGTTCGCGTACTGCACACTCTCCGCCAGATGACTGCCCGCGGCTTCGCCGGCGTTGAGATCGGCGAGGAACGTCGAGCCGGAGTAGAGTTGGTCCCCGGCCGCGCCGTGCTGCTCAAGCCACGACGAGCCGACCGCCCCAACTTGAGTCGAGAGGTACGATACCCCGTGGTTCGGGGTCCCCACCATCAAGAGCTTGCGCTCGTTTGTCGCGTCCATCTTCTCGGCGTAGTAGCGCGAGATGACGCCTCCCATGCTGTGCGCCACGATGTCGACCCGGCCGAGCACGATCCCTGCACGAGCGTAGTCGCGGACCTGCCCTTCGATGTACTCCCCGAGCAGCCTCGACTGCGCCGGAATTGAATCGTCCTTCTTCCCTCGCGTGAAGTACTCGCTCACAACGCTGTCGAATCTGTGCTCGCGCAGATGACCGGCGAACCGAGCCCAGGTCTCCGCGCCGCCGAGGAAGCCGTGGATAAGCATGACGGGAGGCCGAACGACAAGGACCTCGACGTTGACGCGACCGGGATTCCCTTCGGTGTCCTCGTACTCGAACTCGAGCGGAACGACGGCGGCCCACACCGGCGATGCGCCCTCGTAACGGTGGACCGGGAGCGACCTCTCCAGATCCTTCGCGTCAAGATAGGCGGGCGGCTTGTAGTCAAGATGTCCTCGACCCGACGAGTCCAGGACGAGCACGAAGCCGAGTGGGGATTGTGCCGCCAGTTCGCCCAGGCGGGGCGGGCGCACCGCCACCGTCTCGGGCCGAACCCCCACGGCCGTGATTGAGAGGGCCAGTGTCGACACCCCGTCGGCGGCCACACCGAGGAACTCGACGTCACCGTCCGGGTCTGGGTCACCGTGAACCTCGATCCGTGGGCGAACGAGCCGCAGCGTGACGGTTCGCGTCGCGGATCCCGACCCGGCGCCCGCCACCTCAACGCGGAACGCTCCGCCGGCGTCGGCCTCAACGTCTCGGTCGCCGGGAACAAGGCGCACTCTGGCCCCCGCGATCGGCTTTCCAAGGTCGTCGGCAACGGTGCCGGACACGAGGAGGCGGCTGAACGCACTCGGGGCGATGTCGAGCCCGGTCGAGGCCGTAAGATGCCCTTCGGCGCTGGCGCGGACGGCGAGCGTCGCGGTCTCGTTCTCAGGCTTCTCTTGTTGCTTCTTCGACTCTGGCAGCGTCCCGCCTGCGACGAGCGTCTCAAGCGCTTGACGAAACGCCTCACGGTAGTCGCGGCAGTAGGTCATGGCGTTGTCGAGCGCGGCCTGCGCCCGCGTGGCAAGTTGCGGGGTGAAGCTCTCCTCGAAGCCCTTCGGAGCGCCCTTGTACGTATTCGAATCGATGTTCATTCCGCTCACGAAGTAGAGATAGACGTCGACCCTTTCGCCGTTGAACAACGTGACACCGCGTTCAAGGAGGACCTGCCGCTCCGCGGTCGTGTTCGTCAGGTGCCACACTCGTCCCTCGATCACGTTGTCCATCTCGATCCAGACCATGATCCGGTACCCGTATCCGACGTCCTCCGCGAATTCCCAGTAGCCACCATTGCAGACGTTGACGGCGGTATACCCGTGTGCGCAGGCCCATGCAGCAAGACCGTACAGGGGTCCGAACTCGTCCGGATCCTCGGGAATCGCGAGATCCCGGTCGATGAACCGTCGGGCCCGTGCGGCGTCTCTCTCCAGCCAGTCCCACTTGGCGCGCGCCTCATCCTCGGGAGTCAGGGAATACGTCGAGCAAGGGGTCGTTTTCGTGGTCCGATAGGGTCCCCCCGGCCCTTCGCAGTCAATCCACTCCTCGTCGGCCGCTCCTGCAAGAGCCGCCATCAGTCCGGCTGCCAGCACAAGCGCAATACACCCCAGGCTCCGCATGTCGCCCTCCCCACGCACGGCTTGCCTTGCGGGCAGTCTAGCACTGGACCGTTCTTCTCGGCCAGCAGCCAGCCGCGCTGCTCAGCGACGGCACGTACACGCGTCAAGCCGAAGCGCAAAGAGACAATGCCTGGGGAACGTGTATCATCTAAGGCAAGATGAGCCCTTCTCTTATACACATAGGTACGGCCTTCGCCACAGGAATCGCGTTCGAGCGACTCGCGCCGTTCGCTCTGAGTTCCGCCGCGCTGCTCGGGCTCGCGGCGAGTGCGATGCTCCTGTTCGTGACTCTTGCCAGGTTCAAGCGCGAGTCCATTGTCGTCCTCTGGCTCGCTGTCGGTACCCTCGGCGCGCTCCGCGCCGAGAGCGTCGAACGGTCGTACGACCGCCTCTACGATCGGGCTTCGTCGCTCCAAGAAGTCACAGGAATCGTCGTCTCGTACCCCGACTCGCAGCAGGGGAGGTCCAGTTTCACGTTCGCCCCGGACAACCTCCCCGCGCGCCTTCGGGTCACGCTCTTCTGGGACGAGGGCGCACCCGCGAGCGTGCTCTATGGCGACCGGCTCCGACTGCGCGGCTCCGTCAAGGCCCCACCGCAGTTCGAGGACTTCGACTACCGCGCCTACCTCGCCGAGCAGGGCGTCTTCGCCGTGATGAGCGTTGACGGGGTCCTGGGAGTTCTGCGCCTGGGACAGGGTGTAAGCTCCGTCTTTCGCGCGGGGAACGCCGTCCGCGACCGCTTGCTCCGTCGGCTGGACGGCGCCCTCTCCGCCGAGAACGCCGCGCTCGCCCGCGGCCTTCTCTTCGGAGAGACGGCCGCGCTTTCGGACGAGGTGTCGGATGCGTTTCGCCGCACGGGGCTTTCTCACGTCCTCGCCATCTCGGGAATGAACCTCGCGATCCTCCTCGCCGGAGTCTGGTTCGTGCTTCGCTTCATCGGTCTGCGGCCCGCTGCGGCGTACCCACTCGTTGGAGTGAGCGTTCTCGCCATCCTCTGGCTCGTGGGGCTCCCGGTAAGCCTTGTTCGCGCCGCCATCATGTTTGGGTTTCTTGCTCTCGGGAGCGTTCTCGCCGACCTTGGTTTCGTGCTTCGCCGCTCGGTTCACCTGAGTCACGGACTCGCAGCCGCCGGCCTCGTGATCCTTGCCATCCGCCCGACGGCCATCTTCGACGTCGGGTTCCAGCTGAGCTTCGGCGCCACGGCCGCGATCCTCGCGTGGGCCGCTCTCTCCTCCGAGTCCTCGAGATCGGCAGGCAAACGCTCGTGGCACGACCTTCTTCGGAGAGCCGCGGCGTATGGGTCCGACCTTGTGGCGGTCTCGTTGGCCGCTCAGGCAGGGACGGCGCCGTTTCTCGCGTGGCAGTTCGGGATGCTCTACCCCCTCGGACTTCTCGCGAATCTCCTGGTCGTTCCCTTGGCGACGCTGGCTCTCTGGGCCGGCGTCGTCACCGTCTTCCTCTCGGCTACGCCTCTCTTCTCCCTGTTCGCGCGTGTGTTCGGAGCGCTCCTCACGGCGATGACGTGGATCGTCACTGCGCTCGGCCGGCTGCCGCTCACCTCCATCCCGGTCGGCGCTGCATTCGGCGCCGTGCTCGCGGCTTTCGCCTTGTACGCGTTCGCGGTCCTCTCCATCGCTCGCCGGACGACGGGACTGGCTGACCCTGTCCCGTGATCGGCGCTGCGAACCCGTTCCTCGACATACTCCTCTCGTCCCGCTAGTCTGGTGGTCGTCCCGCGCAGGTCGGCGCGAGAGGAGGCTCCATGCTCGACGGGTTCTCCCAGATGTCCCCAATGCTTCAGGCGTTCCTCGCCACGGTCTTCACGTGGTTCGTGACGGCGCTCGGCGCCTCGCTCGTCTTCTTCTTTCGGGAGATCGAGCGGCGGGTTCTCGACGCCATGCTCGGGTTCGCCGCCGGAGTGATGATCGCTGCCAGCTTCTGGTCGCTCCTCGCGCCGGCGATCAAGCTCTCGGCGGACTCGGGCCTGCCGAGCTTCCTCCCCCCGGTCGTCGGATTCCTCGCCGGAGGAGCGTTCTTGTGGGCCATCGACCGAATCCTTCCGCACCTCCACATCGGGTTCCCGATCGAGGAGGCGGAAGGTATCAAGACGCCGTGGCGTCGCAGCGTCCTCCTCGTCCTCGCGATCACGTTGCACAACATCCCGGAGGGGCTCGCCGTCGGCGTGGCGTTCGGCGCTCTGGCCGCGGCCCTTCCGGGCGCCTCGCTCGCCGGGGCGGTCGCGCTCGCCCTCGGCATCGGGATCCAGAACTTCCCGGAGGGCGCCGCGGTGTCGGTGCCGCTTCGACGCGAAGGGCTCGGGCGATTCAAGAGCTTCTGGTACGGCCAGCTGTCGGGAGTCGTTGAGCCGATCGCCGGCGTGCTCGGCGCGGCGACGGTCGTCCTCGCCCGGCCGGTGCTTCCGTACGCGCTTGGGTTCGCCGCGGGCGCGATGATCTACGTCGTGGTCGAAGAACTGATTCCAGAGGCCCAACGGGAGCAGAACACCCACATCGCCACGTTCGGCGCGATGCTCGGATTCGCCGTGATGATGGTCCTCGACGTCGCGCTGGGGTAGCGGCTACGCTTCCGATGTGGAGAACGTCTTCCCGTCCTCCTTGCAGAGGATCTGCACGACGTGCCGCCCTGTCGACACGGCCGGCGGTAAGCCGCCGCCTGGGGCGATCCACTGGCCGACCATGTAGAAGTTGGCGAGCCCGGGGAGCGTCTTCGGCAGTCCCGCACCTAGCGACTTGGCGTTCGGTAGCCATCCTTCGTAGCTCCCTTTCCAGTTGCCGGTGTAGCGCTCCCACGTGACGGGTGTCGCGACATCGCGCATCTCGATCTTGCCGCGGATCCCGGGAAGCCGCTGTTCGAGCGCGTCGATCACTCGCTCCGCCGCCAGTTCCTTCTCCGCGCGGTAGCGGACCGGATCCTCGCGCAGGGCCTTCCAGCGATCGTAATCCGAGCTCAACATGACGATGGCTGCGGTCTTGCCCTTCGGCGCAAGGGAGCGATCGAAGTTATAGACGTGAATCGAGAGCCGTCCGCGCACTTCGCCGTCGATCTCGACCTTCGGGTCGAGCGGGAAGCTGATCCCCGAGTTCGTCTCTGGCAGGTTGCCGAGCGGATCGGCGATTCCGAGGGCGACGTACAGCAGGGGCGGGAACGGCGTCATTCCGCCTTCGTACGGCTTCCGCACCTCGCTGTTCACGTAGCGGCCGTCGAGCATGCCGAAGATCGTCGTATGCCCGTCCGCAGCTGAGATGACGGCGTCGGCGCGATGCTCGCTCCCATCCGCGAGTCGTACACCGACGGCTCGGTTGCTCTCCGTGAGGATCTTCTCAACTCGCGCCGAGTATCGAATCTCGCCACCCAGGGCCAGGAAGCGCTTCTCGATGTTCCGTACGAAGGGAAGCGAGCCCCCCAGCGGATATCCGGCGGACTTCGTCGCCTGCCACATGAGGGGGAAGATCAAGCCGAGCATCGGCCACGACTCGGCTTCGCTCGCCATGCTCGAGAACGCTTCCTTCAGAAGAGGGCTCTTGAGGCGCTTCGCGAAGTCTTGGACGCTCATCCGGCCCCACTTCGCAAACGTCGGCAGCAGGGGCACGATCCGCGCAAACCCCGAGACCTTGTCTGCGATCGTGGCCAGCTCGGGCGCCTTCTCCGGCGACATGTCGAAGCGGGAGAGTCGGCGGATTGCGTTTGTGAGCGAGCGAATCGCCTTGCCGTCCTCGGGCCCGAGCTCAAGAAGGTGCTTCTCGAATCGGTCGACGTCGCGGTAGAAGATAAGCGCGCGTCCGCCCTTGAATTCGGCGCGCGTGAACTCGTCTTGGTCAATGATGGTTAGGCCTTTGAGCGCGCCCACTTCGCGCCACAGCTTGTTGTACGAGGACGCGGGACTCGTCCCAACGAGCCAGTGGATGCAGCTGTCGATCGTGTATCCGTTTCGTTGCCACGCCGTGCACACGCCGCCCGGGAGGTTGTGCATCTCGAAGATCGTGGCCTTGTACCCGTTCATCTGCGCGTAGCAGCCGGCGCAGAGCCCCGCGACGCCTCCGCCGATGATGGCGATCGATTCTCTCTGCGTGCGTGTTTGCGCTCCACCCATGAGTCCCTCCTCGTCAGCAGCTGCCAGGCTACTCCACCGGGGAAGACGACGCAACAGGAGTCGGTTGCCGAACGATCCGGCCGGGCGAGTCTAGTCCTCAGGTGCTTCGTCCCGTGCGTGGACCGCCAACGAATGCGTCTCGGCGGGAGCGCCTTCGGGGTCGATCCGACGGCGAAACGCCTGGCGGGGAATCCCGCTCGGCCCCGGCGCGACAGTCTCGGCGGGAGTGAATCCCGTTCGCACGTAGAACCGACGTGCCGGCTCGCCGCCCCGGACTCCGGGTCCGAACGTGATCACGACGAGTTCCGCAGGAGACGGGATCTCGCGGGCAACGTGCTCGACGAGCGCTGTGCCAAGTCCGCTTCGCCGGTGCGACTTCGCAACGACCAGCCAACCGATCCGATACACGGGCGGTCGCGGTGAGAGAAGAAGACCAGCGAGAAGCCGCGAGCCGGCGGAGCCGTCGCCCTCTCGGATGCAGTAGGCCGTTCCCCGGGCGATGTTGCGCGACAGCGCCCTCCGGAAAACCGGATCCTCCACCATCGGCCCAAACAGCGGTTCGACCTCGGCGGCGAGGTCCAGCCAGGGCGTCAAGTCCTCTCGTTGGGCACGGCAGATGCGCATTGTGTCTCCCGGGCGGGACCGTCACGTCCCGTCTGTCCGAAGGATACAGGAGCCGCGGCCGCGAGGTCCGCGATCTCGGACCTCCGCGCCGCGAAGCGCGGCACCCCGCAGAGGCTCACATGTCTGGCCTGCTCCCGCTCGAGCGGAGACGATGGCGAAACTGCCCGCCGTATCATCCGGGCGGAGGTGCTCCATGACGAAACGCAAGCTCGACCTCAAGGTGATGAAGAACCTTGTCTTTCCTTACCTTCCTACGCTCGTGGGCGTGAACATCGACGAGAAGCCGAACTACATCGCCATCGGCCTCATCGGCTGGCTGTGCTACGACACAATGGCGGTCTCGGTGGGACACCAGCAGTACTCGCGGAGAGGGTTCGACGAGAACCGGACCTTCAGCGTGAACCAACCCGGAGCCAAGCTCGTACGCGAGCTCGACTTCTGTGGGATGGCGAGCGGTCGAACGGTCGACAAAGCAGCGCTGTTCGAGACGTTCTACGGAGAGACGAAGACAGCGCCGATGATCGCCGAGTGCCCCGTGAACATCGAATGCCGCGTGGTGGAGACCTTGATTCGCCCTGTGCACACGGTGTTCCTGGGGGAGGTCGTCTCCGTGCACGTGAGTGAGGACTGCATGACGAACGGCATCATGGACGTCACCCGCATCCAGCCGATCTTCTACGCACCCGATCCCAGCGAAGGCAAGCAGGTCCACAGCTACTGGACGCTGGGCGACCGGATCGGCCGCGCGTACGAAGTGGGAAAGGATCTTCGCCCTACGTAGACCCGCGGCGCCGTGCGGCCGAGGGCGTGTGGCGTGCGTCGGAGTTGTCCTTGCGCCCCCTCGGGACGCTAGAATCGGGGAGCGGGAGGGGAGAAGCGATGAGACGTCTTGCGGTGTTCGTCGTGGCGGCAGTTCTTGTCGGGGTCGGCGGGTGTTTCGGACCGGTGGTCCCGCCGATCGCAGGGTTCACGGCGTGTCTCAACGGGTGGCAGGGACTGCTGGAGATGCAGTTCAGTTCGACATCATCGACGATCGGGAATCACTGGATCACGCTGTACTCGTGGGACTTCGGCGACGGCGAGACGGCGGATGACTACGGCGGATGGGTCAGCCACCTTTACGCAGAAGAGGGGACGTACACCGTGCGGCTCACGGTGACCGACGACCGCGGGCTCACGGCGAGCACGGAACAGAGCCTCGATATCGCCGTTCCGGCCGTCATTGGCGACGTATCGATTGCCGGCGGCTCACCGTGGCGGGCGGTCGGAGAGGTCGAGAACCGATCCGACTCCCTGCTGGTCTCCGTCACGATCAAAGTCAAGTTCTACGACTCCGACGGGGTGAGAATCGGCGAAGGAACCACCGACGTGACGGAGATCGACGCTGGCGAGCACGTCCGGTTCACGGTGGAGGGGCCGTCGTACCCGGACGTCGTGGCGTCCGTTCACGCCTCCGTGACGGCCTACGTAACCGAGTGCTCGGGAACGTACCCCGTTCCGGTGGACGGCAAACCCTAAGCCCGACTTCAGGCTGCGGAGCTTCGAGCTGCTACGCTCGAACAAGCCGCGGGTCGAGCGTCCGACCGAGCGAGACGACGACGGGGGCGAAGTGCCGCATCCAGAACCGGGCGGCCGGGCCGTTCGCCGTCTCGAAGTCCACGGAACAGCGGACGTAGCCTTGTTCGCGCCCCCAGTCGACGGCACGCGCCAAGAGCACGGTTGCAGCACCGTCTCCTCGGGCCGTCGGCTCGACGTACACGCCGGTGATGCTCGTCGTCCCTTCGTCGACGATGACGGCACAGGCGTCGCGAGTCGCCGGCCCCTGCCGAAGGTACCCGAGCGTCGTCCCCCCGCGATCGGCGAGCCAGACGGCCATCGTCGGATCGCGCAGCGTGGCGTCCCACGCCGCGCGGTCCTCGGACGACTCCGAGTCGAGAACGTAGATCGGCGGAGTGGCCAGGTGCTCCCGGAGGCCCTGGGCGAGGGGCAGAATCACTCCGACGTCTTCAGGTCCCGCGCGACGAACCCGAAATCGGCCGGGAACGACCGAGATCGGATCGAGAGACCGCAGGGCGTCGCAGACCATGCGTCCGAACCCGACCCACGCCCATCCTTCGAGAGCCGCGACGTCGTGGGCCAGTGCGCAGATCGCATGGATCTCGCCTCCCCGGCTCAGCCACTCCGGTGCGACCTCGCGGTACATCGCCTCCACGGCGTGCCGGGCCACCGTCGGTTCTGCGCCGTTCCCCCATTCCGGAGACAGCATGCACGGACGTCCGTAGAGCGTGCCGATGGAGTACGCACCGAGGAGCCCGACCATGCGTTCGCCCTCGAAGGCCGCGACTCCGGCGCCGCGGTCGATCAGCCGTAGGAGCCGGCTGGAGAACGTGGCCGGATCGTCGTACGCCGGGGGAAGGGACGGAACGCTCGCGCGCAACGCCGCGCAGCGTCGGCCCACGAGGCTTGCGGCCTCTTCGACGTGCTCCTTCCCCAGTCTGACGACGCGGAGCCTCATACCCCCTCCTCGGCGGAGGAAGATCGTATCCTCCCCCTCCTCGTGCGCGCGAGCTCACCCCGGCTCTTCTTCCTGGGACTCGCCGCGGCGATCTCGGTATTCTCGAGCCGTGTAGAGTGTCGAGAGGGGCGGCATCACACAGCCTAAGGAGGAAGACCATGAGGCGGCATGACGGGCTCTGTCCCGCGAAGACGTTCGCCGGGATCGCGGTGCTCTTCTCACTCATCGCGGCCGGGGTCTCGGCCGCCTGCCTTGCGGAGACGCTGCGTGACATCGAATACGCCGTGGTCGACGGCATCTCGCTCAAGCTCGACCTCGTTCTCCCCGACGCCCCGTCGGCGAAGCCCGCGCCGCTCGTCGTCTACATCCACGGCGGCGCATGGATCAGCGGAGACAAGAGCCCCACGCACGCTCCGGCGGTTCTCGGGCCGCAGTACGCGGTGGCCAGCGTGAACTACCGGTTGGCTCAACAAGCCCCGTTCCCGGCCCAGATCCACGACTGCAAGGCGGCGGTCCGCTGGCTCCGGGCCCACGCCGCGACCTACAGCATCGATCCCCATCGAATCGGGGCGTGGGGCTCGTCGGCCGGCGGGCATCTGGCCGCCCTTCTCGGCACCTCGGGCGGAGTCGCGGAGCTTGAAGGAACCGTCGGCGACAGCCTCGGCGTCAAGAGCACGGTTCAGGCGGTCTGCGACTCCTTCGG
>JBFYQP010000140.1:0-3853 GCA_041302745.1 Candidatus Bipolaricaulota bacterium | reverse complement strand
GAAGGAGGGGGCATGCTGCGAGACCTCGCCGAGTTGAAGGGGATCCTCCCGCCGATTCCGACGCCGTTCAATGAGCGGGACGAATTCGCGCGCGATCGCCTACGCGACAACCTCCGCGCGTGGAATCGCTGTGCACTCACGGGGTATGTCGTTCTGGGATCGAACGGCGAGGGCGTCTTGCTCTCACCCCGCGAGCGGCTCGACGTCCTGCGCGCAGCGCGCGAGGACATCCCCGCCGACCGGTGGATGATCGCCGGGACGGGGTGTCCATCGACCCGGGAGACGATCGAGTTGACGCGGGACGCCGTGAAGATCGGCGCGGACGTGGCCCTGGTCCTTCCCCCGTCGTACTACCGAGGGCGAATGACTCGCGAGGCTCTCGTACGGCACTACGCGAGCGTGGCGGATGCCGCAGGCATCCCGATCCTGATCTACAACATGCCGGCGTGCACGGGGATGGATCTCGATGCCGAGACGATTGTCGCGCTGGCGGCCCATCCGAGCGTAATCGGGATCAAAGACTCGGGTGGAGACGTCGCGAAGCTCGGGGCGGTCCGTGCCGCGCTCGGGCCGGGGTTCCGCGTGTTCGCGGGGTCGGCGGGGTTCCTGCTTCCAGCGCTCGCCGTCGGCGCCGTCGGGGGGATCCTGGCGCTGGCGAACATCGCACCTGCCGAGTGCCTTGCGATCCACGAAGCCTTCGTCTCCAGCCGCGTCGACGCGGCTTGGGAGATCCAGCTTCGGATGATCCCGATCAACGCGGCTGTTACAAGCCGATGGGGCGTCGCGGGTCTGAAGGCGGCGATGGATCTCCTCGGCCGGTACGGGGGACCGGTTCGCGGGCCGCTCGTCGCCTTGACCCAGCGGGAGATCGAGGAGCTCAAGGCGATGCTCGTCCGCGCGGGACTCCCACAAGAAGACGAAAGGGGGGCGCGATCGTGAAGGGACGGACGCTGCTCATGATTCCCGGCCCGATCGAGTTCGAGCCGGAGGTTCTGCAGGCGCTGGGGGCTCCGACGACGAGCCACGTCGCCCCCGCTTTCGTGGATGCGTTTGGGCGGGCGCTCGAGCGGATGCGCGACGTATGGCTGTGCCCGTCCGGGCAACCGTTTGTGGTGGCCGGGTCGGGCACGTTGGCCATGGAGCTGGCCGGGGCGAATCTCGTCGAGCCGGGCGACCGCGCGCTCGTGGTCAGCACCGGCGTGTTCGGTGACCGGTTCGAGGACCTCCTCGGCCGTCACGGCGCTACCGTGACCGTCCTGCGAGCGCCGGTCGGCGAGGGTGTGGCGGCCTCCGCGATTGAGGAGGAGCTTGCACGAGGCGGGTACAAGCTCGTCACGGTCACGCATGTCGACACGTCGACCGGCGTGCGGATGGACGTGTCGAAGCTGGGAGATCTCGGCCGCAAGTACGGGACGCTCACGGTGGTCGACGGCGTCTGCTCGGTCGCGGGAGAAGAGATCCGGCAGGAGGAGTGGAAGCTCGACGTGGTGCTGACGGCTTCGCAGAAGGCGGTCGGCGTTCCTCCGGGACTCGCCCTCCTCATGGTGAGTCCGAAGGCGCTCGAGACCTTCCACGCCCGTCGCCGCCCCGTCGGCTCCTACTACGCCGACTGGTCGAAGTGGCTGCCGGTGATGAAGGCGTACGAGAGCCGAACGCCAAGCTACTTCGGAACCCCGGCGGTGAACCTGGTCGCCGCCCTCGATGTGAGCCTCGGTCAGATCCTCGCGGAAGGGATGGCGGCGCGATTCGCCCGGCACGCGCTTCTTGCCAAGGCGTTCCAGACAGGCATGGACGCCGTCAAGCTGACCCAGGTTCCGACGAAGCCGTCCGGCCGAGCCAACACGCTGACGGCCTGCTACACGCCCGAGGGGATCGGCGTAGCGGCGCTCCTCGACGAGGTCAAGAACGCCGGAGCGATCGTCGCCGGCGGGCTCCATCCCGCGATCAAAGACCGAACGTTCCGCGTCGGGCACATGGGCGCCGTCCGCGCCGCCGACGTGCTCGGCACCGTAGGAGCCATCGAGACCGGACTTCGGCGAGCGGGACACCGGTTCGACGCGGGAGCCGGGGTCGCCGCGGCGCAGCGCGTTCTCCTGTCGTAGATCGCGTCGACGGAGGGGGGCAGGATGACCGACGTGGAGGGAATCCGCGACTACGTTCGAGTGTCGGAGATGCTCTCCACAGGCGGCCAGCCGACGGTGGAGCAGCTTCGATCGCTCGCGGGAGAGGGCTTCGTCGCTGTCGTGAACCTCGGCCTGCTCGATCCGGCGTACTGCCTCGCCGACGAGGCGGGGCTCGTCGCCTCTCTTGCGATGGTGTACTACCCTATCCCGGTGAAGTTCGACGATCCGCGC
Organism: Candidatus Bipolaricaulota bacterium; assembly: GCA_041302745.1. GTDB lineage: Bacteria > Bipolaricaulota > Bipolaricaulia > UBA7950 > UBA9294 > JAPLGD01. The sequence goes on along the minus strand of JBFYQP010000140.1, from coordinate 1,499 downwards.
GAGGAGCAGTTCCTCGCGTTCGCCGCCGTGATGGATCGCCTTGCCGGGCGGAAGACGTTTGCTCACTGCGCTGCCAACAAGCGTGTGTCCTGTTTCGTCGCCCTCTACAAGGAGGCGCGCGAAGGATGGTCGGCCGAGCGCGGCGACGCGTTCGTGCGGCGCGTCTGGGAGCCCGACACGGTGTGGTCGACGTTCGTCGCGCACGCTCGGCGCGACAGGAGTCTCGGCACGGTGAGACACACGTCGCCCGCGGCGGGCGGCTGATGCGTTGACGCACCGGAAGCCCGGGCATATGATGCCCCGGACGGCAAGAACCCAGGAGAATAGGGCGGTCTCATGCTCCAGTACACCCGCAACGAAAACGGGCGACTCGTATCCGCCGAGAGCTTCGATGAGGCGGAGATCGTGCGGGTCGTCAATCCGACCTCTGTCGAGCTGTCGCTTCTTTCGGAAACCGCCTGTGTCCCGATGGACTTCCTCACCGCTGCAACCGATCGCGACGAGCGCCCGCGCTTCGAGGTGGAAGAGGACTGTAAGCTCCTCATCCTCCGCGTGCCCCACCGCGACCCGTCCTCGGACCCGCCGTACGCGACGCTCGCCTTGGCCATCATCCTGACCCCGACGCGCATCGTCACCGTCTGCTCCGAGGACACGGCGCTGTGGAGCGAGCTTCTGTCGGGTCGGACGCGGATCCCCCCAACGAGCGACACCGTCAAATTCCTGTGCACGCTCTTCCTCCACATCGCTCGCCAGTACCTCGGATTCCTCAACAGCATCCGCCATGAGTCGGACGAGGCCGAGGACGCGATCCAAGGCTCCATGACGAACCAGACCCTGATCCGGGTGCAGAGCCTTCAGAAGTGCCTCGTCTACTTCACAACCTCGCTGAGGGCGAACGAACCCATGTGGGACAAGGTCCGCCGCCTTGCGGGGCGCAACCTGACCGAGGAGGAGATCGATCTGCTTGAGGACGTGCGTGTCGAGTTTGGGCAGGCGCGCGACCTCGCGGACATCTACGGGAACATCCTGACCGGAATGATGGATGCCTTTGCCTCGATCATCTCGAACAACCTGAACACGGTGATGAAGTTCCTGACCCTTGTCACGATCATCCTGATGCTCCCGACGCTTGTCGTCAGCATCTACGGGATGAACGTGCCGCTGCCGTTTGCGCACTCCCCGCACGCGTTCCTCATCGTGATGGGGTTCGCGGTCCTGCTCGCCGGGCTTACCGTCGTCTTCTTCCTCCGGCGGAAGTTCTTCTGAGCGCGCCCAGCGGCTCCTACGGAGTCCCCAGGAGGCCGGGATGAAGGAGGTTCCTATGCAAAGACCCCGCGTCGTCGTCTACGCCGAAGCGTCCCTGGATGGACGTATCACGGTTGCACCCGGCGTTCTGCTCCTCTTCGGGGACGACCGGTGGCCGTGCGTCGGAAACGCGAGCGAGGCCTTGGCGGAGATTCGTGAGATCCACTCCCCGGCGGCGAGCCTCGAGGGCAGCG
>JBFYQP010000127.1:0-4504 GCA_041302745.1 Candidatus Bipolaricaulota bacterium | reverse complement strand
TTCTGGGTGGCGCCCATCGTCGGCGCGCTCGTTGGCGGAGTGGTCTATCGCCTGATCGGCGCTCCGAAGTCCGAAGCCGTCTAGGCCCGGTACTCTCCAGGAAACAGAGCTGGCCGGGGATGCGTCTACGCATCCCCGGTTTGTTGCTCCTCGGTTCCTCTCTCTTGGGCTCGGCCATCCAGCTCTTGAAAGAGGGGCACGCCTCGCAGGCAGTTACCCCGCCCGGAAGCAGCCCGGTTGTCTACCCACTCATCGACCGTGCTCACGTCCTGGGGGACATCGACCCCAAGCGATCCCCGCAGGAACCCCGCGAAGTCGCGGCCGCCCTCGACCGAGGCGGTCCAGGACCTGCTTCTGTCCGCCGAGGCCCGTCTGGGCTGCAGCCCCAAACCTCGCGCTCCCCTCTGCGGTATGATCGGTTCCTTCCAGTGGCGGAGGGAGGCTGAACCATGCAGGTCGATGAGATCAGGAGATTCCTCGCGGGAATCCCCGCGACGCTGAGCGAGAAGCGGGGGCTCTACTCCGTGGAGTTCACGGTCGCCGAGCGAAAGGCATTCCTCTCGAAGAAGAAGCTCACCTACAGCGCGAGGTTCCGCATTGACGAGGACAAGAAGGAACTGCGTTTCACGGAGATGCTGAAGGAATCCGGCTCCGGCGCCTACTCGGGCGGCGACGACCAGAGCCCAGGGTTCGGATTCAAGAAGGAGACGTACAAGCTCGGCGCCGGTCCGCGCGTGGGAACCATCGAGGAGCAGTCGAAGCTCTTCGGGGCGCAGTACAGCTACGCGTTCGACTTCTCGAAGGTGAGAGCCTTCATCGAGAGTGAGACGACGAAGGCCGGATACGCGTTCACGTACCAGCTAACCTCTCTCGGCCTCTAGCAGCCCGTTTATCTATTCCACTCTTCCAGAGATGCATCCGGTTGAAGGCAAGTCGCGAGTGAACACGACGGAAGCAGCCGATGGGTTGTGATGAGCTTCCGAAATGCGTCTGTGGTGCTAATCCCTTTTCCGGTCTTGCTTTTCGCGATTCACATCGACTGCCACCTCACCGTCCGTCCTGCTGCTGATGATGGCCATCTTCCCGGCGGTTGACCTTCTATTCCGGCTCTGATGCTGCGGACTAGATAGATCAACAGGCTGCTAGGTAGGGCGCGACCGGTCCGAGTCCGGTAGAGAACGCGGAAGAACGAGAGCGAGCAGCAGCCCGCCCTCGTTCTTCTTGCGCCCTCGGTTCTCTATGGAGCGATGCGTACCGGCACGAGGAGGGCCTCGCCCTTCCCGTAGACGATCCAGAACACGAACACTCCGGGCGCCGCGCCGCTCGTGCCGATGTCGAGGACGTACTCGTCGCTCGACTTCGCGCGGCCGGAGAAGGAGCACGCCAGAGAGTCCAGGCTGCCGCCCGCTCCCGCCGCCAAGTCGAGTCCCGGCCGTGTCGTGACGATCCAGGGCCACCCCGTCGTCTTCCGATCTGCGCGCGACAGGCCGAAGCTCACCGCGAGCGGCCCGCCGGCTCGGAGGGTCAGAGGCTTCGTCCCGGCGCGCTCGTAGAGCGTTTCGAGGCGGGGCGAGTTCCTCGTTCCCGGCGTTCCGTAGAGCGGGCGCTTCTGCGCGTCGACTCCGCGTGTGACGACGCCCGCGTTGGTGCTCCAGTTCTCGGCGACGTCGGCCCCGTACGGATCCACCCGCTCCATCGTGCCAAGGGTTGCCTTGCTCCCCGCCGCCCACGCGTCGCGTCCGGCGCTTGACGCATTCGCCGTATCGACGATGTCGCCGGCGGCGTTCACGAGCAGGATCACTTCCCCGAGATCCGAGAGGGCCAGCGTTGGAGATCGCGTCGCGTCGTAGAGCATGCCCGACGACACGTCGCTCACCGTCTCGTCGCGCGTCCGCTCGAGGAGGAAGTAGCCGCGCGTGTCCCGACCGGGGTCGTAGGACACGCGCCACACGGAGTCGCTCGACTCGTCGGCCCGTACGAAGATCCCCGCCGCGTTGTCGCCGGACTCGGACGTCACGCTCGCTGCTGCAAGCGTCCCGGACAGCTCGACCGTCTTCCAGACGTAGTCCTCCGGCGCGACCGGCCGCGTGCGTCGCCACTGCAGCGTCCAGCCTGTGAGGTCCACCGGGGCCGCTCCGAGGTTGCGGAGCTCGATCCACTCGTCCTGCGCATCCGCCGCGGTCCCCGCCCACGCGACCTCGTTGATGACCACGCGCCCGCCCAGAGCAGTTCCCTCGCGGGCGCCGCCTCCGCCGGTCACGCCCGCAACGCCGACGGTGACCGTCGCCGTCGCCGTCATGCCTTCGCCGTCCGCCGCGACGTACGTGAACGCGTCGGTTCCGACGAATCCGGGATCGGGTGTGTAGAGAAGCGTAGCTCCCTCGTTGAAAACCGTCCCGTTCTGGCCCTGACTCACCGAGACGACGACGAGCGCGCCGCCCTCCGGGTCGGTGTCGTTCTCCAGCACGGCAATAGAGATCTCCACGTCCGTGTCGGTCGTCGCGCTGTCGTCCTGCGCGATCGGCGGGTCGTTGACCGCCACGACGACGACCATGACGGTCGCCGTCGCCGTGCCACCCCGTCCGTCGGACACTGTGTACGTGAACGTGTCGACTCCGCTCCGGCCCGCCGCGGGGGCATACGTGATCGTCGCACCCTCCCGGGTCACGGACCCGGCCCTGGGCTGGGAGATCGACTCTACGCGCAGTGCATCTCCGTCGAGGTCGAGGTCGTTGTCGAGGACCGAGATTGTCACCGGGACGTCCTCGTCGGTGACGCCGCTGTCGTCCCCGGCGACGGGCCTTTGGTTCGCCGCCGCCACAGACACAGTCACCACGGCCGTCGCCGAGCCGCCGTTCCCGTCGGACACCATGTACGAGAACGTGTCCACGCCCGAGAACCCGGCGTCAGGGATGTACGAGATGGCTGTTCGGCTGTTGAGCAGCGTCCCGTGCGCCGGCGTCCCGATCGATTGCACGAGCAGGAAGTCGCCGTCCGGGTCGCTGTCGTTCGCGAGGACTTCGATCATCAGGATGGACTCTCCGGTCATCGAGGCGCTGTCGTTCTGGGCGACCGGCACGCGATTCACGGGCACCACCGTGACCGAGACCTGCGCGGTTGCCGATCCTCCCCGCCCGTCGGACACGGTGTACGAGAACGCGTCCGTCCCGCTGTATCCGACCTGCGGGGTGTACGTCACCTCTCTCCGCCCGTTCGCAGCGGTCCCGTGGGACGGCTGACTCACGGATTGAACCGCGAGCTCGTCGCCGTCCGGATCGCGGTCGTTGCTCAGCACCAGAACGGCTACGGCCGCGTCCGCACTCGTCGTCGCCACATCGTCCTGGGCGATTGGCGTGTCGTTCACCGCGATGATGGTCACCGCAACGGTCGCCGCAGCGGTTCCCCCGTTCCCGTCCGTCACGGTGTAGGTGAAGGCGTCCTCGCCGAAGTAGTTCGAAGCGGGGGTATAGACGATGCTCGTCCCGGCCCGCATCGCCACGCCGTGGAGCGGCGGCGTGTGGGACTCGATCGCCAGGGAATCCCCATCCGCATCCTCGTCGTTCGCCAGCACGGAGATCGTCACGGGAATGTCCTCGAGGGTCGGCACGGCGTCGTCCCCCGCCGTCGGAAGGTCGTTTACGCTCGCGACGTAGACGGTGACGGAGGCGGACGATCGTCCTCCGCGGCCGTCGACGATCGCGTAGCTGAAGCTGTCAACGCCGTGGAAGTTCAGCGCGGGAACGTACCGAAGCGTCGCTCCGCTGATCTCGACGTCTCCGTTGGCCGGAGAGGTCGCCGATTCGATCGCCACCGCGTCTCCGTCAGGGTCGCTGTCGTTCGCCAGCACGGAGATCGTCACGCCCGCGTCCTCGTTCGTCGCCGCGCCGTCGTCGCGGGCCGCGGGCGGGTCGTTCACGTCGGCGACGGTGATCGTGATCGTCCCCGTCGCCGTTCCGCCGCGCCCATCCGAGACCGTGTACGTGAAGGAGTCCTCTCCATGGAAGCCGCCGCTCGGAACATACGTGACGGTCGTACGGCTCTTCGTGACCGACCCGTTGGCAGGCTGGGTCACGGCCTGAAGCGAAAGGGCGTCACCATCGGGGTCGTTGTCGTTCTCCAGGACCGCGATCGTGATGGAGACGCCCTTGTCCGTATCCACATGCCCGCCGACGGCTACAGGTGCATGATTGACGGTGGCCACGTTGACCGCTACCTGGGCCGTGGCTACCCCGCCCTGGCTGTCCGCGGCGACGTACGTGAAGTTGTCGACACCGGCGAATCCGGAATCCGGGGTGTACAAGACGGTCGAACCGCGAACCTCCACGACCCCGTGGGTTGGCGATGACCCCGCCCGGACGATCAGGTCGTCTCCCTCAGGGTCTGTGTCGTTCGCAAGGACCGAGATCGAGACCGCAAGGTCCTCGTCCGTCGACGCGCTGTCGTCCTGGGCCACCGGCGCATCGTTCACCGGAGCCACCGTGATCGTGACCGTCGCCGTCGACGT
>JBFYQP010000126.1:0-3325 GCA_041302745.1 Candidatus Bipolaricaulota bacterium | reverse complement strand
AACCCGAAGGCCTTCATCCCCCACGCGGTGTCGCTGGCTCAGACTTTCGTCCATTGGCCAAGATTCCCCACTGCTGCCTCCCGTAGGAGTCTGGGCCGTATCTCAGTCCCAATGTGGCTGGTCGTCCTCTCAGACCAGCTACCCATCGAAGCCTTGGTGGGCCGTTACCTCACCAACTAGCTAATAGGACGCAGCCCCATCCCCTTGCGGCGGCAGGACCGCCTTTGGAAAGGAACCCATCGGTTCCAGACAATATCGGGTATTAGCCGCCCTTTCGGGTGGTTGTCCCCGTCAAGAGGGTAGGTTAGCCACGCGTTACTCACCCGTCCGCCGCTCCGTCACCAATCATCATCCCCGAAGGGACTCAGTTCGGTTCGATCGCACGACTTACATGTGTTAGGCGCACCGCTAGCGTTCATCCTGAGCTGGGATCAAACTCTCTTGGTTTAATCTTTTGATTCGAGTTGATCTCTAGGTGATCAGGGTGTTCTTTCGAACACGCTACCATGCTATCCACTTTTCAAGGACCAACAGCAGCGGGAAGTGTACCCCCCCCTCTCGGGGCTGTCAAGGAAACCTCCCCGTGGGTCGGATGTCCGTTCCCAACGGGATTCCTCGGCTGGGGCCGCCCTCCGGCCATCAGTATACTCCCTCCTATGCTCGACCAACGGAAGCCAAGACCGCGCATCACCGTTCTCGCAGGCGGAGATTCGCCCGAGCGCGACGTCTCCCTCATCTCGGGGGAAACCGCGTACCGGGCCCTTCTCGACCGAGGGCACGACGCCAAGCTGCTCGTCATCGACTCGCTCGACGACCTCGTTCCCGGGCTCGCCGAAACCGATGTCGCCTTCCTCTGCCTTCACGGCGGAGCCGGCGAAGACGGCACGGTCCAGCTCTTGCTCGAGATCCTCGGGATCCCGTACACGGGTCCCGGACCGCTCGCCTGCCACCGCGCGATGGACAAGCTCATCGCGCGCCGCTGTTTCGCGCAGAGCAGGATTCCCATCCCCATGGGCTTTGCGATCGAAGCGGACGCCCCGGATCGCGGCGTGGAGCAGGCGATCGCCGGCCTCACGTTCCCGGCTGTCGTCAAGCCCGCGAACCTGGGCTCGAGCGTCGGCGTGCGCGTCGTTCGCAGCGCCGAAAAGCTGCGGGAGATGGCGCCGGGCCACGTAACGAAGTTCGGGACCCTGCTTGTCGAGGAGTTGGTTCCGGGACGCGAATTCACGATCGGAATCCTCGAGATCGATGGAGAGCCTATCCCGCTGCCCGTCGTCGAGGTGATCCACGAGAGCCCGCTGTTCGACCACGACGCCAAGGAGACCAAGGTCGGCTGCGCCTTCGACTGTCCCGCCAAGATCCCCGCGGCCCTGGCAGAGCAGGCGCATGCGCTCGCCCTGCGGGCGCACAAGGCCCTCGGCTGCTCGGGCTACTCGCGCACCGACATGAGGCTCGACGCCGAGGGGAAGCTGCGCGTTCTGGAGCTGAATGCGCTCCCGGGAATGACTCCGGGGAGCGACTTGCCTCGGGGCGCCGCCGCGGGCGGCTACGACTACCCGGCTCTCGTCGAGGCGATGCTGGCCACGGCTCGATGCGGGGCCGATCGAGCTTCCGGAGATGTCGAGACCCCGGGCGAGGAGGAGGTCAACGAATGAGGATCACGTGGATCGGCCACTCCTGTTTCGAGATTCGGACGGGCGAGGGAATCGTCGTCACGGACCCGTTCATCAAGGAAGTCCCGTACGCGTTCCCGCGCCTGACGGCCGACGTCGTCACGGTGAGCCACGATCACGACGATCACAACGCAGCCGGCCGTGTCGGCGGGCGCCCATCGGTCGCCCAGACCGCAGGAGAGCACCGAGTTGCGAAAGGGCTTCGCGTCACAGGTGTCCCGTCGTGGCACGACGACGTAGGAGGGGCGCGCCGCGGAGCAAACCTCATCTTTCAGATCGAGGCCGAGCACCTCGTGCTCGCCCACCTCGGCGACCTCGGCGTGCCTCTCACAGACGAGCAGCGCGCGGTCCTCTCGTGCGCCGACGTGCTGATGGTCCCTGTCGGCGGCTACTTCACGATCGACGCCGCGACCGCTGCGACCCTTGCTCGTTCCCTTCCCAACGTGCGCGTTGTCTTTCCGATGCACTACCGCACGGAGCTCATCGCCGACTGGCCGATCGCGCCGGTGGACGAGTTCCTGCGAACCATGGACAATGTCCGCCACATCGGAAGCTCGAGCGTCGTTCTGACCCGAGCGACGCTTCCCGAAGCTTTGGAGGTGTGGGTTCTCGACCATGCTTAGCATTTCCGAACGCACGAAATCCTTGAAGGGTTCCCCGATTCGGCGGCTCACTCCGTTCGCCAACGCCGCGAAGAAGCGCGGCATCAACGTCTACCACCTGAACATCGGCCAGCCGGACATTCCGACGCCGGCCTCGTTCATGGAGGGAGTGCGCAACGCGAAGGTCGACGTCCTGTCCTACAGCCCGGCCATGGGCATCGCGGAGACGATCGACGCCATGGTCGGGTACTACGCCGAGCTGGGCATCTCCCTCTCCCACGATGAAGTGATCGTGACGATCGGAGGGAGCGAGGCGTTCTGCTTCGCCCTTCAGGCAACATGCAACCCCGGCGACGAAGTGCTGATCCCCGAGCCGTTCTACCCGAACTACGTCGGGCACTCGACGATGAACGGCAATCGGGTCGTGCCGATTCCTACCCGGATCGAGGACGGCTTCCACCTTCCGCCGATGAAGGAGATCGAGCGGCTGATCTCGCCGCGCACGCGCGCCATCCTCTTCTCGAACCCCTCCAACCCCACCGGGGTTGGGTACACCTACGCCGAGATCGAGGGACTGGCCAAGCTCGCTCTGAAGCACGACCTGTTCATCATCTCCGACGAGCCGTATCGGGAGCTGATGTACGAAGGCGAGGCGACGAGCATCATGTCATTCCCCGAGGTTGCGCAGAACGCAATCCTCGTCGACTCGATCTCGAAGCGCCTTTCGGCGTGCGGCGCCCGCATCGGGTGCCTCGCGACGCGGAACAAGGACGTCCACGCGGCCGTGAACAAGCTTTGCCAGATCCGGCTGTCTCCGCCGACGTTCGAGCAACTCGGACTCGTCGCGTTCCTCAAGAGCGCCGACCACAAGCGCGACATCGCCGGGATCGTCCGGAAGTTCCACGCGCGCCGCGACACGCTGTTCGACGCGCTGCAGACCATTCCCGGCGTCGTTTGCCGGAAGCCCGAAGGCGCCTTTTACATCTTCGTCCAGTTCCCGCAGATCGACGACTCCGAGGCATTCGCCAAGTACCTGCTCACCGACTTCCA
>JBFYQP010000117.1:0-7217 GCA_041302745.1 Candidatus Bipolaricaulota bacterium | reverse complement strand
TCGGGCCAGAGGAACACCGTCTGTAAGGAGTCGACATGCTGGAACACCTGCCTCACGGATACCGCGCTCGCCCCGCGAGGGTGAGCGACGCAGAGAGCCTGACCGCGCTGTTCAATGCCTGCTCGCGTGCCGTCGTCGGAGTCGACGAGCACGACGTCTCGGACCTCTTGGTCGAGTGGCGATCGCCCGGATTCAGCTTGGATTCCGACACGGTCGTCGTGGAGACCGCGGACGGATCCCCCGCCGGGTACGGCGAAGTGTGGGACACCGACGAGCCTCACGTGCGCGTCTTCTCCTGGGGGCGCGTGGATCCCGGCCACCGCGGCCTGGGCATCGGCGCGTGGCTCGCTGCGTGGGAAGAGGAGCGCGCTCGGAGAGCCCTTGATCGTGCACCGGCCGGCGCGCGCGTCAGCCTTCGCCAGTTCGTGTACAAACAGGATCTGGAGGCGAACGCCCTGCTGGAGCGCTCTGGATTTGCCCTCGTGCGGCTCTTCTTCCGCATGGAGGCCCCGCTCGACGTCGCCGTGCCGGAGCCAGCGTGGCCCGAGGGCGTCACCGTACGAACCTTCAGCCCGGACGACGATCTCGGGCCGCTCGTTCGCGCCATCCGCGACGCGTTCCGCGATCACTGGGGGTACGTCGAGTCCTCGTTCGAGGAAGAACTCGAGAGCTGGCGGCACTGGATCACGGAGGACAAGGAGTTCGATCCCACTCTGTGGTTCCTCGCCGCTGCCGGCGGGCAGATTGCCGGCGTGACGCTGTGCTCGCCAAAGGTGCCGGGCGATCCGGGGCTTGGGTATGTGAACACGGTCGGCGTCGTGCGGCCGTGGCGTCGGCGCGGCGTCGCCCTCGCCCTTCTCCGCCATGCCTTCGCGGAGTTCCAGAGCCGTGGAAAGGAACGCGTCGCCCTCGGCGTGGATTCGAGCAGCCTCACCGGCGCCCTTCGCCTCTACGAGTTGGCGGGAATGCGTCCCGTCCGCGAGTCGCACATGTACGAGAAGGAACTGCGGCCCGGGCGGGACCTCACCACACAGAACCTGGAGGAATAGGCGTGCGACGTCCTTGGCGTGAGTACCTCGGGTTCCTGGGGCGCTATCTGCGCCCCCAAGCGCGTTGGGTTGCGCTGCTCGCCGCTCTGGTGCTCGTCACCATCGGCCTGCGCCTTGCCAACCCGCAGATTCTCAGGCAGTTCATCGATGTCGCCACGTCCGGCGGCCCGCGATCGGAGCTGATCCGGGGAGCGCTCCTCTTCTTCGGAATCGCCGTCCTCGCCCAGCTTCTGTCCGTCGCTGCGACCTACGTCGGAGAGACGGTGGCTTGGACGGCAACCAACGCACTGCGCCTCGACCTCCTGCGACACGCCCTCCATCTCGATCCAACCTTCCACAAGGACCACACGCCGGGGCAGCTGATCGAACGGATCGACGGAGACGTCGCGACGCTGTCGAACTTCCTTTCGCGGTTCACGATCGACGTGGTCGGGAACGCGATCCTCATCGCCGGCATCGTGGCGCTTCTGTTCCGCGAGGATTGGCGGATCGGGCTTCCGATTCTGGCATTCGTGGTGTTGACCGTGTGGATCCTCGGGCGGATTCGGAAGGTGGCCGTCCCGCACTGGACCGCGTACCGAAAGCAGATGGCCGAGTTCTTCGGCTTCGTCGGCGAGCGGCTCAGCGGGACGGAGGACGTTCGGGCGAACGGCGGCGTCCCCTACGTGATGCGTCGTTTCTTCGACCTGGTCAGGAAGCTGTACCCGGTTCGCCTTCGTTCCGGGATTGCGGGGTACGGCATGTGGATGGCGAACGTCGCCCTGTTCACCTTCGGCCAGGCGATCGCCTTCGGCGTCGGGGCGACCCTGTGGAGGGCCTCGATCATCACGCTCGGCACCGTGTACCTCGTGTTCTACTACACCGACCTCCTCCACGGCCCGATCTCCGCCATGCGTGAGCAGATCACCGACCTCCAACGCGCCGAGGCGGGCCTTCGCAGGATCCGGGCGATGATGGGGACGCCGTCTAAGCTGCAGGACGGCGGCCGCGAACTGCTGCCATCGGGGGCTCTCCCGGTGGTCCTCGACCGGGTCACGTTCGCCTACGAGCCGTCGCAGACCCAGGACGGCCCACCGGCCGGCGGTGACCCCGTCGTCGCCTTGCGGGACGTCACGCTCGACGTGCCGGCGGGCACGACGCTGGGTCTTCTCGGCCGTACGGGAAGCGGAAAGTCGACGCTGGCTCGGCTCGTCGCGCGGCTCTACGACTGCCAGGAGGGCGCCGTCAAGGTCGGGGAGTGCAACGTGCGAGACGTCGGGCTCGACCACCTGCGAAGCCGCGTCCGCCTCGTCTCTCAGGAGGTTCAGGTCTTCCGCGCCTCGGTCCGAGAGAACGTGAGGCTGTTCGACCCCTCGATCTCCGACGAGGCGATCCTCGCGGCGCTCGGCGAGCTGGGCCTGCGCGAGTGGGTTCTTGCCCTGCCCTCCGGGTTGGATGCCGTCGTCGGCGCCGGAGAGGCCGGCCTCTCCGCCGGACAGGGGCAGCTCCTCGCCCTGGCCCGGACGTTCCTTGCCGATCCTGCGGTCATCATCCTCGACGAGGCGTCCTCGCGCCTGGATCCCGCTACGGAGGTCCTCTTGGAGCACGCCGTGGACCGTCTGCTGGCTGGTCGCACCGCCATCGTGATCGCCCACCGGCTGTCGACCGTTCGGCGCGCCGATTCGGTTGCCATCCTCGAGGCGGGAGAGGTTCTCGAGCGCGGCAAGCGGGAAGTCCTGGCCGGCGATCCGACATCCCACCTGTCTCGCCTCCTGCGGACGGGGATGGAGGAGGTCCTGGTATGACGGCCATTCGCGCTTTCGTGAAACTGATTCGGTTCCGTCCCGGGCTGTACGCGGCCGACGCTGCGGCGTGGATCGCGATCGTCCTCACCGAGCTCGGCGCGGGGTACTTGGCGAAGGTGTTCTTCGATTCGATCACCGGCCGGGCCGCCGCGGGCGTCACGCTCTGGACCGTCGTCGCCCTCGTGGTCGCCATGGGTCTCGTCCGCGTGGTTGCGATCCTCGTCGGCGCTCTGATCGACATCCGCCACCGCTTCTCGATTCAGGTCCTGTTGCGGAGGAACCTCCTCGCCTCGATCCTGGCGAAGCCGGGGGCGCGCCCCCTGCCCGGGCCGGTCGGAGAGGCACTCAACACCCTCCGCGACGACTCCGAAGCGCTCGAGGACCTCCTGAGCTGGCTGATCGACCAGATCTCATTTGCCGTCTACGGCGCGGCGGCGCTCGGGATCCTGTTTGCCATCGACGCCAAGATCACGCTGATCGTCGTTCTGCCCCTCCTCCTGGTCATCGTCGGCGCCCGTTGGGTTTCGAGGCGGGTTCGCCGGTTCCGGGAAGCCAGCCGACGCGCGACGGAGCGCGTCACGGGTGCCATCGGCGAGGCGATGGACGGGGTTCAAGCCATTCAGCTCGCTGGAGCCCAGGACCACGTCGTCGCGTACATCGAGGGGCTCAACCGCGAGCGGCTGCGGGCCACTGTGCGGGATCGTCTTCTGTCCCAGTCGTTCCACTCGTTCTTCTGGAACGCTGCGACGCTGACCACGGGGCTCATCCTCCTGGCCGCGGCCGACGGCCTGCGCAGCGGGACATTCACCGTCGGCGACTTCGCGTTGTTCGTGACCTACGTAGGCGTCGTGACGGAGTTCATGGCCGCGTTCGGCGACTTCCTCATCCACTTTCAACAAGCCAGGGTCTCGCTCGAGCGGATGGCCACCTTGATCGGCGGGACCCGCGAAGACGTCGTCGCGGCCCATCCAATCTACTTCTCCGGCCCCCTCCCGGAGGTCCCCGCCGAGCCGGCGCGGGGCGCTCCGCTCGAGCGCCTCACCGTCGATCGGCTCTGCGTCGATTGGCCGCGCGGCGAACAGGGCGTCGGCTTCTCGGTGCGTGACGTCTCCTTCTCGATCGAACGCGGCGAGTTCGTCGTCATTGCCGGTCGCGTCGGCTCGGGGAAGACTACGCTCCTGCGCGGGATCCTCGGCCTCGTTCCTGCGGCGTCCGGTAGTGTCCTGTGGAACGGCCTTGCCGTGACCGATCCGTCCGCGTTCTTCGTTCCGCCTCGCTCTGCCTACACTCCCCAAGTCCCTCAGCTGTTCAGCGACTCGCTGCGCGACAACGTGCTGATGGGGCGAGCGGCAACCGAGGCCGACCTCGACTCCGCTCTCCGGCTCGCGGTTCTCGAGGACGACGTCGCGACGCTCGCCAATGGGCTCGACACCGTCGTCGGAGCGCGCGGCGTGAAGCTATCAGGAGGCCAGCGGCAACGGGCCGCGGCGGCTCGGATGTTCGTTCGCGACCCGGACCTCCTCGTATTCGATGACCTGTCGAGCGCGCTCGACGTCGAGACAGAGAAAACGCTCTGGGAACGCACACTCCGTCGCAAGGACCGGACGTACCTCGTCGTCTCGCACCGCCGCCCGGCGCTCCGCCGCGCCGACCGCATCGTGCTCCTGAAGGAGGGACGCGTCGAAGCCGTTGGATCGCTCGACGAGCTGCTCGCCTCGAGCGAGGAGATGCGGCTGCTCTGGCAGGAGGTTGCGGGCACATCCGTGGACGGGAACGACCTCATCGCGCCGACCATGGACTAGGCCGTTCAGTCCCCAAGTCCGTGAGAGCAAGCACAGCCCGCGGCGTTCATCCGACGTGGCCGAAGGCAAGCGCTGCCGATTTCCGAGGCAGGCCCCACTCGCCGCGCCCGCGGGGGGAAAGACCCATCCAGTTTGCCACCCCTGACTGAGCGAATCGGGATCGTGTCCACAGAGCGTGACGGGTGCACCGCGAGGACCATTGCCCAGCATAGAGTCTCGTATGGTGTCGACGGGATTGCCTCTGACCGCCGTGCCGCCCAGATTCGAGAACAAAGCTCTGACCCCGGCTCGCCTCTCCAACAGGAAGTGCTAGGCTCTCATGCTGGATTGAAAGACCCTCTCGCCGAGACTACGGCCCCCGAAACTGTCAGGCGCGTGATTGCAGGACCCACACCTCGCACCGCTCGCGCCCACCGGGAAAGGCGCGCCCTTTCGACCCGTGGGAGAGGGTGGGTCAGGGGCAAGCGTGTCCCCAAAGAGAAGGGCGAACCATCGCTGTTGTGCGACCGGTCCGCCCAGGAGTTCTTACCTTCTTCGAGGGTGCTAGATCGCGCCGTGCGGCGCTTCCAGTCCGCTACCGTCCGACACGCCGTCGCCGGAGTTCGGTGCCGGGCCGAGCGGATCTCCGTCTCCGACCGGGCCGGGCAGCGGTTCGTAGCCGCTGCCGTCCGAGACGCCGTCGCCGGAGTTCGGCGCCGGTCCGGGACCCGCGAAGGCGGCCAGACCGCCGAGGAGGAGCATCGTGACCATTAGGAGTGCCAACAGCTTTCTCATTCCGTTTCCTCCCTTCCTTGTGGCTCTTGGTATCCGTTTCGGATAGCTCAGTATACCGACCCGCACTACGGATTTCTAGCGAGCTCAAGCTGTTTCCGGGGTAATCGAGACACGCCGGCCGCTTCCTTGGGTTGCTTGGCGGAGCTGTGTCCCCTGGCAATCGCGCCCGTCATGCGGTTCTGAACAGCATCGCATCCAATGCGCTTCGGCGAGAATCGGGTCCGCTGCCGAACCGTCTAGAGCCGTCTCTCGGCTCCGCTTTGGACCTCCTCCACCGCTAGCGCAGCGGCCCGCTGGCCCTCACGTGCCTGCACCCTTCTGTTTCGGATGCTGTGGCAACGGCGGCTGCGGGAAAACGTAACCCGCCGCCGCGGCATGGCACAGCCGAAATGGGTGAACGAGATGCCAGCGTTTGCCCACGGGCCAGCGTGGGACGTCAAGAAGCAAGACGCGACGATCCGTCTCTCCGGGGTGCCAAACGCCGTGGTGAGATCCCCGAGGTAGATGTTGTAGTTGGCGCCAAAGGGGTGAAGAACGATCCCTTTGCCGGGGACACCCAAGAGAACACTCGCCAGGTAATGGCCAAGCTCATGCAGGGTGAGGGAAAGGAGGTACGCGAAAGAGGTCGCTCCCATGAAGAGACCGATGGCCTGGAGGAGAGAGAAGCGGGCCGAAGGATGAGTCGTCATGCCTTCTGTCGATCTTGCGCAGTTCCACTCATGGACGGCCATGCGTCCCCATGAACCATCCCGTAGAGCATTGGCCCTCAGCGGGCCGATCGAGGAAGAGAGGGCCGCGGAGCCACCTCTTCCCTTCTGGTCTTTGCGCGGCCAGCGACGCGCTTCGCGATCGTGCTGATGGTCGAGGAGTGGAGACCAAGGTGATCGGCGACCGCTTGGAGCGTGTATTCATGTGCCCGGACGGCGTCGTGGATCCCATGGTCTCGTTCCGCCTTGTCGTGCACGCCGGAGAAAAGCTCCTCGAGGCTCGGGCGCGCGGCGAGCCGCTCGCGGCGGGGCACCTCTTTCAGCATCTGGTAGTCCGAGAGGAGTGGCTTGAGCTTGTCCACAAAGCCGTCGCTGCCGAGCAGGATGCCGCCCCGTAGCTCGACCCAGGCGTCGACGCCGCGGCCCTGTTTCACGAACTCGCGATACAGGTTGGCCGCGCGGGCTCGGCTGCGGTGGAATTGCGCGAGAGTCCAGTCTGTTGCCAGGAACTCGGGCGCTTCCGCCATTCCCGCAGTGGCCCGGTAGCTCGACCACGGCCAGTCGCGAGCGCTTCGCGCCGCCTTGGCCCGAACAGGATTCAGTACCACGTACCGTGCCAGCTCAAGCAGGTGGGATTCCTTCTCGACAAGGATGGCCTTGAACCGCCCCTGCATCACGTGACCGCTTCTCATGTGCCGGCGATTGAAGGCCTGGGTGTAGACGCCGTTCAGATGACGCATCCCACGTGACAGATTGGCTTCGGGCGTCTCGAGGAGGAGGTGGTAGTGGTTCGTCATCAGGCAGTAGGCGTGGCAGATCCAGCCGAAACGCTTGACCGCATCAGAGAGAACCTCCAGAAACGCCTCGCGATCCGAGTCCACAAGGAAGATGCGCTGTCGCCCGTTGCCGCGACTCGTCACGTGGTACACGGCGCCCTCGTACTCGATCCGCAATGGTCGTGCCATGCGTCCAGTCTACTCGATTCGACCTGTGAGGTGAAGATCTGACCCCATCGCCCGCTTCAACCCCGGCATCCGCGCCATCTACCGCCGACTGAAGGACGAAGGCAAGCCGGACAAGGTCGCCCGGATTGCTGCAGCG
>JBFYQP010000090.1:0-3176 GCA_041302745.1 Candidatus Bipolaricaulota bacterium | reverse complement strand
GTGGAAGCCCCCGATCACGAGGGCGACGGTCTCGCCGGGGAAGAGGGCCTTGGCTGCTTCGACGATCTTGACGATCCCGGGATGGGCGCAGCCGGTGATGACGACAATCCCAGATGGAGTGCGCACGCAGAGGGCTTCTTCGGTGTAGGCGCCAAAGACCGGACCGGTCAATAGGGCGTTCGCGCAGATCTCGGTTGGGCCGGTGACCGGGATGGTGGATGCCTGGGCTTCCGCCGCTCGCTTCCACGCACTCGGGAACCACGCTGGGACGTAGAGTGAGATTGTCGGCGGCAGCGGAAGCAGGGACTGGAGGCCGTCGACGTGGTCGCCGTGCGCGTGAGAGAACGCGATGGCGTCGATCGAGGCGAGGTCGATCCCCGCAATTCGAAGGTTCGCACGGATGGAGTACTGCGGACCTCCGACGTCGAACAGGATTGTCTTCTCGAGTCCCGTGACCAGGCAGGAGAACCCCCACTCCGCCTGGAAGCTCGAGTCGTGGACGTCGTTGTCGCAGAGGATCGTCAGGGTGACGGATTGCAGGTCCTCCGCAGAACACGGCCACAGGGCGGCGGCCACGAGGATGACGAGAAGAACCGGGACGAACGCACGACGCATGCCGACCACCTCGCGGAATCCTATCCGACCCGCGGACTCCTCTTCCAGGAACGAAGGATCGGTCAGGAAGGCCCGTTCCGGTCGGTGTGCCTTCGCCGAGGCGAGAGAACGGACGGCGTTGGGCGGATGCGATACTCTCAGGCGCCCTGGGAGGTGTCAGGCGATGGACACAGCGCGCAAGAGGACTCAGTTCGTCTCAGACCGGTTGGTGGAGCAGATCCTCGAGGGTCGCAAGACGGCCAGCGTGGCGGAGCTGGGCACGCTTGAGATCCCCGAGGATGAGTACAACGGCGCGCTGGTCTGCGGCGAGCTGTACGACGTGTACGACAGCCACCTCGTCCCGCGTTGCACGATTCGCATCGTGGCCATGGAGGTGTGCCGTTGGGACCGGATTCCCGAACGTCTCTGGCGCGGTGAGACAAACGAGAGCGCCGACGAGTTCCGCGACGATCACGTCGACTACTTCGGCAATCCGAAGGATGACTTCGAGTTCGTCGCGTACTACTTCGAGCGCGTCGACCGGTAGCCCCGCGTTGTCCCGCTTTGGTCTAGCCGGAAGCTCCCTTGAACCCTCGGCTCAGACCGGTTCGGCAGGATTCGTTAAGCCTAGATCCACGGCACTCGGACCCTGTAGATTGGTGGGGGCAAGTGCCGTCACAGGAGGGTGTCGATGAGACGATGGGTTGGCGGGGTGCTGATGGTCGTTGCGGTTCTTGGTCTCTCGGGATGCGCGACGTGGCTCCGGGATGACGAGCCCGAGCTTCTGTTTGCAGACTACTTCGCGAACACGAACTCGCCAGGCTGGTGGCAAGGACGGGACGGCGACGCGGAAGCGGAGACGCCGTGGGAAACGGTGTGGGAGATTCTGGACGGGCGCTACTATGGGCAGCTTGCCGGTGCTGATTCGTACTACTACAACTTCAACCCGACAGTGACGGGGCTTACGGATTTCCGCATCCAGGCGACGACCGGCCAAATCGGGACGGCGGGCGACTGCTCCTGGGGGATCATCCTCCGCGCGGGCAACGACGGATTCTACGCCTTCGAGATCTCCGCCGACGGCTATGTCCAGTTCAGCGTGTGGGCCGAGGACTACTGGGAGGATATCTACGGGTGGGCGCAGTGTGCTGCGATTCGCCCCGGCCAGACGAACCAACTCCGCGTCGACGTTCGGGGAAGCTCTTACACGCTCTACGTCAACGGCACGACGGTCGCTCAGGTGACGGACGCTACGGTGAGCAGCGGCTCGGTCGGCTTCATCGTCGAGACCTGGGACGACGCGTACGGCGGGGCGTGGTTCGACGATCTCGAGGTGTGGACGCTCGGCGACTAGCAGGGTAGAGGGGATCGCCGCGGAGGGCGCTCTGTCGGGGAAGATCGACTCGAGGCAAGCGCACCCTCTTGATGCCGTCCTATTCCTCCTCGGCTACACTCCCCGCATTCCATCACGCAGCCTGCGCAAACGGCACAAGGGGGCACGGTGAACACGATCGAAGCGTACCGAAATCACCTGGGCGAGATGGCGAAGTATGTGTCCGCGTTGAGTGTCCTCGGCTGGGACCAAGAGACGCATATGCCGCCGAAGGGCGTCCTCGTCCGCTCCGAGGTTCGAGGCCTCTTGTCGAAGAAGATGTTCGAGCTTCTCGTCTCCGACGAATTGGCGAGGTATCTCGCCGAGCTGCGCGAGACCCAGGGGCTGAGCGCGGTCGAGCAGGCGAGCGTTCGCCGCGTGGGGAAGAGACACGATCGGAACCGCGCGATTCCGCCGGCGCTCGTCGAGGAGCGGAGCATCGCGCAGTCGCAGGCGCAGGCGGCGTGGGTCGCCGCGCGGAAGGCGTCGGACTTCAAGGCCTTCCAGCCGCACCTCGAGAAGATGGTCGGCTACGCGCGCAAGTTCGCCGAGTACTACGGCTACGAGGAGCACCCCTACGACGCCTTGATCGAGGACTTCGAGCCGGGGATGACGTGCCGCAAGCTGAAGGAGGTCATCGACCCGCTGCGCGCCGAGCTGGTGCCCTTCCTGCGCAGGCTGATGGACGACGGGATGAAGCCCGACGCCTCCGTCCTCGAGGGCACGTTCGACACGGACGTCCAACGCCGCCTCGCGCGCCGCGCGCTCGAGGTCATCCTCTACGACTTCGAGGCCGGCGGCCTCGCCGACGTCGCGCATCCGTTTACCACAACGATCGGGCCGGGCGACGTCCGTGTGACGAACCGCTACCTGGAGAAGCAGCTCCTGTCGGGCCTGTTCGGCGCGCTCCACGAGGGAGGCCACGGGCTCTACAACCAGGGGATCCCCGCGGACCTCTTCACCCTCGGGCTGTCGCGCGGGGCGTCGAACGGTATCCACGAGTCGCAGTCGCGGATGATCGAGAACCAGATCGGCCGCAGTCTCCCGTTCTGGAAGTTCTTCCAGCCCGTGCTCGCCGAGTTCTTCCCACAGTTCCGAAAAGCGAAGCCGGAGGCGCTCTACGCGGCGGCGAACGTGGTCGCGCCGTCCTACATCCGCGTCGAAGCGGACGAGGTGACCTACAACTTCCACATCATGCTGCGGTTCGAGA
>JBFYQP010000067.1:0-6812 GCA_041302745.1 Candidatus Bipolaricaulota bacterium | reverse complement strand
TCGCCTCGAGAAGAATCTCGTCGCCGCGAATCCCGAGCGGATACCCGCTGCCGTCGACTCGCTCGTGGTGCTGGAAGACGATGGCGGCGACGGGCCATGGAAACTCGACCGAACTCAGGATGGAGCGAGCGACGTCCGGGTGGGATTGAATCAGCCGAAACTCCGCCGTGGAGAGCTTCGACGGCTTGCTGAGAAGCTCAGACGGGATCGCAAGCTTCCCGATGTCGTGAACCAGTCCGGCCACGCGAAGCCCCTCGAGGGTCTCGTCCAATAGACCGATCCGCCGCCCGATCTCGAGCGCCAGCTGCGTCACGCGGCGCTGGTGGCCCGCCGTGTAGGAGTCGCGAACCTCGACGGCCGCCGCCAGGGCCTGCACTGTCTGGCTCAGGGTGAGGGAGAGGCGTCGGTAGCTCACCTCGAGCTTGGCCTTCGCCTCGATGATCTCCGCGACGTCCTTCTCGAGGGTGGCCGCCTGCCGCTCGACATCCTGGCGCAGCTGCGCCTGCCGGAGGGCGACCGCGAGCTGGTTTCCCAACTCCGCTGCCGCCTGGACGGCGTCGTCCGTCACCGCCCCCGGGCTGGCGAACCCCACGTTGAGCGATCCGATCAGCTCGCCGTGCGCTCGAAGCGGGACGACCACGTAGGAGCGAATCCCCCCCGCGAGCAACCGCTCCTGCTTCAGCGACCGTTCCTCGATCGCCTCCACATCGTCGATCCGTCGGACGCCCCCCTCCGCGAGTTCGTCGACGGCCCCAATAAGCTCGATGGGCAGGACGTCGCCCACGTGCAGGACCTGGCCTGCGCCGCCTTCCGCCGCGATGATCGTCGCCTGGTTCGCCGGGAGATCGAACGTCGCCACGCTCGACTGATCGGAGAGGAGAATCGAGCGGAGCGCGTGGAGCGCGATCTGCGCCACCGATTCGGGGGACCTGGCTTCGAGAATGGCAATGTCGATGTCGCGCAGGATCTCGAGCCGCTTTGCGTATCGCCGGAGCGTTTCCTCGGCCTGCTGGCGCCGGGCCAGCTCCGCCTGAAGGTCGAGGGACCGCTTCTCAAGCTTCTCCACGAGCCGGTCGCTGTACAGGCGAAGGACCTCCGCCTCCTGGGTGAGCGTCGGCTCGCGAGCCGATCCGGACTTCGTCGCCCGCTCGACGACCGCCTCGACCCGGGCGAGGAACGCGTCGGGCTCGGCGGGCTTGCGGATGAAGTCGTCGGCTCCGAGCTTCATCGCGAAGTCGGCGTCGCTGTCCTGGGTGTACGTGGCTGTGTAGAAGACAAACAGCTTTCCGCGGAGCACCTCGTCCTGGCGAACCTCTCGACACAAGCGGAAGCCGTCCATGACGGGCATGAGGATGTCGGAGACGATGAGGTCGGGCGGGTCGGCGCGCGCCTTCTCCAGCGCCTCCTCGCCGTTCGTCGCGATCAGAACCTGGTGCCCATGCCCGGTCAACAGCGCTGACAGGAGGTACCGAGCATCCTCCTTGTCGTCGACAACCAGGATCTTCACTTCTTCCTCCTTGTGGTCCGCTAGACCGTGCTCCTTTCCTCCCTCTCGCCCCCGCTCGCGAAGGCCTCCATCTGAGCGATGAACGTCTCGGGGTTGATCGGCTTCTCGATGTACCCCGTGCACCCTGCGGCGATCGATTGCTCTCGATCTCCGGGCATCGCATACGACGTCACAGCAATGATCGGCACGACAGCCAGTTCAGGGTCTTGCCGCAGCACGCGCGCCACGTCGTGTCCCGTCATCTCCGGAAGCTGGATGTCGAGAAGAATGAAGTCCGGACGAGTGGTCCGTGCGACGGCGACTCCCTGCCGCCCGCTGCGCGCAGCCACAACGACGTACCCGTGCTTCATGAGGAGGTACTCCATCAGGTAGAGGTTCTGCTCGTTGTCCTCAATGACCAGTACCGTGCGCTTCACGCGACCCCTCCTCCCTCGAGCGGCAGCCGGAACGTGAACGTACTGCCACGCCCCGGTTCGCTCTCGGCGACGATGTCGCCGCCGAGCATCGCGATCAGTCGCTTCGAGATCGACAATCCGAGTCCCGTTCCCTCGTAGTTCCGCGTCAACCCGGACTCGACCTGCTGGAAGGGAACGAACAGCCGCGCCAGGTCCTCCTTCGTGATCCCGATCCCTGTGTCGGCGACGGACACGACCGCCCGGTTCCCGTCGAGCCGGCAGTCCACGCGAACTTCGCCGGACGGCGTGAACTTGATCGCGTTCGACAGGAAGTTCATCAAGACCTGCCCCACGCGGCGGCGGTCGCTCTGGATCGTGCCGACCTGGGAATCGACGTTCGCGCGGAGCGCGAGCCCCTTCTTCTCGGCAAGCGGCTGCGCGGAAGCTGCTACTTCGGCGACCAGATCACGCAACGAGAACGCAGCCTTCTCCACCTTCATCTGACCGGCCTCGATCTTCGAGATGTCGAGGACGTCGTTGATCAGATCGAGCAAGTGCCGGGAACTAGTCTGCACCATCGAGAGCTGCTTCCGCTGCTCGGCGTTCACCGGTCCGGCAAGCTCCTGCAAGAGGATCCCGGTGAACCCGATGATCGAGTTGAGCGGCGTGCGAAGCTCGTGCGACATGGTCGCGAGGAATGCGGACTTGACCTGGTCTGCAGCCTCGGCCCTCTCCTTGGCAAGCTGCAGTTCCTGAGCGGCCCGCGTTCGCTCGGTGATGTCGATCGACGTCCCCACGACGGCGACCGGCACGCCGTCCACGCGGACGGGGGCCACGTTCGTCTGGTACGTTCGGACTTCCCCGTTCGCACCCAACAGGTCGTACTCGGTCTCTAGAGCCTCCCCCGCCAGAACCCGGCGGAGCTCGCCCAGCCAGCGATCCCGATACGGTTCCGGGAGGCCGGTCTCGTCCACCCGGCGTCCAACCAGGTTGCCGATCGTCGCCTGGCTCGTCGGACTCTGCATCGTGTAGCGGAGATCGCGGTCGATCGCGAAGAAGTCGACGGGGACGTTGTCGATGATGGTCCGGAGGTAGGCTTCGCTCTTCCGCAGCGCCTCCTCGACGACCCGGCGGGTCGTGATGTCCATCGAGGTTCCGATCAGCGCTTCGATCTCGTCCCCTACGCGGACGGGCGCGACGCTTGAGAGGTATGTCCGAACCTCTCCCGATCGAGTCACGATGTCGTACTCGCTCTGCACGGTCTCACCGGCCAGCGCGCGGCGGTTCTCGTCGATCCATAGTCCCCGCAGGGAGGCGGGGACATCGACGTCGTCGGCTCGAACGCCGATCACGTCCCCGACTGCGGCTCGGCTCGTCGGGCTCTGCATGGTGTAGCGGAGGTCCCGATCGAGGGCCCAGAAGTCGATCGGCATGCTCTCGATCAAGGTTCGCAGGTACGCCTCGCTTCGGCGCAGAGCCTCCTCAGCGTTTCGGCGCTCGGTGATATCGACGTGCGTCCCGACCATTCGCACCGGCGCTCCGTCCGATTCGCGGCGCACGAGGAACGCGCGCGACAGGATGTGGACGTACTGCCCCTGTCGGTGCCGCATGCGGAACTCGGTCTCGTACCGGTCGGTCCGGCCGGCAAGGTAATCCTCCTCGAGCTTCCGGACGCGCTCGCGGTCGTCCGGGTGGATCAAGGAGCGGAACTCGCCAACCTCCCGCTCCATCTCGTCGCTCGTGTAGCCGAGCATGCCCGCCCACCGCGACGAGTAGTAGGCCTTGTCGGCGAGGATGTCCCAGTCCCAAACCCCGTCGTTCGCGCCCCTCATGGCGAGATCGAACCGCTCCTCGCTCTTCAGCAGGGCTTCCTCAGCCAAGCTGCGCTGGCGAACGTTCCGGCGCACGACGACGACCGCAACCGCCAGCGCCGCAATCACCGCTGCGGCCGCCGCGAGCGACGGCAGAAGCCAAGAGGGCCATCGAATGACCGTCACGGGCCCGGCGGACCCGAAGAGGTTGCGGTCGAGGACCCGGTAGTACTCGGACTTCGGGTCCGCCTTCCACTCCGCGAGGTCCGCGTCGATCCGCTCGATCAGGACTGGAGTGAGAAACCCGTTCTTGGGGAGCGCGAACCGAATCTCGCTCGGATTGAAGAGAATGGGGGTTCGCTCCACCGCGTGCTTCGATGCGTTCTCGAGGCCGAAAACGCGGTTCACGACGCCCGCGTCGGCCTCCCCTCGATCGAGGAGTTCGAAGACGGCCTCGTAGTTCTCGACCTCGAGGAACGTGCACGATATCGCAAACCGATTCGCAAGGTCGACGATGCCGCCGGGATCCACCGTGTGCGTGCTCCCCCGCATCACGGCCACGCGGAGCCCGTCGAGATCCGGAAGCGAGGCAATGTCGAGCCCTTTGCGCGCGTACACGATGCCCCAGTTGACGAGTACGGTCTCCTGGGTGAACGCGTAGAGCTCGGCACGCGAGGATGTGTAGGCCACGTCGACCATGAGGTCGATCTCGCCTTTCGCGAGTCGGGCCAGGCCCTCGGTCCACGTGCCGTCGGCGTAGTGGATCGTCCATCCCTCACGGGCAGCGATCGCGTCCACAAGCTCGGGGAAGAGACCCCGCGCGATCCCGGCGTCGTCCACGTAGACCTTCGGCGAGTTGTCGTAGACGCCAACGCGCACGTCGACGTTCCCGAGGGCAGGAAGCGCAGCGACCAAAGCAAACACGCAGAATAGAGCAAGAGCCTTCTTCGCAGCCATGGCGCCACCTCCCACGGGACTCTTGAGTGCTCCACGTCGCCTTCGCTCGGTCTCAGCCTCCCGCCGCCGATTTCGATCCGTACGGCCATCGACGCGCTCCTGCGAGAGTACACCCCGGGTTCCGCGAGAGCCAATTCAGGCGTCATCGCCGACGGACACCCGACGGTGTATCTAGGGCATCTCGACGCACGGGCGGACGCGCGGGCTCCACAGCGCTTGCCTGCGGAGCTAGAATGGATCCTCACGGGAGCGGAGAATGCGGAACAGGCAATCGAAGACACCGCCGAGCGAGGGAAACGCGAGGGCAACCATCGAGGAACGCTTCGCTCAGCTCTTCGAAGCGATGATGGACCCTGCCTACCTCGTCGACACCGAGTCCGGCACGATCACTGCCTGCAACGCCGCCGCCGTTCGCCAGACCGGGTATTCGCGCAAGGAACTCATCGGCAAGAACATCGCCACCGACATGACCCCGGCCGGCGACAACCCCGACACGACGGCCGCTACAGCGCGGTTGGCCCTCGGAGGAAGCGACCGCTTCGTGGAGAGAAAGCAGCGGAAGGATGGCACGGTCTACTCGGAGGAGATCGTCGTCATCCCCTTCCAGAAGAGTCCCGAGAACCTCCACATCTCCATCAACCACGACATTACCGACCGGGTCGAGAAAGAGCTCGCGCTCGCAGAGAGCGAGGCACGGTACCGTAGCATCTTTGAGTCGACGACCGACGCGATCTTCGTGTTCGACCTGGAAGGGATCATCGTCGAGGCGAACCCGAATGCCTGCCGCATGTACGGCTACGCGGCCGGGGAGCTCGTGGGGCTCCCGGCCAAAGCAATCATCCACCCCGACTACTACCACGGCTTTTCGAACTTCCGCGCCGGCATCGAGAGGACCGGCCGATTCCTCGCCCGGTCTGTCAACGTGTGCAAGGATGGAACCCCCCTCGACGTCGAGGTGCACGGAGGACCGTTCGTGTTCCGGGGCGCGCCCCACCTCCTCGCCGTGGTGCGGGACGTCCGCGAGCAACTCGAAGCCGAGCGCAAGGTCGAAGAGGGTCGCGTCAAGCTCGAGCGGCTCCACGAAGCAGCGAGCCTATTGGAAGGTTGTCGAAGCGAGAGTGACGTGTACTGTGCTACGGTCGATGCAGCGCAAGTCATCCTGCGGTTCAACCTGTGCTCGCTCGACATCGTTCTGGGAGATCAGCTCGTCGTCAAGGCGACGTCCGCCCATCTTGCCCCCGAGGCCTCGGTCCCTACATCCCTCTCCGAGGAGAACCTCGCGACCAAGACGCTTCGCACTCGACAAACCGTCATGTTCGGCCGTCCGGAGGAGGCCCCGGAGGCGCGACCAACCAAGACGGGGTTCCAGTCGGGAATCAGCGCGCCGATCGGCAGTGTCGGCGTGTTCCAGGTCGCGTCGGAGGAGGCGGACGCCTTCACGGTCGAGGACGTTCGACTCCTCGAGCTCCTCCTCGGCCACGCGGCGCAGGCCATCGCGAGGATCCGCCTCGAAGAGGAACTCGTCACTCAGGCAAACCGCGACCCGCTCACCGGCGTCTACAACCGCCGCTACTTCAACCAGGTCATCGAGCAGGAGCTGGCGCGCTCGAAGCGCTACGCCCATCCGATCGGCTTCCTGATGGTCGACGTCGACCGGTTCAAGGAGATTAACGACCGATTCGGCCACCAGACGGGCGACCGTGTGCTGCAAGTCGTAGCCAACCTACTGAAGGACGCGTTGCGAGACTGCGACCTCGTCATTCGGTATGGAGGAGATGAGTTTCTCATCGTGCTGCCCGAGACGAATGGAGAGAGCACCCTTGTCAGGGACCGCATTCAGAACGCCATGGAGGCCCACAGCAACGGGAACGCACTGACCCCGTTCCCCGTCACTCTCTCCATCGGCTGTGCCCACTGGGACCCGAAGAGCGACCGGTCGGTGGAGACGGTTCTTTCCGAAGCGGACGCGGCAATGTACGTAGCTAAGAAGGTGAAGGGCAAGGGGAACGCGGGCAGCGGGCGAAAGAAGAGCCGAGACGAAGGGAATCCTGGCCTAGATCTGTGATGCCTCGAGGAGAAGACTCATCCCGCGGGCAAACAGGCTTGGCGAGCCGCCCGTGTGCCAGAAGAGGATCGTCTCGT
>JBFYQP010000038.1:0-5059 GCA_041302745.1 Candidatus Bipolaricaulota bacterium | reverse complement strand
GCCGTCGTGCGGCGAATGGCCTTCGGTGAGCCGGTCGACGCGGTCCGTGCGTCCCTGCGGCGGCGGTACGACGTCCTCGGCATGCGCTACGTCGACGAGAAACTTGTGTCGCGGAGAGCGTTCGAGGAGCTGACGGGATGAACATCTTCGTGACCGGCGCGACGGGGTTCCTCGGGTTCTCTCTGGCCCGAACGTTGGCCCGAAGCGGGCATCGAGTGACGGGGCTCGCCCGCAGTCCGGAGGGGCGGGAGCGCGCCCTGCGCGTCGGGCTCGCCGAGGCGGGGGTCGAGATCGTCGTGGCGTCTCTCGAGGGGCTTCGCGAGCTTCCGGCCTCGACCGAGTGCGTCATTCACGCCGCGGGAGTCCTGTCGCGCTCCGGCCTCACGTGGTCCGAGGCGATGGCCGTGAACGCCGGCGGTACGGTGCGGCTGCTGCATCTTGCGGGAGGCGCTGCCCGCTTCGTCGTCGTCTCGTCGCAGTCGATCTACGGGGCCGAAGGCGCGCCCTGGACGGAGGAGGCGCGCGTCGCGCCGACCGGCCCGTATGCTGCGTCGAAGGCGGCGGCGGAGGCCGCCGCGGTCGCGTTCTCCGACGCCTTCGAGGTGCGGATTGCACGGCTGTCTCGCCTCTACGGTGCGTCCCCGTTCACGCGTTGGGACGAGGTGCCGTGCCGAATCGTGCGTGCCTCCGTCGACGGCGCGCCGATGGAGATCCGCGGATCGGGCGAGCAACGCTTGGACTTCCTCCACGTCGAGGACGCGGCCCGCGGGGTGGCGGAGCTGGCGACGCGCGCCGGTATCCCTGACGGCGCCTACAACGTCGGTTCCGGGAGGAGCACGAGCTTGAACGAACTTGTCGAGCTGACCGCGACCCTCGCCGCGCAGCGGGGTCTGCCGGCGCCGCGGATCGTCCGTCGGCCCGACCTGCCGTCGGGCGGAGTGGAACGCCTTGAGCTTGACGTGTCGAAGGCGGCCCGCGCGCTCGGCTGGCGCGCCCGCGTGTCGCTCTCGGAGGGGCTTGGCGAACTCCTCGACGTCCGGCGTGGGTCCGGCGACGGGAAGCGGGTAGACTGACGGGAACGGGGGCGATCGAGCGATGACGGAGAGAGTGTCGGCCGGGATCCCGCTTGCGCGGCAGGAGGTCACGGAGGACGACGTCGCGGCGGTCGTTGGAGTTCTGAAGAGCGACCGTCTGTCGCTCGGACCGAAGCTGGCCGCGTTCGAGAGGGCGATCGCCGATTACGTCGGCGTGCGCCATGCGGTCGCGGTGAACAGCGGGACGAGCGCGCTGCATCTTCTCGTTCGGGCCCTCGGCCTGAAGGACGGCGACGAGGTCATCACGACGCCGTTCAGCTTCATCGCTTCGACGAACTGCATCCTGTTCGAGCAGGCGCGGCCCGTATTCGTGGACATCGACCCCGTGACGCTGTGCATCGATCCCGAGCGGGTCGCTGCGGCGATCACTCCCCGCACGAAGGCGATCCTTGCCGTAGACGTGTTCGGTCACCCCGCGGATTGGGCGGCGCTCGAACGGATCGCGGACGCCCATGGGATCGTGCTCATCGAAGACTCCGCGGAGGCGCTCGGCTCGGAGGTCGAGGGGCGGCGGTGCGGGTCGTTCGGCCGTGCGGGAGTCTTCGGCTTCTACCCGAACAAGCAGATCACGACGGGAGAGGGCGGCGTTCTGGTCACGAACGATGAGCCGCTAGCGCAGGTCTGCCGCAGCCTGGCGGATCAGGGCCGCGGCGACGGCGGGTGGCTCTCTCACGTGCGGCTGGGCTACAACTTCCGCCTGGACGAGATGTCGGCGGCCCTCGGCCTGTCGCAGCTCGCCCGAATCGAAAGGATCGTTGCGGACCGGGCGCGCGTAGCGGGCTGGTATCTGAACGGCCTTCGGGATGTTGAGGGCGTGGTTCTCCCCGCGGTGCAGCCCGGAGTGCGCATGAGCTGGTTTGTTTTCGTGGTGCGGCTGTCGGCGAAGTTCGTGCGGGCGGATCGCGATCGGGTTCTCTCGGAGCTCTCGCGCCAAGGGATCGGATGCCGCGACTACTTCCAGCCGATTCACCTCCAGCCGTACGTCCGCGAGCTTCTTGGCACGAAGGCGGGCGACTTCCCGGTGACGGAGGCGGTCGGCGACCGGTCGATCTCGCTCCCGTTCTACAACCGGCTCGAGCGCGCCGACGTGGATCGGGTTGTTCGGACGCTCTCGAGCGCGGTGGGGCGACGATGAGGCCGCGCGGCTTGGATCGACCGTGGGTGCGCCGCACGGGCGTGCTTCTTCTCGACGCGGTGCTCGTGTCGGCGTCGCTCACCCTGGCGTTCTGGCTTCGCTTCGACGGCGCGATCCCGTCGGCGTTCGTTCCGGTGCTCCTGGCGAGTCTTCCCCTTGCGGCCGCCGCGAAGATCGCCGTCTTTCTAGCGCTTCGCGTCGATCGCCTGAGCTGGAAGCATGTCGGCGTCGACGAGCTTGTGCTCATCTTCGTCGCCTGCGTCGCGGGATCGGTCGTCTTCGCCCTGGCCGCGCTCGCCCTGCGGGAGCTGGGCGCCTTTGGCGCGTTCCCCCGATCGGTTCTCGGGATCGACTTCCCGATCTCCTTCCTCGCCGTCGGCGGCGTCCGCCTGTCGCGGCGCCTGGCCGATCGGATCGCCAAGCGGTCGGGCCGGCGAGAGAGCCCGTCGGAACGGCGGGCCGTCATCGTGGGGGCGGGAAACGCCGGAGCGCAACTCGTTCGGGCGCTGCAGGAGGACGCGAACCGTCCCTATCGAATCGTCGGGTTCCTTGACGACAACGCGCGAAAGGTGGGGGCGGTGGTTCACGGCGTCTCCGTCCTCGGCCCGCGGTCGGATCTCGGCTCGGTCGTGCGGAAGCACGAAGTGACAACCATCCTGATCGCGATGCCGTCCGCACGGGGAGAGGCGATCGGTGACACCGTTCGAGAGGCTCGGCGTCTCGGCGTCGAAGACATCCAGATCGTCCCCGGCCTGTCGGAGCTCTACACCGGGCGCGTGACGGGGGCGGAGCTGCGTCGTCTGGAGCCCACCGACGTGCTGCAGCGTGAGGAGGTCCGCATCGGAGCGGAGTCGATCCAGTCGTTCTTGGGCGGCCGCGCCGTGCTCGTCACGGGGGCGGCGGGATCGATCGGATCCGAGTTGTGTCGCCAGGTACTGCGCTTCGGGGCGGCTCACCTCACCGCGGTGGACTTCGACGAGACCGGGCTCTTCGACCTCCAGAACGAGCTGCGTCGGCGCTTCCCGGAGGCCTCGTTCGAGGTGGTGATCGGCGACGTGCGCGACGGGGAACAGATGCGGACGCTTCTGGCGCGGTGCACGCCGGACGTCGTGTATCACGCCGCCGCGTACAAGCATGTGCCGATGATGGAGGCGTTCCCTGCGGAGGCCATCAAGACGAACGTCGTGGGGACGCGCAACGTCCTCGAGGCCGCGCGAGCAGCGCAGTGTGCCGCGTTCGTCCTCATCTCGACGGACAAGGCAGTGAATCCGTCGTCGGTCATGGGCGCGTCGAAGCGCGTCGCGGAGATGCTCGTGCGCGGGCACGCTGAGGGACCGACGCGGTGCCTCGCGGTGCGCTTCGGAAACGTGCTCGGCAGCCGCGGCAGTGTGCTGCAGACCTTCCAGGCACAGGTCGAAGGCCGCCGTCCGGTCACCGTGACCCATCCCGACATGGAGCGGTACTTCATGGTCACCGCCGAGGCGGTGCAGCTTGTGCTTCAAGCAAGCGCCGTGGGGGAGGCCGGGCAGGTTCTCGTGCTCGACATGGGAAGGCCGGTTCGCATTGTGGATCTCGCCCGAGACGTGATCCGTTTCTACGGCCTCGAGCCCGATGTCGACGTTCCGATCGTGTTCTCCGGGATTCGGCCGGGCGAGAAGCTCTTCGAGGAACTCCTGTCGGCCGAGGAGGGAACGGACGCGACCGGGCACGCGCGGTTGTTTGTGGCGCGGCTCCAGGAGCCGCGTCCAGGCTGGGCCGGCGACGTGGACGAACTGGTGCGCGCCGCCGCAGCAGCAGACGGTGCGGGCGTTGTCGCGCGCCTACGGCGTCTCGTTCCGACCTTCACGCCGGCGCCCACGGACGCGTAGAGACCCCGATGACGAGGCCGAAGGATCAGCCGGAGACTCCAGTTGTGGACGTCTGGCGAGTGCCGATCCCCGGCCCTTTGGAGCTCTCACCGGACGCGCTCTCGGCGGACGAGGTCGGGCGACTCGAGCGGCGGCTTGGCGCGATGGATCGTCGCCGCGCTCTCGCCGCGTGGACGTCGCGGCGGGAGATCCTCGCTCGCTACCTCGGGTGCGCGCCGCGCGACGTTCCGTTGGAGCGCGCCGAGGATGGCCGGCCCGTTCTGCGGACGGGCGGCACGACGCTCGAGCACAGCATGGCCCACTCGGGAGACTGGATGATGCTCGCCGTGTCCCGCCTGGGTCCGGTGGGCCTCGACCTCGAACAGGTCGACCGAGCGGTGGATGTCGGACGGCTTGCCGCCAGGTTCTTTGCGCGGGAAGAGGCCGCCGTGATGGCCGAGCTTCCCCGTGCGGAGCGGGCCGAGGCGTTCTTCCGCGCCTGGACGGAGAAGGAAGCCTACCTAAAGGGGATCGGCGGAGGCGTCCCGTCGCGTCTGCGCTCGGTGCGCGTCTGCCTCGACTCCCGGGCGGGGAACCGCGCGGTCGGAGACTGGGTGCTCCACTCCGTCCCGGCTCCCGCGGGGTACGTGGCGTGCCTCGCCGTGCGAGCGGCCGACGTTCGAATCCGCACGATCGACGTCTTGGGACCCGACGCGCGCTAGCCTCGGGAGAGGATCCCCGCGCGGATGAGGATCGCGAAGACGCCGAAAACGATCATGCCGAGGACCGTACCGACGTATGCCTCGTAGAGCGGCCCGACGTGTCCGGTCTCGCGCCTCGTGATCTCCCGATACACACGCAGGTAGCGCAGAATGCGGCCGCGGCGCAAGAGCGCAAAGACGCGCCGATTGGCCTCTGTTCCCCGAGTCTCGAGGTAGTCGGCGATGAACGACGCGATGACGCCCGACGCCACCGCGCAGGCG
>JBFYQP010000211.1:0-6965 GCA_041302745.1 Candidatus Bipolaricaulota bacterium | reverse complement strand
TTGTTCTGCATGTACTTCATCGCGCGGGCGATGTAGACGGCGACGGTGTAGCGGTCCATCGGCTGGTCGCCGTTGAACTTCCCGCCGGGAAGCCCGGTGATGATCCCCCGCTGGGCGAGGTACTCGAGGTCGGCATACGCCCAGTGGTCTTTCGGTACGTCGGTGAAGAGCCCACCCGTGTTGACCGGCTCCGCGTGGCCGTTCCCCGTCTGTGCGAGCGCGCACGCGCCGCACAACACGGCTAGCAATGCACTCCCAATCAGAATGAACGTCGTTCGCTTCACTTGGAACCCCCTCCTGCTACGCGATTGGCTAGCAGTATAGTGCTCGTTGCGGAAAGTGTCAACAGAACTAGAGATTCGCTTCGCGAAGCCCGCGAAGGTAGGTGCGGCGGTGAAGTCGAGAGACGCCCCGATCGAGAATCGCGTCCCGATGGGCCTTGGTGCCGTACCCCTTGTGCTGTGCGAAGCCGTAGTCGGGCCACCCCCGATCCAGGCGCACCATGCGCGCGTCGCGCGAGACTTTGGCGACGATCGACGCGGCGGCGATGTGGAGCGACCGTGCGTCTCCGCCCGTGAACTCCTCGCCGGGCGGCGCTCCGGGGGCTTCCAGGGAGAGGCCGCGGTCGCAGAGGACGAGGTCGGCGTCGACTGCCAGCCGCGTGTAGGCCCGCGCGGCGGCGCGGCGGCACGCGGGGACGATGCCGATCCGGTCGATTTCGGCCGCGGAGGCGAACCCGACGGCGAACCGCCCGCACTCGGCGATCCGAGCGAACAGGCGCTCGCGGGTCGCGGGGGAAAGGCGCTTCGAGTCGTCGACGCCGGCGAGGAGCGAGACGAGGTCGTCGTCCGAGAGGGAGACGGGGAAGTGGACGCAGCCGACGGCGACGGGGCCGGCCCACGCGCCGCGTCCGGCCTCGTCGAAGCCAATGAGACGGCGCGGCGACGCCAAACGGTCCGGGGCGAGGGGAGGCACGGGCGCCGCGAGGGCGCGGTCGAACGCCAGGAGCTCG
Source organism: Candidatus Bipolaricaulota bacterium (assembly GCA_041302745.1). Lineage (GTDB taxonomy): Bacteria > Bipolaricaulota > Bipolaricaulia > UBA7950 > UBA9294 > JAPLGD01. The sequence goes on along the minus strand of JBFYQP010000211.1, from coordinate 5,953 downwards.
CGACAGCGGTCTTGGATCGACGGGCGCGCGGCGCGGGGCATCGGCGGGCCGGTCTCGGCCGGGCCTAGCGGATCTTTCGCAGGTCGCGCAGGTAGTAGGGGCGGCTGTGGCGGGCGCCGCGGTCCTTCACGAGTTCGATCTTCTCGATCTTCGGGGAGTGAAGCGGGTACGTCTTCTCGACGCCGATCCCGGACGAGATCTTCCGCACCGTGATCATTTCCTTCGTGCCGCCGCCGCTGCGCTTGAGCACGAGGCCCTCGAAGATCTGGGTTCGCTCCTTCGCCCCTTCCGAGATCCGCTCGTGGACCCGGATGATGTCCCCTGGGCGGAAGGCGTCCCGCTCCTTCAGGTGTCCTTGCTCTACGGCTCGCAGGATGTCGTCCATCTCGTTCTCCTTGAGTCTCCTGTAGTCCCCGTCTTGGGGCTTCCCCCTCTGGAGGAACACCCTCCATCAGGAGGGACGCCCTCCATCAGAGGTACACCCTCCATCGGGAGGGACGCCCTCCATCAGGAGGTACACCCTCCATCGGGAGGGACTCCGTCCCCCACGACGCGATCGAGCACGATCGCCGCCGCGGCGCGGACGGACAGATGATTGAAATCAGCGTCCGGCATGATCGAGGGGAGGATGGCATCGCACGCATCGATCAGCTCGTCCGCCATTCCCCACCCCGTGCCGAACAGAATATACACCGGTTGGGCGTCGGTTCTCAATCGCAACCGCAATTCGTCAAAGCCGATGCGGTTCTTCGGCGACGGCCGGGCCGACGTCGCGACGACGAACGGGGCGCGCCCCTCCGCCGTCTCGATCGTCTCGAGGGTCTCGTCGAGGTCGGAGGCGACGACGACGTACTCGATCGCCTCGCCGCGACGGCTCTTGTCGTCGATCCGCTCGGCGTCGGTCCAGAAGCTGTGGACCCGCTCGGCGATCGCCTGCTGCGTCGGGACGGGCGTGATGACGAAGTACCGCGCCACGCCGTACGTGCGGGCGGAGCGGGCGATGTCGTGGATGTCGAGCGACGTGACCGACGTCGCGACGATGTCGCCCTCGCGGTTTCGCATCGGGTAGTGCAGAAGCCCGACGTACAGGTTAGCCATCGCTTTCGTCCTCGCGTTTCGGGTAGAGGCCCAGGAGTTCGGGGCGGTTCTTCGCCGTCTTCTTCCACGCCTCCCGCCGCCGGTACTCGTCGATCTTCGCGTGGTCGCCGGACAGGAGGACGTCCGGGACCGCGAGCCCTCGGAACTCGGGCGGTCGCGTGTACTGCGGCGCGCCAAGCCGTGCTTCGTCGTAGAACGAGTCGGTGGCCACCGACTCGTACTTGCCGACGACGCCCGGCGTCATGCGCGCCGTCGCCTCGATCAGGACGGCGGCCGCGGATTCCCCTCCGGCAATCACGTAGTCGCCGATCGAGATCTCGTCGTCGACGAAGCGGAGAATCCGCTCGTCGACTCCCTCGTAGCGGCCGCAGAGGAGGATGAGTCCGCCGGCGGAGGCCCAGCGGACGGCGTCCTCCTGTCGGAAGAGCCGCCCCTGCGCCGACACCAGGACGGCGGGTCCGACGGCGCCTTCCGCGCGCAGAGCCTCCATCCCACGCACGAACGGATCGACGCGCAGGAGCATCCCCGCTCCTCCGCCGTACGGGCGGTCGTCGACGATTCGGTGCGGATCGTCGGAGTAGTCGCGGAGGTCGTGGAGATGGATCTCGACGGAGCCGGCCTCACGGGCCTGGCCGATCACGCCGATCGACAGAAGCGGGTCCAGCGCCGCGGGGAAGATCGTCAGGACGTCGAAGCGCATGAGGGCTCACTCGGAGATCTCGAGAACCACTTCGCGGTCGATCCGCGCGGCGGCCGCCTCGAGGAAGGTCCGCAACGCGGCGATGGTTCGGCCGCCCTTCCCGAGGATGCGGCCGCGATCGTCCTTCCCCACGTGGAGAAAGAAGATGTCCACCCGCTCGGTCTCGATGCGGTCGATCTTGCACGCATCGGGCTGTTCGATCAGCGAGTGGACGAGGAACTCGCACAAGCGAAAGAGCAAAGTCCCTCCCGGATCGGGCGTCGGCCCCTAGGCCTCAGCTTTGGCCTTGGCCTTGGCCTTGGGCTTGTCGTCCGCTTTCTCCCCTTCGTCCTCTTGCGGGGCCGCGCCGCCGGCACGCTTCGCGGCGTCCCACGCCGCCATGACGCCGGACTTCGAGAGGATGTCCCGCGCGGCCTTCGTTGCCTTCGCGCCGTCGCACAGCCACTTCAGAGCGACTTCGTTGTCGATCTGGAACGTCGCGGGCTCCGTCTTCGGGTCGTAGTGCCCGAGGTCCGCGACCACCTTGGCGTCGCGCGGCTTTCGTCCGTCGAGGACGACCACTCGGTACGAGGGCTGACCCTTGCGACCGACCTTCTTCAACCGAATTCTCGCTGCCATGCTCCACCTCAAACTAGATTTAGAGCGCCCTAGGAGCTTCCGAACAGGTCCGCCGGGAAGCGTTCCTTCCCGCGACGAGTCCCGGCCCACTTCAGGGCGCGTTTCGCTTCTTCGTAGCGGGTAAGAACGCTGTTGACGTCTCTCACTTTCGTCCCGCTTCCGCGGGCGATCCGCTTCTTTCGACTCCCCCCGATTATAGACGGGTTCGTCCGTTCTTCCAGGGTCATCGATCGGAGGATTGCCAGGGTCTTCTGGATCTCGGTTTCGTCCGCGTCCGCGGGGCGCCCCTTCATCAGCTTGGCGGCTCCGGGGAGCCGATCGAGGATCTGAGACAACGGTCCGAGCTTGCGGACCTCCTCGAGCTGTTCGAGGAAGTCTTGGAGGGTGAACCGGTTCTTGCGGATCTGCTCGACGAGGTGCTCGGCCTTCGTCGTGTCCATCTGCGCCTCGGCCTGCTCGATCAGGGTGAGGACGTCGCCCATCCCGAGGATGCGGTCCGCCATGCGCTTCGGGTGGAACGGCTCGAGGCCGTCGATCTTCTCCCCCGTCCCGACGTAGACGATGGGGCGCCCGGTGGCATGACGAATCGACAGCGCGGCGCCGCCTCGTGCGTCGCCGTCCATCTTCGTCAGGATGACGGCGGTGAGGCCGATCCGCTCGTGGAACGCGGCGGCCACAGCGACGGCCTCCTGGCCGGTCATCGCGTCGGCGACGAGGAGTTTCTCGTCCGGCGTCACCGCGGCGGCGATGTCGGCGATCTCCTTCATCATCTCGTCGTCGATCTGGAGGCGCCCCGCCGTGTCGATGAGGACGACGTCGCGCAGGTTCTCCTTCGTCCACGCGACGCCCGAGACGGCGATCTTCACCGGGTCGGACGAGGTGCGCGAGACGACGGGGATGTCGAGGTCGCGCCCGAGCTTCTCCAGTTGGTCGATGGCCGCCGGGCGGTAGACGTCGGCGGCGACGAGGACGGGCTTCCGGCCGTCCTTTCGAAGGGCGTTGGCGAGCTTGGCCGCCGTGGTGGTCTTGCCCGAGCCCTGCAGCCCGACCAGAAGGACGACGGCCGGGCGCCGGTCGAGGCGCAGAGCCGTCCGCTCGCCGCCCATCGTCTCGGCGAGCTCGTCGCGGACGATCTTCACGACTTGCTGGCCGGGGGTGAGGCTCTGAAGGACGTCCTCGCCGACGGCGCGGTCGCGGATGCGGGCGACGAGTTCCTTGACGACCTTGTAGTGCACGTCGGCCTCGAGAAGGGCCATTCGGATCTCGCGCAGGCCCTCGGTGACGTCGGCCTCGGTGAGGGTTCCCTTTCCCCTCAGCCGGGAGAAGACCGCCGTCAACCGCTCCGCCAACGCGTCGAACATAAGTCCGCCTTCGCTCCGCCGATCGGGTCCCCTGCGGAGCCCGCCAAGCGTACGGGGACTGGCACTGAGCCGCAAGCGTGCACGGTGGGCGGCGCCGCAAGCGCGCACGGGGCGCAAACGCGGACGGTGGGCGTCGGGCGGTGCCTCAACTGGGGGCGGCGGGGGCGTTGGGCGAGAGATCGGTGCGCGGTGCGCAGTGCGCAGTGCGACGTCGGCGGATCGACGTAGCGTCGCACCTTGGTGCGACGTTCGCGGGTGCGACGTTCGTGCCCGGACGTGGCGTCGACATTGGTGCGACGTCGTCCTCTCGTGAACGTCGGAGACCTAGCTCTCGGCACCAAGACGAAGCGCCGAGAGCCAAGCTCACGACGCTACAGCGAGTCGCGGATCTCGTCGGCGGGGTTCGTCGTAGCGTCGCACCTTGGTGCGACGTTCGCGGGTGCGTCGTCGTTCTCTCGTGAACGTCGGAGACAAGCTCCGACGCTACGTCGTTGAGCGCACCGCACCATTGTGTGCGACGTTCGTGACTGGGCGTAGCGTCGCACCTTGGTGCGACGTTCGTGCCCGGACGTGGCGTGCATACGCGAACGTCGGAGCCAAGCTCACGACGCTACGGCGAGTCACGGATCTCGTCGGCGGGGTGCGACGGGCGGCCGGTGGGTGTCCGTTCAGACGAGAAGCCCGTTCTTGTCGAGGAACGAGGTGGAAAGCTCGGCGTCGCGGAACGAGGGGTGGGAGACGACGCGGAGCGCGAGGTCTTTCGTGGTCGCCACCCCGGAGATCCGGAACCGGCGCAGCGCGTTCTGCATGCGCACAGTGGCCTCGTCGCGGTCCTCGCCCCACGCGATGATCTTCGCGAGGAGCGAGTCGTAGTACGGCGTCACGGCCATCCCGTCGTAGAGCGCGGTGTCGAGGCGGATCCCATGCCCGCCGGGAAGTTCGTCGATGTGGACGACGCCCGTGGAAGGGAGGAACCCGCGCGTCGGGTCTTCGGCGTTCAGCCGGCACTCGATCGCATGTCCGCACGGCGTCGTCGCCTCGAGGTCGAGGGGGATCGATCCTCCCGCGGCGATCTCGATCTGTTCTCGGATCAGGTTCAGGCGGGACACGACCTCGGTGACGGAGTGCTCGACCTGGATTCGCGCGTTCATCTCGATGAAGTAGAAGGCTCCGTCCGGAGCGACGAGGAACTCGACGGTGCCGGCGCTCCAGTACCCGACGGCGTGCGCCGTGACGAGGGCCGCTCGCCGCAGGCGCTCTCGCACCTCGGCCGGCAGGTTCGGGGCGGGCGACTCTTCGATCAGCTTCTGGTGACGCCGCTGGATCGAGCAGTCGCGCTCGCCGAGCGTGATGATCCGACCGCGCTCGTCGCCGAGGACCTGAACCTCGACGTGGCGGGGATCGCGCACCGCCTTCTCGAGGTAGAGGTGGCCTTCGCCGCTTGCGGCCTTGGCTTCGGCCTCGGCGGCGGCGAGCGCGGCGACGAGCTCGCCCGGCGTCTCCACCCAGCGCAGGCCCCGTCCGCCTCCCCCGTACACCGACTTGATCAGGATTGGGTAGCCGATCGCCTCGGCCATCGCCGTGGCGTCCTCCGGCTTCCTTGGCGCGAGGCCGCCCGGGAGGACGGGCACGCCGGCGGCGGCGACGCACTCGCGGGTCGCCACCTTGTCGCCGACGATGCGCATGGCGGTGTGGGACGGGCCGATGAACCGGATTCCGTGCTCGTTGCAGATCTCGACGAAGCCGGGGTTCTCGGCGAGGAACCCGTAGCCCGGGTGGATGGCATCGGCCTCGACCAGCTCGGCGACGCTGATGATGGCCGCGGCGTTCAGGTAGCTGCGCGCCGCCTCGGCGGGACCGATGCACACGGCGCCGTCCGCGAGCTTGAGGTACGGCATCGGCTCGTCGGCCTCGGAGTAGACGGCGATCGAGCGGATGCGAAGCTCGCGGCACGCCTCAATGACGCGCAGCGCGATCTCGCCCCGGTTGGCCACGAGGACGGTCTGGAAACTCATAGAGGGTCGAGGACGAAGAGCACCTGGCCGTACTCGACCGGCGCCCCGTCCTCCGCCTGCACGCTCCGAACCCGGCCGGAAACCTCGGCCTTGATCTCATTCATGACCTTCATGGCCTCGATGATGCAGACGGTGTCGCCGGAATGGACGATCTGTCCGAC
>JBFYQP010000165.1:0-9716 GCA_041302745.1 Candidatus Bipolaricaulota bacterium | reverse complement strand
GGCCGGAGAGGGACGTCGGTCGTGGCCTGCGCAACAGCCGATCCGATACACGACCGCAGCGTACCGAGCCAAGGGCTTCGCGCTCCCGCGTCGACGTAGAAGAGGAGAAGCCCCGTGTCTTGGCAGAGCGGGACACCCGCCCGCCGCGCGGTGGCGACGTTCTCAAGCAGGATGTCAAGCTGGCCGGCGGCGAGCGACGACGTCTCCTCCGCCCTTGCACGCTCGAGCGCTCGCGAGACGTCTGTCGGAAGGTGAGTGACGGCCTGGCGAAGTGCGTTGGCGAGTGCCGCCTCGATCGACTGTCGGGTCATGAACTTGCGCTCCTGTCGTGCCGTTCGACGGCAGCGTACCGCCTGGCGCGGCGGCGTGCAAAGGCCGATGCGGGCTGGTTCGCTCCTTTCCGCGAGGGAGCTCGCGGTGAGGAGTGTGGAGGAGATCGAAATGGGCGATGGGGTCGTGGTTCAACGTTGCGGCGGATCGCCGTCTTGAGTACCGTTCCCGCCATCCGGGGAACGTGAAGAGACGGAGGGGTTGTCCATCTCGGCAGTGCGAGGCCCGGACTTCGCGCACGCGGGTGCGCTTCCCGGCGTTCTGCTGAGCCTCGCGCCGAGACTGGAGAAGGAAGACGCATGAACCTGCACGAGGTATCGAGGCTGCTCGACGGGAGCATCCTCACGGGGAGTCGGCGGGAGGACATCGAGATCGACCGAGCGTACGCCGTCGACCTCCTCTCGGACGTGCTGGCTCTGACGGACGAGCGCACGACGCTGATCACCGGCAATATCAGCCCGCAGGTTGTGCGGGTTGCCGACATACTGAACGTGATCGCCATCATCTTCGTCCGCGGGAAGCGGCCGAACGAGTCGGCGATTTCGTACGCAGAGACCCTCGGGATTCCGATCATCTGGACGGAGAAGACGATGTTCGAAACGTGTGGCTTGATGTATGCCAACGGGGTGAGGCCGTGCAAGAACCGACCCATGGCGGCCCCCGAAGGCTAGTCCACCACGTCCGGGCTGGCGACATCGAACACGGGGGCCTCGCTTCAGCCCAGATCAAGCGGCAGTTGTCCGGCTTCGGGGTTGCACCGCAGGACGCCCGTCGCGCCGGGATCATCGCGTTCGAGGCGGAGATGAACCTCGTTGTCTACTCCACGAACGGCGGTACGATCACGGTGACGGTGAGCGAGAAGCTCGTCGACATCGAGGTAGCGGACGAGGGTCCTGGAATCGAGGACATCGATCTGGCGCTGACCCCCGGGTTCTCGACGGCTCCTCCGTGGGCCAGGGAACTGGGATTCGGCGCCGGAATGGGGTTAGGCAACATCCAGGCAAACGCAGACTGGTTCGAGATTCACTCCCACATCGGATCGGGGACGCGCATCCTGTGTCGAATCGAAAGGAGGCGGCATGACGCTTCGGGACATCGTCCGACAACTCGGACTTGAGGTGGTCGCCGGCGCCGGTTGGCTCGATCGGGACGTCTCCGGAGGGTTCAGCGGGGATCTTCTGTCGAACGTCCTCGCTGCGGCGCGACCTGGGAACCTCTGGATCACCATCCAACGCCACGTGAACGTCGTCGGCGTGGCCCAAGTGGCCGGGCTGTCCGGAGTCCTCCTTGCGGGAGGCGAGCCGCCCGCAGCCGTCGTCCTCGCCAAGGCCGAGGAGATGGCGATCCCGATCCTCCTCTCGCGGGACGGCGCGTTTGTGCTCGCGGGACGGCTCCACCGAATCCTCGTCCCCGACGTGCGTTGAGAACCTTCGTCGCCGACCTTCACATCCACACGTGCCTGTCGCCGTGCGGCAGCCTCCGGATGTCTCCCCGCGCAATGGTCGCCGCAGCGCGGGCCAACGGCCTCGACCTGATCGCCGTCACCGACCACAACGCGGCGGGGATGGTCGAGGAGGTGGCACGGGCGGCCCGCGCAACGGGGCTCCACGTTCTGCCTGGGATCGAGGTGGAGACGCAGGAGGAGGTGCATCTTCTCGTGTACTTCGACGACCTCTCGTCCTGCCGGGACTTCGCCGCGGAGGTCTATTCGTTCTTGCCCGATCGCGCGAACGATCCGGAGCTGTTCGGCGACCAGGTGGTCGTCGACGCGGACGAGACGATTGTCCACACGGAGGCGAGACTCCTCTTGAATGCCCTCGGGCTCTCCCTCGAGGAGGTGGTGGCCCGCGGCGCAGGTCGCGGCGGACTGGTCGTTCCGGCCCACGTGGATCGGACGCCGTACGGGCTCGTGACCCAACTTGGGTTCGGTCCGGAGGGTCTCCGCTTCCCGCTCGTGGAGGTCGACGGCTCGTTCCGGCCGGAGGAGTGCGGACCCGGCGCGGTGTTGTGGAGTTCGGACGCCCACGTGCCAGAGGACATCGGCTCGCGGGTCTCCGTGTTCCGAATGAAGGGTCCGACGGTGGACGAGATCCGACGCGCCGCCCTCGGCGAGGGCGGTCGGTCGATCGAGATTCGACGGGGTGCAAAGCGGGTGGGGACGGCGGGATGATCGAGTACCTGGACATGCACCTTCTCGACCTGTTCCAGAATGCGCTCGCCTCGGGCGCGTCCGAGATCGACGTGTCCGTCGAGGAACGGGCGGACGGCCATCTCTGTGTGAGCGTGCGAGACGACGGGGCCGGCATGGACGAAGAGACCCTGGTCGCCGTGGACCGAGGGTTCTACTCGTCCAAGAGCGCGAAGCGGGTCGGATTGGGGATACCGCTCCTGCGCGCGGTCGCCGAGCACTGTGAGGGGAGCTTCCGCATCGAGAGCGCGCCTGGGCGCGGGACCACGGTTTCCGCGTCGTTTCGATCGGATCACATCGACCTGCCCCCGTTCGACGACCTCGGCGAGACGTTCCTTGCGATGCTCGTCGCGAGCGCGGGGCCGCGGGTCCGAATCCGCGCCCGCGTCGGTGGAAAGGACGTCGACGTCGACACAGCGGAACTGGCGGACGCGCTCGGGGACGTTCCCCTCGGTCACCCCGACGTGATTGGATTCCTGAGGGCCTACCTAAGCGAACGCCTGACGCCGACGTCCGCCCCGCCGGGGGCGGCGTCTCAGATTCCGGGATGAGGAATCGCCCCAAACTCGGTACCATCGCCGCCCGGGACCCGGCGGATCGTGAGCCGCCGACCGACCCCGTCGAGACCTCGGTCGCCGCGCCCGGTGAAGACTCAGGAATGGGAATGCGGAACGGAGGAAAGGTGACGGGATTGATCGATGTAGCGTCGGGCAGCGCGGCACAGCGCAAGCAGCTCGAGAGAATCCTCGAGGAGTACCGAGGGCTGCCGGGACCGCTGATCCAGGTTCTCCACAAGGTGCAGGGCGTGTACGGGTACTTGCCGTCTGACGTCCTTCGGTTCGTGGCCTCCGAACTCGAACTCCCGCTCTGCGACGTGCGGGGCGTGGCGACCTTCTACAACTTCTTCCGCCTCGATCCGGTCGGAAAACACACCGTATCCGTGTGCCTGGGGACGGCGTGCTACGTCAAGGGCGGCGCGGAAATCTTGAAGAGGATCCAGCGGGAGCTCGGCGTCGAGGAGGGGCATACGACGGCCGACGGCCTGTTCACCCTCGACACTGCCCGGTGCTTCGGGGCGTGCGGACTGGCGCCCGTGATGATGGTGGACGAAGAGGTCTACGGACGCCTCAGCCCGACGAAGGCGTTGCGGATCCTGAACTCGTATCGAGAGGGGACCCAGCCGTCCGCAGGGTGAGGACCGGACGGATCGGGAATGCGACAACAAACCGAACGGGAGGACGCGCGATGAAGCTCGAAGAACTCCGGAAGATCCGTGAGCGGGTGCAGAACGACCTGCGGCTCCGGGGAGGGGCGACACGGGTGAAGATTGTCGTAGGAATGGGCACGTCGGGGATCGCCGCGGGGGCGCGGGAGGTCCTGAGCGCGTTCCTGGACGAAATCGAGAAGCGGAAGCTGACGGACGTCATCGTGACCCAGTCCGGGGAGAAGGGCCTCGCCTCGAAGGAGCCGATCGTTGAAGTCATCGAGCGCGACCGTCCGAAGGTCGTGTACGGGGGGATGACGGCCGAGAAGGCGCGTCGGGTCGTCGTCGAGCACGTGATCCACGGGACGGTCGTCGAGGGCGACGTGCTCGCCATCGTCGACGCCGAGAAGGAGTAGGCGTGGCCGGTCGTTTGGACGTTCTGGTCTGTTCGGGCGGCGCGTGCATGTCGTCCCACAGCCTCGAAGTGAAAGAGGAACTGGTCCGGCAGCTCGAGGCCCAGCGCCTTGCGGACGAGGTTCGGATCGTGGAGACGGGCTGCATGGGGCCGTGCCAGTACGGTCCTCTCGTTCTCGTGTATCCCGAGGGGGTTCTCTACAAGAACGTCGCGGTGTCGGACGTTGCGGAGATGGTCGCTGAGCACTTCCTCAAGGGACGGGTGGTCGAGCGGCTCTTGTTCCGTTCGGAGACGGCGGATCAGATCGTCCGCGAGCATCGATCGATCCCGTTCTTCGAGAAGCAGATGAAGATCGTCCTCGCGAACTGCGGTGCCATCAATCCCGAAAGCGTCGAGGAGTACATCGGGGCCGGCGGGTACGAGGCGCTGGGCAAGGCCGTGACGACCATGACCCCCGAGGGGGTTGTGGCCGAGATGAAGGCGTCCGGGCTGCGAGGACGCGGCGGCGCCGGCTTCCCGACCGGGACGAAGTGGGACTTCGTCCGCCGCGAGGCGTCGCCGAAGAAGGTCGTTGTGTGCAACGCAGACGAGGGCGATCCCGGCGCGTTCATGGATCGCGCCGTTCTCGAGGGCGATCCGCACACCGTGATCGAAGGGATGGCGATCGCCGCCTACGCGGTGGGGGCGCAGCGCGGGTACGTATACGTGCGCGCCGAGTACCCGCTCGCCATCAAACGGCTGCGCTCGGCGCTGGAGGCGGCGCGAAAACTGGGCCTCCTCGGCGACCGGATCTTCGACACGGCCTTCTCGTTCGACATCGAGATCCGCGTCGGGGCTGGAGCGTTCGTCTGCGGCGAGGAAACGGCGCTCCTCGCGTCCCTGGAGGGTCGGCGCGGCGTTCCGCATCCGCGGCCGCCGTATCCCTCGACGTCCGGGATGTGGCAGCTGCCGACGCTCCTGAACAACGTCGAAACCTATGCGAACGTCCGGCACATCATCGCTCGCGGCTCGGCGTGGTTCGCGTCGATCGGAACGGGAGAGAGCAAGGGCACGAAGGTCTTCGCGTTGTCCGGCAACGTTCGCAACACGGGCCTCGTCGAGGTTCCGATGGGAACGACGCTCGGCGAGCTGGTCTACGACATCGGCGGCGGCGTGCCGAACGGGAAGACGTTGAAGGCCATCCAGACGGGCGGGCCGTCCGGCGGCTGCATCCCCGTGCAGTACCTGAACACGCCGATCAGCTACGAGACGCTGAAGGAGCTGGGCGCGATCGTGGGGTCGGGCGGAGTCATCGTGCTTGACGAGGACACCTGTATGGTGAACCTCGCGCGGTACTTCGTGGAGTTCACGGCCTCGGAGTCGTGTGGACAGTGCGTCCCATGCCGGAGCGGGCTCGTTCGGATGCTTGACATCCTCGATCGGATCACGCGCGGGGAAGGGTCGATGGAGGACTTGGCCCTTCTGGAGGAGCTGGCACACACGATCAAGCGGTCGTCCCTGTGCGGCCTCGGTCAGACGGCGCCCAATCCCGTACTGAGCACGCTCAAGTACTTCCGCGGCGAGTACGAGGCGCACATCCGGCACAAGACGTGTCCCGCCGCGGTGTGCGCGGCGCTGTTCGTCGCTCCGTGCGAGGCGAGCTGCCCGGCGCACGTGGATGTCCCGGCGTACGTGACCCACCTCTCGAACGGGGACTTCGCGAAGGCGTTCGACGTGCACATGAAGACAAACCCGCTTCCGGGGATCTGCGGCCGCGTCTGCTACGCATTCTGCGAGACGAAGTGCCAGCGGGCGCAGATCGAGGAGTCGGTGGCGATTCGCGACCTGAAGCGGTTCATGGCGGACTACGCGATGGAGCACCAACTCGCCGGCCCGAAGCCCGGCGCACGGAATGGGAAGCGCGTGGCGGTTGTCGGATCGGGTCCCGCCGGGCTCTCCTGCGGGTACTTCCTGGCGCAGCGGGGGTACGAGGCGGTCCTGTTCGAGGCGCTGCCGATCGCGGGGGGGACGATGGCGACGGGAATCCCCGCCTATCGCCTACCGCGCGACATCCTGGAGGCGGATATCGATCGCATCGTGAAGACCGGCGTGCGGATCGAGCTCTTGTCTCCGGTCGAAGACCTCGGGCGGCTTTTCGCGGACGGGTACGAGGCGGTGTTCGTCGCGACGGGAGCGATGAAGGGTCAAACGGTCGCGCTGGGCGAGACCCTCCCGCGCGGCGTCGTGACCGGCGTCGAGTTCCTTAAGGGCATCCACGTGGACGGCGCTTCAGAGGTCGGAGACGAGGTTGTCGTCATCGGAGGCGGCAACTCGGCCATCGATTCGGCGCGTGCGGCGCTCCGGCTCGGAGCGAAACGCGTGACCATCGCCTATCGCCGGGCGAAGGCCGACATGCCCGCGTCCCCCGAGGAAGTCGCCGAGGCGATGGAGGAGGGCGTCGAGATCCTCGACATGACCTCGCCGGTCGGAGTGGTGGGCGGCGAACGCGTCGAGGGACTGCGGTGCGCTTCGATGGCGGCCGGCCCGTTCGACGCGTCGGGACGACGACGCCCGGTGCCGTCGGACCGGCCGGAGATCGTGCTCCCTGCGTCCATGGTGATCGTCGCCGCGGGGCAGGAGGCGACCGGAGAACTCCTCCGGGGCGCGGGAATCGAGGTCGCGAAGGGCGGTTTGGTGGCCGTCGATCCTGTGACCATGGGGACCAGCCGTCCTGGGATCTTCGCCGGCGGAGATGCGACGAGCGGACCCGCGACGGTTGTAGAGGCGATCGGCGCCGGACGCCGAGCGGCGATCGCCATCGATCGGTTCCTCGGCGGGCCCGGGGCCTTCGAGCCCGAGGAGCGGGCCGAGGTCGCCACGGACTACGACGAGGACGCCTACACCCAAGAGCAGGCTCGCGCCGTACCGCCGATGGCGGAGGTACGAACGCGCATCCGCTCGTTCGCCGAGGTTCGGGGACGGTTTGCGAAGGAGCAGGCGATCGAGGAAGCGCGCCGATGCCTGCACTGCGATCGGCAGCAGACGGAGGACGGCGCGTGCTGCGAGTCGTCTGCGTCTCTGGCCGCGGAGGCGAAGACGCGGTAGGTCTTGGCGAGTGCCCGGTGGTCCGGGACCTCGCCGATGGAGGCGATCTGGTGGACAAACTGAGGGTGAAGATCGACGGACGGACGATCCTGGCCGCCCCGGGCAAGACGATCCTGGAGGTCGCGGAGGAGAACGGGATTCACATTCCAACCCTCTGCCACCTCGACGGTCTGAGGGACGTCGGGGCGTGCCGGCTGTGCATCGTCGACCTGTACGGGCAGCTCGTGACGTCTTGTACGACGAAGGTCGCGGACGGGATGGAGATCGGTACGCAGACGGAGACCGTGCGCGCGTACCGTCGCACGATCCTTGAACTTCTGTTTGCCGAGGGCAACCATGTCTGCTCGTTCTGTGTCTCCAACGGTGGGTGCGAGCTGCAGGACCTCGCGTGCGAGCTTGGGATGCACTCGGTGCGCGTCCCGTACACGTACCGCCGCGAGCGCGTCGACGCGACGCACCCGCGCTTTCTCATCGATCGAGATCGGTGCGTGCTGTGCGGCCGCTGCGTGCGAGTGTGCCAGGAAGTAGAAGGTGCGCACACGTGGGGCTTCGCCGAGCGAGGGGTGACGGCGCGCGTCATCACCGACCTCGCCGTGCCGTGGGGGACCGCCGAGTCGTGCACGAGCTGCGGCAAGTGCGTCGAGGTGTGCCCGACCGGGGCGATTGCCCGCAAGGGCGCGAGCAACGCCGAGATGCGCAAGCACCCGGAACTCGTGGCTGAGCTGACGGAAAGGAGGGCCCGTGGGTAAGGTGAAAGTGGCCACCGTCTGGTTCAGCGGCTGCGCCGGCTGTCACATGTCGTTCCTCGACATCGACGAGGTGCTGATCGACCTCGTGGGCCGCATCGAGTTCTGCAACAGCCCGATCACGGACCTCAAGGTCTTCCCGGAGGGCGGAGTCGACGTGACGCTCGTCGAAGGCGCGATCGGGAACGAGGAGCAGCTCGAGCTCGCCCACACGGTCCGCGCGAAGTCGAAGATCGTGATCTCGCTCGGGGACTGCGCCGTGACGGGGAATGTCCCGGCTCTGCGGAACGGGATCCCGCCGAGGGAATTGATTGAGGAGATCTACGGAACATCGCGGACGACGAACGGGGCGCTTCCGTACGAAGTGGTCCCGAGGCTGCTCGAGCGGGTCCGCCCGCTGCACGAAGTGATCCCCGTGGACTACTTCCTGCACGGCTGTCCGCCGCCGGCGGGGTTGATCGCCAAGGCGGTGCTGGCGCTTCTCGATGGGAAGACGCCGGAACTCACCGGTGCGGATCTCAAGTTCGGGTAGGAGGAGAGGCATGCAACGCGAAATCCATATCGAGCCGGTGACCCGGATCGAAGGGCACGGCAAGATCAGCGTGTTCCTCGACGAGAAGGGCGACGTGCGCGACGCTCAATTCCACGTCACCGAGCTGCGCGGGTTCGAGAAGTTCTGTGAGGGTCGGACGCTCTGGGAGATGCCGGGACTGACGGCGCGGATCTGCGGGATCTGCCCCGTGAGCCACATCCTGGCGTCGGCCAAGGCGTGCGACGCCATCCTCGCCGTGCGGATTCCGAGAACCGCCGAACTCCTCCGCCGCCTGATGAACCTAGGGCAGTTCGTGCAATCGCACGCGCTGAGCTTTTTCTACCTCTCGGCCCCCGACTTTCTCCTCGGATGGGACACCGATCCGGCCACACGCAACGTCGTCGGGCTGGTGGCGGCGAACCCCGACTTAGCTCGGAAGGGGATCCGCCTGCGCGCGTTCGGGCAGGAGGTCATCGACCGACTCGGCGGGAAGAGGATTCACCCCGCATGGGCCGTCCCGGGCGGCGTCCACCAGCCGCTTGCGGCAGAGCACCATGCGTGGATTGTCTCGCACCTCCCCGAGGCGAAGGCGACCATCCTCGAGACCCTGGCGCTGTACAAGAAGGCGTTCGCGTCGGCCGAGCTGCGCAACGTGCTCGGCGCCTTCGACAGCATGTACATGGGACTCGTCACCCCGGGTGGACTCTGGGAGCACTACGCCGGAGTCCTTCGTCTCGTCGACGCGAAGGGGAAGGCGATCGTTCCGGCGCTCGACCCGTCGCAGTACGCGACGATCATCAAGGAAGCGTCGGAGCCGTGGACCTACCTGAAGTTCCCGCACTACGAGCCGATGGGATACCCGAACGGCATGTACCGGGTCGGCCCCTTGGGGCGCGTCAACGTCTGCGACCGGTTCGGGACGCCGATCGCCGACCAGGAGCTCGAGGAGTTCCGCGCCGGCGAGAAGAAACGTTCGGGACGCGTGTTTGACTACCACTACGCCCGCCTGCTGGAGATGCTGGGGGCGATCGAGCAGATGGAGGTCGTGCTCGCGGACGAGTCGATCCTGTCGCCGCACGTGCGAGCCGAAGCGGGGATCAACGAGCTCGAGGGCGTGGGCGTTCACGAGGCTCCGCGCGGGACGCTGATCCACCACTATCACGTCGACAAGAACGGCGTGATCGAGAAGGCGAACTTCATCGTCTCGACGGGGCACA
>JBFYQP010000143.1:0-12628 GCA_041302745.1 Candidatus Bipolaricaulota bacterium | reverse complement strand
CGACCGTCGGCCAGATCCCGTCGTCACCGATGAAGAACGGCTTCAGCGCCGGCAGGTCGAACGGCATCCCGCCGTTCAGCACGCAGTCCGCCATCCCTTTGAGCGGGATGATCGAGAAGAGTTCGCCCGCCCGGACGTAGTGCCAGTGAAGGAGCGTCGCGAGCGGCGGGTGGTTGCGGTGATTGACGTCGCGCAACATTCGGCGAAGCAGCCGCACGTCCTCGAACCGCGTGAGCCGTCGGTCGCTGCGATCGCCGTGGTAGAGGGGCATCATCGGGTTCGGTTCGTAGAGGGGGTTCATCGCCTCGATGTAGACCCGGAAGATGACCTTCGGATCGATCCCCGCGGTGATCGGCGGGTAGAACCCGTGCAGGCAGTCGAGGAGCAGGATCTGGTCCTTCTCCCGGCAAACCGGCTTGAGCGCCGAACGGCGCCCCTCCTTGAAGCTGTACACCGGCTTCTCGATGGCCTTCCCTTCGAGCAGCGCGCGCAAGTGCTCGTTCATCAGTTGAATGTCCAGCGCCTCGGGGGTCTCGAAGTTCCGGTCGTCGATCCAGTCCGTCGGGTGCTCGATCAAGGACCAGAAGTAGTCGTCGAGGTTCAGCATGAGGAACCGCAGTCCGGCCTTCTCGAGCCGCTGGGTGAGCTTCACCGTGGTCGTCGTCTTCCCCGACGACGACGGCCCGCTGACCCAGATCATCTTGAGCTGGTCGCCCTTCTCGATGCGGGCAACCACCTTCCTCGCGGCCTCGTCGAGCGATGCTTCGTACCGTTCGAGCGAATCCGAGACGAGCCGCGCGAGCCGTCCGCCTCGGACGATGTCGTTCAACCCCTCGACGGTGTCGCAGTCGTGCTCTCGATTCCAGGCAACCCACGGCTCCATCTGCTCGGGCGGGTAGCCGTTGCGGACGAACTGCGCCTCGGGAATCGCTCCCTCACGCACCCAGTGGTGCCCCCAACGGAAGCACGTGTACGTGTCGGCGACCTTCGTGAAGCCGTTGCTGCTGAGCACGTGGAGAACCACATTCTGGATCTCTTCGACCGTCGGCGGGAAGTTCGACACGTGGTGCCGCTCGTCGGCGTTGAGGCAGACCACAACGAGGTCTGACAGAAACTGAGCGATCCCCTCGTCCGTCTCGCCGGCCGCGAAGATGCGGTCGTTGATCCCCGGCAGGTAGTCCTGCTCGAATCCTCCGACCGACGTCGAGGCGCGGAGAATCACACGGACGATGCGATCTTGATCGAACGCGACCAACGCGTGGTTCCGCTTGCGGATCTTGCCGATCTTGTTGACGACGGCCATGGCGCCGCCATTATACCGGCAACCGGCTTCCGAACGAAGATGGCGCGCTCTCCCTCGCCGGAGTGCGAGACACGGAGGCCGCTAGAGGACGCCCGAGATGAGGAAGAGAGCTCCCACCGAGGCTTCGATCCACGGGCACAGGCGCATCGGCAGCGACTTCGTCCGCGCCTTGGTGAACGCGCCGAGGATGGCGCTTGCGAAGAGCAGCCCCACGCAGGCGTTGACCAGGGTCGTCTCGAGCCTCCCGCCGAACGAGCCGTAGTAGGTCACCAGCCCCACCAACGCTCCGACGAACAGGAGCGTCATCCCCTCGAAGATCCACGTAGCGACGACGATGCGTCGATTGTCCCTCGAGGTTTCCCCGAACCCTCGGACGATCGAGCGCACCGGCACAAGATGAGCGATCCCCCACGCGAGGAGCACGAGACACCCGGCGACCCGCAGGATGAGTGGCAGCATAGGCCTCCTTCCGACGGCGTTCACGACGCCGACGCCCTCCACCCTACAGGATCGGGACGCGCCAAGAGAAAACGGGCGCACGCCGAGAGGCGCACGCCCGTCCATGTCTACGGATCGCTCGATGACGTCTACTCGACGCGCGTTCCGGCCGCCGCCTTCCGGCCCCCGAGCGGGACGCCCGCCGCCTTCAGGACGTCGTAGATCTCCTCTGCTTGCCACTGCCGGCAGCCGTCGAGAATCACCGCCCTCGGGTTGTCAAGCAGCCACTCGTCATGCAGCGCCTCGAGGTCCCTCAGGTACTCGAGCGGAATCGCCGTCTCCTCGTTTCGTCCGCGGCACGTGATCCGGTCGTGGCAGACGTCGGCCGGAGTGCGCAGGTAGACGATCTTGTCCGGTTCGGCGCACCAGTTCGCCTGGAGCCAGTCCCACAGCTTGCAGTACAGCTGCCACTCCGTCTTCGACATGAGCCCTGTCTGGAAGCAGTTCTTGGCGAAGACGTAGCGGTCGCAGTAAATCGATCGCTCGAGGACCACGTCCGAGTGGTCGGTCATCGCGAGAACCTCCGTCCACGTCTTCGCTCGCGTCGTGAACGCCGCGAGCTGGAACGTGAACGCCCAGCGATGCGCGTCGCGATAGAAGAGATCGAGGAGGTTCTCCTCGAAGTCTTTCTGCCAAGCACCTACGGGCTCCTCGATGAAACCGAACAAACCCGATTCCGCCAGTCTTCGCCCCACCGTGCTCTTGCCTGCTGCGATGTTGCCTTCAAAGAGAATCATGGTTTGTTGCTCCCGCACACGCCCCCCCTTGTGGACGAACCCTTCTTCGTTCACCCGAACGGCCCGGAACTTCCCCTCACGAAAGGTGGCGGGATCCCCTCGCAGATCTCCCACCCGTGCGACCATCCTACACCTCCCGCCTTCCGGGGCGAAAGCCGCGCATCCCCCGCGGAGCCCGGCGAATCAAGCTTCGCGACGCCGTTCCCGGAACGTCCCCCGACGCGACCCGACAGATGTCCTGGGTGAGCGGTGTCTTTTCGAAACCTCGGACTCTTGTTGGGCGTGAACAGCAGGACGTGTGTCGCGCATGCGCTTCGGCGACGACCGCCCTACAATCCGCCCAACTCAGGAATCAGAAGAAGGGACTCGTGAACAGGGACAACGGAAAGGGCGACCCGGCGTTCGACGCTTCCATCCTCGACGTACTGCGTACCGGCGTACGAATCACCCGCGGCAACCCCCGCCTTGCGCTGCGGGCAGTGCGCCTGCTCCGCGGCCAGCAGCGCGCCGCCCGGCGCCGGAGCCTCGAGGAAAGCCTGGGGCTCCACGTCCCTCCGTTCGTGATCTTTAGCGTCACGGGAGCCTGCAACCTCGCCTGCGCCGGCTGCTATGCGAGCATTCTCCATCGCGCCGCTCGTCCGGAGATGAGCGACGAGCGCGTCGGAGCTCTCTTCCGTGAAGCGCGGGACCTCGGCGTGTCGGTGATGCTCCTCGCCGGAGGAGAGCCGCTCTTGCGTCGCGCTCTCCTCGACGACGTCCTCGCCGCGCCCGAGATCCTCTTCCTCCTCTTCACGAACGGCTCCCTTCTCGACGACGGCGCCATTCGAACGCTGCGCGGCGCCTCCCACGTCATCCCCGTTCTCAGCATCGAGGGCGGGAAGAACGAGACCGACGCGCGCCGCGGCGCGGGAGCGTACGAGCGCGTCACGGCCGCCATGACGGAGCTTCGCGCCCGCCACGTCGTCTTCGGCACCTCGACGACGCTCACCCGCTCCAACTTCGAGGAAGCGACGGGCGAGGCGTACGTGCGCGACCTCACCCGCCGCGGCTGCCGCCTCTTCTACTACATCAACTACGTGCCCGTCGAACCCGGCACCGACGAGCTGCAACTCGCACCGGACCAAGTCGCCGAGCTCGCGCGCCGGCTGACGCAGTATCGCCGCACGATGCCCGCCCTCTTCATCTCCTTCCCAAACGACGAAGTCGCGTTCGGCGGGTGCCTCGCGGCGGGGAAGGGATTCCTCCACATCAACGCCTACGGCGACGTCGAGCCCTGCCCGTTCTCCCCCTACTCCGACTCGAACCTCCTTGAGGTCTCCTTCCGCGAGGCCCTCGCGTCCCCCCTCTTCCGGAAGATTCGGGCCGAAGAGGTCACGTTGGACGAGACAGACGGACGCTGCGCGCTGTGGAAGCGGCGAGAGTGGGTAAAGGGGCTTGCCGAGAAACCCTAGACTGCGTACATGGTCCGATGTCCGCAGTCCGGTGTCTGCGGTCAGGACCGTTCTCCGCACGGAGGCCGCACCCTTTCGACAAACGACCCGCATAACTACCTTCACGCGCGGGTGGAGTGACCATGGACTCCGGACCCCGGACTGCGGACGCTTCTCGCCGATTGCGGACGGAAGAGAGCGCCTGTGCGTGGCTCCATCGAAGAAAGGAAAGAGGCGCTTCGCGAGTAGACAGCTCAGGCCAAGTAGACCTCTAACACCCGCAGAGGCCAGCTTACCGCTGCTCCCTTCCGGGCCTGACGGGGTTCGCCGACATGCGCCGCAGAGGGCTCGACCGTCAACGCCACTTGCTCGTGGACGGACCCTCCCGCCTTTCCCCTCCGGAAACCCTTCGGTTCCACTAGAGCGGGTTCTGGATGTAGGGGACCGCTAGCCCCCCACCTAGCACAGGCGTTGGCGGAGGGGGCGGGATTTGAACCCGCGGTACCCACGAGGAGTACACCGGTTCTCCAAACCGGCGGCTTCGGCCGCTCACCCACCCCTCCA
The DNA here is from genome assembly GCA_041302745.1 of Candidatus Bipolaricaulota bacterium. Lineage (GTDB taxonomy): Bacteria > Bipolaricaulota > Bipolaricaulia > UBA7950 > UBA9294 > JAPLGD01. Next base: position 8,096 of record JBFYQP010000143.1, on the reverse strand, counting down.
ACGACCGTCATTCTAGAGACGCAGGAAGGGGACTTCAACTTCGCGCGTCAGCGCGCCCGCCCGCAGACGCCTTCCGGCTGCTTGATCTCGCGCCGCCCGCCCACTAGGCTCTCGCGGGAGACAACGAGGAGGGCCGATGGCCGTTCGAAGAACCGATCCCTACATCTGGGTCACGTGGCTGACCAAGCTCCTCGCCGGCGAGAGCCAGTGCGAGTGGGCGGCGTGGTTCCGCGCCCACCACTCCGACTACGACCGCCTACCGAGCGACTTCGACCTCGCCGCGTGGACCGTGGAGCACAACGAGCTCGTGCAGCTTCGCCGCGAGCAGCTCCTCGACGAGGGGTGGCAGGTCTACGTCGAGGACGAGAACGCGTTCAAGCGGATCGGGAAGACGGGGATCGTCGTGTCCGGCAAGCCGGACATTCTCTCGCTTCGTGACGGCAAGGCCATCATCGAGGACTGTAAGACGGGGAGGCCCCGCACCTCAGATCAGCTACAGGTTCTCGTGTACATGCTTCTCTTGCCCATCGGCGATCCCCGCTGCACGGGGGCGAAGCTCTCCGGACGCGTGACGTATCGATCCGGCGCGATGGAGATCCCCGTGAACTCGCTGGACGCCGTCTTCCGCGCCAAGTTCGTCGAACTGGTGCAGCGCATCGGCGGCGAGAAGCCGCTTGCGAAGAACCCGGTCTGGGCGGAGTGCCGGTGGTGCGACATCGGGCCGGCCGACTGCCTGTACCGCGTCGACCAGCCGCCCGAGTCCGCCGAGGCTCAGACCGACCTGTTCTGAAGACGCCGAACCTGTTCGCGGTTGACATGCTCGCCTCGACCTCGTAGCCTCTTCCCGAATCCGGATGCTCTACTCCAAGACCGCCAAGTACGCCATTCTCGCGCTCGCCGAAGTCTCCCTCCATTCGAGCGGCGACTACGTCTCGACGCGAGAGATCGCCGATGTTGCGTCCATTCCGTACCCTCACTTCGCGAAGACGATCGCTCTTCTCAAGCGGGCCGGCCTGATCGTTACGTCGCGCGGCAAGACGGGCGGCATCCTCCTCGCCAGGCCGGCCGACGAGATCACCGTCCTCGACGTGGTTCTCGCCGTCGACGGCCCGGGCACGCTCAACGACTGCCCCCTCTTCCTCGATCCGTGCGACTGCACGCGCAACTGCTCGCTGCACGCGTTGTGGCGCGAGGCGCACGACGCCGTCGCCGCTTTCCTGCGACACACGACCGTCGCCGACGTCGCCGCGGCTCGCGCGAGCGTCGTCTCCTAGGATGCCCGGCTCGGGCTTTGCGGTTGCTTCACGGCCGACGACTGCGGCCGAGATCCTCCGGGCTCTCCGGCCGACGCTATCCACTTCGCCGGAGGCGAGCAGACGTACATGACGACGTACTCGGAGCCCGGCGGTTCGTACATCGGGAAGACGCTCTGGGTCGCGATCACGTGGGAGGATGCCGAAGGCGCTCACCGGATCGAGACCGCGACCGCCGAGTGCTCCGTCTGATGCGGGGACAGTCCTCTGCCCGCTCCGCCGCGTCCGCGAAGCCTCGCGCACGCGGGCTGCCGCCTGTACGATGGCCAAGAGCACTGTGCAGCGGTGGAGGCGTAGATTGGACAACGAACCAGCGCGGATGGGCTCGCCGGTCGGCGCTCGCACGACGATCAACGGCCGCGAGGTCGACTACTTTCGCGGCACGAGCTACTACGGCCTGCACGGCCACCCGGACGTGATCGCCGCGGCGCGTGACGCGCTCGCGGCGTACGGCGTCGGGACCGCGACGGCCGCGTGGACGCCGGCGCACGCCGAGGCCGTCGAGCGGACGAGCCGCTTCCTCGGAAGCGAGACCATCACCTACGTGGCATCGGGGTACCTCGCGCCGCTCGTCCTTCTCCAGGCGCTCGCCGAGGACTGCGATACCGCCTTCGCCGACAACGCGTCCCACTACGGCGTCTTGGATGCCCTGCGCGCAATCGGCAAGCCCGTCGTTTCCTTTCGGCACCTCGACCCCGACGATCTCGCGAACCAGCTGCCGCGGCACTGCCGAGCGGGCGAGAGACCCCTCGTCGTGACCGACGGCGTGTTCCCGTCAACAGGGGCGATCGCCCCGCTCTCGGCGTACGTGGACGCCCTGCGCCGGTACCCCGGAGCCATCCTCTGCGTCGACGACGCACACGGCCTCGGCGTCCTCGGCGCCCACGGGCGCGGCACACTCGAGCACCATGGCATCGGGAAAGACGACGTGCGCGTCTGCGGCACGCTGAGCAAGGCGTTCGGCGGCGCGGGCGGCATCGTGCCCGGAGACCGTGCCCTCTTTGCCAAGATTCGGCTCCGGTCCCGCGTCCTTCTCGGCGCATCCTCTCCGTCCGTGCCGGCGGCCGCGGCCTCCGCCGCGGGAGTGCGCATCCTTGCCGAGCATCCGGAGATGCGTCAGCGGCTCTGGGACAACGCCCGTCGCGCGAAGACCGGCCTGCGGGCGCTCGGCTTTGACCTCGACGATACGCCGGTCCCGATCGTCAGCCTCCGGGGCAACCCGTCGATCGACCTTCTGCGCGTCGAGAAGGCGCTCGAGGCGCAGGACATCCTCGTGCACCACTCGCCTCCGCGCGGCTACTCGGACTCGCCCGACGTCGAGACGCTACGCATCGCGATCTTCTCGACCCACACGAAGGAACAGATCGACCGGCTTGTCGACGCCGTCCAGCGCGCCATCTGAATCGCCCGCTCATCATGCGGTCGATTTGTCTCGAACCGGCGTAGCCCAGTAGAATGCGACTGCTTCAACCTCAAGCTAAGGAGGGGGCTATGGCGAAGAATGGTGGTGTGTGCATGGGTGGCGGCAGCTTGGCCGGGCTCGTTTGGTTCGGCGGCTGGCTCTTCACAATGGCGTTTGCGAAGCTGCTTTGGTGGCAGTGCATCGTCGGCCTCGTGATCTGGCCGTACTACCTCGGCATCCTCGCGCGCGGCGCGTAGTGCGCTGCCGCTCGGAGCGCCCCTGCGCTCCGGGCGGCGGTCAACACACGGGGAGACCGTGCGCCCGTCCGATCACGCAGTCTGTGATGGCTTCTCTTGCGGTGACGTCGACCGTCGCCTCCACAGTGTTCCGGCGATCGACGTCACCGCAAACCGTGTCTCCGTCGTCCTGATCTCAGAAGCGGCCGCGCCGCGAGCCACCGACGGCTATTACGAGACGGACGACGCGTTGTTCGCGCGGACGACGCTACAGGCCTTCCGCGAAGCCGGCGCGAACGTAGCGTCCATCGCAGACCTCCTGAAGCGTGGCGTCTACCTCACGACCGCCGTCAAGTGCGCCAAGACGGCCTACGCCATCCAGACGTCCACGGTGAACGCGTGCTCGCAGCTTCTCGAACGGGAGCTCGCCCTCTTTCCGAATGTACGCGCCATCCTCCTGATGGGAGACGTCGCGATCAAGGCGCTCTGTGCGATTGCGCGGCGGGCGGGAGAGCCTCGGCCGATCCCCGCCGGCTCGACCTACAAGCTCCGCGGCCCCGAGTACACGTGGCGGGGAGTCCGCGTCTTTCCCTCCTACCTGCAGGCGGGCCCGAGCTTCTTCATCGAGGCGTCGAAGCGGCGGATGATCGCCGAGGACATCTCAGCGGCCCTGGCGCTCGTCAAGTGACCGACTGCGGCTTCGTCGCCACCCAGATCATCTCGGGACTGTCGTCCGACAGAGGCTCCCCGAAGAAGTCGCCGTAGGTGGCGCGCACGTCGAGACCGACGCGTCCCATCAAGTGCTCCACCTCGAAGCGGAACAGGCAATGCAGCCGAATCGGCCCGGTCTCGCGCGATTCGACGACATCGCCGTTCTCGTCCAGCTCCTCCCACCGAGTCTCGCAAATGGCGGTCTGAGTCGAACGCTCGTACCTCCACGCTCGCATCGCGCGCACGGTGCGTCCCGTCTTCGGACGCTCGAAGGTCTCCTCCTCCTCGAAGACGCCGCCCTTGGCGCCCACGAGGTCGCCGAGCCACCCCATGTCCTGATGGTCAAGGTGGACGATGAGCATGCCGCCCGGAGAGAGATGCCTCTTCGCAGAGGAGAGGCACGCGACCTGATCGTCCGGCGTCAGGAGGTTATGGAACGCGTGGCCGGGAATCAGGATCAGGCCGAACGTGCGCTCGAGGTCGAACGAGCGCATGTCCCCCTCGACCCACGATACGTTCGGGACGTCGACGCTCTTCTCCCGCGCGGCTTCGAGCATGGCGCTCGATAGGTCGAGCCCCACAACCTGGACCCCCGCGCGCGCCAACCGAAGGGCGACGCGCCCCGTGCCGCAGGCCAGTTCGAGAACGCCTTCTCCGCGGCTCTTCGCCCAGTCGGCCGCATCGGCGTAGAAGCCGATCTCGCCCGGCCAGTCCGGCACCGCGGCGTCGTACGTCTCCGCGTAGTAACCCTTGTCGACGTCGATCTCGCCCTTGTCCACGCCTACGTCCTCCTCCGATCGGTCGTCCGGCGCACCAACTCGATCGCGCCCGACGGGCAGGTGCTGGCGCAGAGGCCGCACCCGAAGCACTTCAGCTCCTCGAACGTTGCGCGGTCCGCGTCCGCCGCCAGCGAAAACGCGCCAAAGGGACACCTCTCCGCGCACTGTCCGCAGCCGACGCACAACGCGACGTCGAACCGAACGACATAGTTCGACTCCACAAACCCGTCGCGGAAGTTGCGACCGCGCCAGTCCTGGAAGGGGCCGCAGCAGCACGGGCAACAGGAGCACACGATGCTGATCTCTTCCCCGGGCTTGTGGTAGGCCATGTGCACAAGCCCGGCGCGGTGCGACCTCTCCAGAACGTAGAGCGCCTCGTCGAGGGAGATTGCGCGCCACCCATCCTTGTCGATGCTCTTCTGCGCTTCCGCGTTGATGCCCAGACACACGTCGAGCGGCCGGCCGCACGCCTCCGCCCCCTTGTCGCGGCGGCACATGCACTCGCCGGCGGCGATCAGCTCCGCCGCCGCGAGAAGCTCCCGCATCTCCGGCTGCGCCAGCACGGTCTCTCTCGCCGTGAGCTCGATGTGCACCGGGATCGTGTGTCCGATGTACTTGGGCTCGGTCCCTCCGCTCGTCTCGTCCGACATTCCTCTCCCTTCCGCACCGCTCGTCGTGCCCTGCGTGCGCCCTAGGGCGTCAGTTCCACCGTCGAGGCTTCGCGAATCAGTCGGGCAATCTCAGGCCGCCGCGCGTCGGCCGCGGACCGGATCGGCACGTATCGCTTCGACAGGCGATCCCCCTCGAGCAGCCCGTCCGGATCGGCCAGCCGTATCCCATGGATGAAGTCGAGACGCACCGCTCCTTCTCGGACGACGATCTGACAGATCGACCCCTTCACTCGCCCGCCCACCCACGGTGTGTGGTACGACAGACCTCCCCAGAGCACCGTCTCCTCGGCGCCGGGTGCCGCCTGGCACACCACCTCTCGCAACGCCATCACGACGGGGCGCACCGCGGGGCTCACATCGTCGAGGAATTGCCGGACAGGGCCGGCGTCCCGCGCTTCACTCAGGGCCGCCAAGGCGCCACCTGATACGCTCCCGTGAAGGAAACCGCGCCGCCGCGCCACCGCCCCCACGCAAGAAGCGCAAGCCAGATCACGAAGAGGCGGAGCTCGACGGGCAGAGCCGCCGGCAAGTCGAAGTGAGCGCGGCTGCTCCACACCCCCTCCGGGACCGCCGTGCCGATGACCTGGTCTTCCTCGAGCAGCCTGATCTCGCGAAACCACGCGGACGGGGATCGAAGGACGAAGCTGCGCTCGCCGAACCGGATCAAGAACGCCCTCGAGAACGCGCGGAGCGGAACGGCTCGAGCGGACAGGCCGTCGGGTCCGCAGAGGCTGATCGAGCCGAAGAACCCGCCGTCGCGCCGGACGCGATACGACGCATCGCCGACGCGGATCCTCCCTCGAGCCAGCCACGTCGACAGGCACACATCCCCGACGCGCCGCCCGTCGTCGTCACGCACCTCGTAGTCCGACGACAGCCCGCGCGGCTCCGCGGTCAGCATGGGTGAGATCCTCCTTCGCCCTCTGGGTTCATCCCCAGAATACACCAACCGCGGCGTCGGTCGCTCTTCTTCGCGCGAACGGAGCGACGCATCCGACACGGAGGAGCGGTATCCTCTCGTCTGGAGGTTCCATGAGGCGGCTCACGTTCTCCATTCTGCTTGCGTCGCTCGGCAGCGGGCTTTGCATTCTGGGGGCGGACCCAATCGCCGCGTCGGGAGGTGCTGACGTGCTCTGCTACGCCATCCAGGATGTGACCGTCTTCAACGTAGAGGCAGGCGAGGCCCGACCCGGGCAGACGATCGTCGTCACCGGAGATCGCATCGCCCGCGTCGGGGACGTCGGCGAAGTGGCTGTGCCAAGCGGCGCTCGCGTCATCGACGGCCGCGGGCTCTTCATCATGCCCGGTCTCTGCGACGCCCACGTTCACTTCGTCGACCCGCAGGTCTTCGGACGAGCGATGGTGGCGAACGGCGTCCTCTTCGCCCGCGACACCGGATTGCCGACCGCCGACGCCCTGGCGATCCGAGCAGGCCTCCGAGACGGCGACCTGGTAGGACCAGAGCTGGTCGTCACGGGCGCGATCCTCGACGGCGAGCCGCCGATCATCCCCGCCATCTCGATCGGCGTTGGGTCGCCCGAGGCGGCCCGCTCGGCGGTCCGGCAGCAGGCGGCCGCGGGCGTGGACATGATCAAGGTCTACAGCCGCCTGGATCGGGGCGCCCTCTTCGCGATCCTCGACGAAGCCGATGCGCTGGGCCTCAAGGTTGTCGGCCACGTGCCGGAGTCGGTCTCGATTCGCGAGGCCGCCGCCGCCGGCCTCGCCTCGAGCGAGCACTTCTTCGGGTTCGAGAGACTCATCGGAGAGCTGCTCGGCCTGCCTGTTCGGAGGGAGTACGTCGGAATGGGCGCCGACGCCGGGTATCTCCTTCGGCTTTGCGACGTCGACGCACAGACCATGGCGCGAGCCCTCGGCCAACTCCGCGAGAGCGGCCTCACCGTCTGCCCTACCGTCAACGTGTTCAAGGTCGGCGTCCACACCTCGCAATTCCAGTCTGGCGAGTTCCCGCTCGCCGAGTACATCTCGCCGACAGTCCTCGAGACGTGGCGAAGCCTGTGGAGTCAGCAGGATGACCTGCCCGACGCCCTATGGCAGGCGTGGGCTCGCTTCGTGGTAGAATTGCACGCGGCTGGAATCCCGCTCATGGTCGGCACCGACCTCTGTACTCCCGGATCTCTCCCGGGGTTCTCCGTTCACGACGAGATGGAGATCTGGCAGGAGGCCGGCATCCCCGCCGCCGATGTGTTGCGCAGTGCGACGCTCGTGCCCGCGCGGTTCATGGGCCTGGACGGCCGACTCGGCACGATCGCTGGGGGCAAGACCGCGTCGATGCTCCTCCTTCGCGCCAATCCGCTCGAGGCCGTCCGCAACGCGCGAGAGATCGAGGCCGTCTTCCTGCGAGGAACGTACTACGACCGAGCAGCCCTCGACCGGTTGCTCGCGGAGGCGAGAAACCCAGCGAAGCGCTAGAGGTCTCGGCGGTAGCGCACGACCTCCAAGGGGATTCCGAAGTCACGTTGCTTCGTGACGCCGTCGGGCGCGTAGCCCATCGCCTCGTAGAACCGACGCGCCCGGGTGTTCTCAGCGAAAACCCAGAGAATGACGGAGCGGCATCCGCGGGCCCCGAGAATTGCCTCTCCGTGCCGACAGAGCCGCGTGCCAATACCCAGGCGCCAACGCTCCGGCGCGAGGTAGATTCCCCAGATCTCGCCGACGGTCTCCGCGTCGAGGTCGGCGCCCCGACATGGCCCGAGCGTGAGGAAGCCGACGACCGCACCCGCTTCCTCGACGGCGTAGATCACCTCCGGGCCCTCGCGCATCGAACGGAGGAAGTTCTCCGCGCCCCGCGCGTAGGAAAGCTTCGCCAGCCTCTCGTTCGGCACAAGGCCCCAGTACGCGGCGCGCCAACCATCCACGTGTACTATCGCCAGAGCTGGAGCGTCGCTCGGTGTCGCTCGACGGATCCCCATCTCGCCCTCGGAGATCTGCGCCTGTCCCATCTTCACGTCCGGCCTACCAATGCG
>JBFYQP010000137.1:0-5355 GCA_041302745.1 Candidatus Bipolaricaulota bacterium | reverse complement strand
CTCCTCGACGGGTCGGGGTGCGGACGAGCGGGCGCGTCCGCGCGGAGGAGCGCCGTCGAGGCCCCGAGCGTCGTCTGCTCCGTCGCCCAGCGGATCGTTCCGCGAACCGTGTCGGCGGCGGTGACGACGCCGTCGAGGCTGTAGCGAACGCGCTGCACGACGTACGCGGTCCCGTCAAGGAATCCAAGGATACGAACACCCACGCTCATCCCTGGGAACCCATCGGCGTCTTGGTCGAAGACCCGCGGATCGTCCGGGCTCGTCGGAAGAGCGTCGAGGCTCGGGTCTGCAAGGCGCGCTCCGCGCACTTCGACGTACTCGTCCTGAGCGAAACGCACCCCTGCCGAGGAGGAGGTTAGGTAGGCCGTGCGCCGGGATGGGCGCAGAGAGGCCATGAACCGCTCGGGAACCTCCGTCCGGAGAAGCACCGTTCCGCTGCCCACGAGGGTGAAGCAGTACGTGTCGCGCATGGAGACGGCGGAGCCCGTCTGAACGACGTCCACGAGCTGCGCCACGATGCTCGTTCTCAACGTCTGCCCGACGATCGGAAGCGTCGCGATCTCCGGGTAGACCTGAATCATCGCCCACCGCCCCGACAGGTCGACCGCGCTCGGAGCCACGGCGGGCAGAGAGGCAATCCCAGCAACCAGAACAGCCCACGCAACGCGTCTCACCGCGTTGTTCACCCTCCGGATCGGAGCTTCTTCGAGAGGTTCATCGTCTGATCGATCGGTTCGAACGCAGTGCGGGAGTAGCCGGCGGCTTCGAGCCGCTTGTAGATCCCGTCAACGACGTCGCTCGGGAGGGTGGGGGTGCGGGAGAGAATCCACCCGTACCGGAGCTGTGGGTGACCCACGACGGCGTAGCTGTAGTCGGGAGCGAGGTCGAGGATCCAGTAGTCTCCGGGGAACAACCACAGCCCGAGGAACTTGACAAAGCTGACCTTGAGCTGGCCGGGCTTTGCGCGATCGGGGATCCACGCTTCCCCGACGACGCGGCTCGGCGTCCCGTCCTCGCCGTAGCACGTGTTCGTGACGACGACACGGCCGTTCGGCAGGAGCTGGTAGTGCGCCGTGGTCCCCTGGGCGCAGTTGCGTTCGAACGACGTCGGAATGTGCGCAATGGAGTACCAGAATCCCATGTACCGGTTCACGTCGACGCGGGCGACCGGCGAAGGCGTCGTTTGCAGAAGCCCCACGAACCCGATGGCCGCCAGAGTGATCAGCCCGAGGAAACCCCACACAATCCGCATGAGCGCCTCCGTTCGCTACGCTACAGGTCTCCCCACAGTAGCGACTGCCCTGGCCACGGGGCAAACGGCGACGTCTATCCGGGCGGCAAGCGCAGCAGACTCGAGAGGCTGTTGCGGATGACGAGGCAGGGATCGGTCTCCGAGATGCGGCGCATCAGGAAGAAGTGCTTCGTCGGGTCGGGATCCATGGTGTAGACGTAGGACGCGAGCAGGAGAGGATCGCGCGCGGCGATTACGTTCTGCTCGCTCGACCAGTGGATTGCCCCGTAGATGGATCCATCCTCGAGCACCCACCCTTCGAGGGCCGTACACGTTCGATTGACGACGTAGGCGTCTCCCCCCAAGAGCCCGGCGAGCGCCACGCGGATCGTGAGGCCGGGGTGGCCGTCCCCGTCCTGATCGAACACGCGGGGATCCGTCGCCTCCGTCGGAAGGACCTCGTGCTCGGGGTCGACGAGCCATGCGCCGCGAACGTCAACGCACAGCGGCTGCACGAACCGCCAGCCTTCCGGCGTTTCCTCCAGCCAGGCCGTCAGGGGGAGTGGGTTGAGCGACGCGACGAACCGGTCGGGAATGACGGTCGTGACGAGCGGAGGAGTCGTCCGCACTTCCTGGAAGCAGTAGGCTCGCTCGATCGTGAGTTTCGTCCCCACCTGTTCGATATGGACCAGCAGGGCCGTGATCGTCGTCATCTCGACCGGCCCGACGATCGGCAGGTTGATGACGGCGGGCATCACCTCGACAAGAACCCAGGACCCCGAGACGTCGGGCGGCGGCGATGCCGCCGCGCGAAGCCCAAGGACGACGAGCGAAACGACGAGAACAACGGATGCGCATACTCCCCGATCGTGCACTGCCCCTCCCCACCCCGCGGTGTCGGTCGGGATTCTACGAGATTTCGTCGGCCGTGCCCCCTCTTCCGAAAGGGATGGCTAGAGGAGACCGCGGCGGGGACGGACGAATGACCTACTCGGAGGCCGGCGCGATCGTCCCCTGGTCCTCGTCGAGAGACTCGCTATCATCACGCATCAAGCCGGGTGTCTGAGAGAACCGCAAAACAACGAACAGATGGAGGAAAACGAATGGCAAGAGCCGCAGCACGACATATCCTGGTGGACAGCTACGAGGAGGCGGAGGAGCTCCTACGGCAGATTCAAAGCGGCGCGGACTTCGCGGAACTGGCGGCGGAGCACTCCAAGTGCCCCTCCGGAACCGCGGGGGGCGACCTCGGGGAATTCTCCCCGGGGCAGATGGTGTCGGAATTCGACCACGTCGCGTTCCATGACGCGGTCGGCGTCGTCCACGGTCCCGTTCAGACCCAGTTCGGATACCACCTGATCGAGGTCACAAGCCGCACGGACTAGACCGCGGGTCGAGGAGGCCGATGGCGATCGAGCTTGACGCGGAGACGAGCGAGCGTCTGAAGGGCTCGCTCAAGCGGTACTTCGCCGAGGCTCTCGACCTCGACATCGGCGACCTCAAGGCGTTGCTTATGCTTCAATTCATCCTGAAGGAGATCGGCCCTTCCATCTACAACCGGGCGGTTGCCGACGCGCAGTCGTGCATGCAGGACATGGTGTCCGACGTAGACGGGACCTGCTTTGAGCCCGAGTTCGGATACTGGAAGCGCCCTCACGACGCCGGGCGCGGCGGCCGCCCGTGAGCCCGATGCCTGGTGACTCCGGCAAGACGGTGGTCGTCGCGTCGACGAATCCGGTCAAACTGGAGGCGACGCGCTCGGGGTTTCGCCGGGCGCTTCCGAACGAGGCCATCCAGGTGGTCGCGAGGGCCGTACCGTCGCGGGTCGGTTCGCAGCCCTTCTCCGACGCCGAGACGCTTGCGGGCGCGGAGGAACGCGCACACAGCGCGCGAGCCCTCGTCCCCCATGCGACGTTCTGGGTGGGCATTGAAGGCGGCGTCGAGGAGCGCGACGCCCGACTCGCCGCGTTTGCCTGGGTCGTCGTCCTCTCGGCCGACCGCGTCGGGCGAGCCCGGACCGGGACGTTCTTCCTACCCAACGCGGTCGCAGACCTCGTGCGACAGGGCGTCGAACTCGGTCTTGCCGACGATCGCGTCTTCGGGCGGACGGACTCGAAGCGCGACCTGGGCGCCGTGGGACTTCTGACCGGCGGCGTCATCGATCGGACGGCCTTGTACGAGCATGCGGTGGTCTTGGCGCTCGTCCCGTTCCGGAACGCCGCGCTGTACCCGCCGGAGTGAGGGCGCCGCCCCACCGATACGAGGGTCGACGTTCGGGCGCGCGTGGATGCGCGACGGGGTCGAGACGCGGCGGGCGCACGATGGGGGCGCTCGGCCGATGCCCGCCTGTCAACTGGATCCTTCGGCGCCGGATCGGCTGGTTCAACGTTCGGAACCTTCGAGGAGGAGGACGGAATGGCGCCGCGACGCAGACCGACCGGGATGGTCGGGTTTACGCTCGTCTGGGTCGGGCAGCTCGTCTCCGTCCTTGCATCCAGCGCGACGGGCTTCGCGCTCACCATTTGGGCCTACGAGACCACGGGAAGCGCGACCGCGCTCGGCGTGATCACAACGTCGTTTCTCCTGCCCTTCCTCCTCCTGTCGCCGATCGCCGGAGCCATGGTCGATCGCTACAACCGCAAGCTGATGATGATGGTGAGCGACCTCGCCGCGGCGGCGGCCACGATCGCCGTCCTTGTTCTCCACGCGACGGGCGGCCTCGCGATCTGGCACCTCTACCTCACGTCGATCCTGATCGGCCTCGGCAACACGTTTCAGTGGCCCGCGTACTCGGCGGCGATTACCACCATGGTGCCCAAGGAGCAGTACCAACGAGCGAACGGAATGATGGGCCTCGTCGACTCGGGTCCCGGAGTCCTCGCGCCGCTCCTTGCCGGCGCCCTCTACCCCATCGCCGGGCTCACCGGCATCCTCCTGCTTGACGTCGCGACGTTCGTCCTCGCCATCGGGACGCTCCTCGCCGTGGATGTCCCCACGCCGCCGCGCTCGGCGGAGGGAGAGGCCGCCCGCGGACACCTCCTTGCCGAGGCCGTCTTCGGCTTCAAGTACATCTTCAAGCGAAAGAGCCTCCTCGGGCTTCAGCTCTTCTTCGTGACGCTCAACTTCCTGACCGGGTTCGGGCTGGTCGTCCCGTTCATCCTGGCGCGGACGGGAAACAACAGCATGTCGCTCGGCGCGGTCACGTCGGCCGCGGCCTTGGGCGGCATTGCCGGCGGTCTCTTGATGAGCACATGGAAAGGGTTCAAGCGCCGGATGACGAACGTCTTCGTCGGCGAGTTCCTGTTTGGGTTCACCGGCTTCTTCCTGTTTGGATTCGGGCGCAGTCTATCTTTCTGGATCCCGATGGTGGCGCTGGGCGCCGTGGCGGCCGCCCTAACGAACAGCACGGCCCAAGCCATCTGGCAGTCTAAGGTTCCCCCCGATCTCCAGGGCCGGGTCTTCTCGGCCCGCCGCTTCATCTCCTGGTCGCTCATTCCCGTGACCCCCGTGCTCGCCGGCGCGCTCGCCGACTTCGTCACCGGGCCCGCCATGGTGTCGGACACGTGGATGTCCCGCGCCTTCGGGTGGGCAGTCGGCACGTCGCCCGGTTCCGGACTCGCCCTCCAGTACGTCGTTGCGGGGGCCCTCTACTGCCTGGCCTGCGTCCTCGTCCTCTTCTTCGTCCCCGCCGTGCGCAACCTCGATACCCTGGTGCCGGACCACGATGCGAAGGCGCCGGAGGCGTCCTCGGAAGCGGAGTCGAGTCCGGCGCCCGAAAACGCGTGACAGAGCCGGTACGCTGGGGAATGCTCCAGGGAGGCCCATGATCGACCGATCGGATTGCCTGAGAACGGACGAGACGTTCATCCAGAAGGCGCGACATGCCGCCGGATGCCGCTACGTCGTGTACGCGGGCCCCGACGCGCTCCTCACGCCGGGGCCGTCGATTGCCGCGGCCGGCGTGCCCGAGCAGGCCCTCGCGAAGCTCGGCGCGGATACCGCCGGGTCCGTGTTCCTCGGCTTCGACAGAGGCGAGCCGCGGTTCGCGATCGACGTCGCCGGTCTTCCGGAGGGGGCGCGGGCAGCCCTTCTGTCGTTCGGTCGGTTCGCCGCGCTCGGCCCCA
>JBFYQP010000132.1:0-3093 GCA_041302745.1 Candidatus Bipolaricaulota bacterium | reverse complement strand
CTCGTGGCCTGGCCCGGCGTCCGGCACGTCGCCGACGGCGAGTTCTCCGCCGTGATCCAAGCGGCGCTCGATGCGGAGGGGTTCGCGGCGGACGCCGCCAAGAAGACGATCACGGTCGGTTTTGGACGGAAGGCGGTTCTCGACGCCGCGGGCGCCGTCATCGACGCCGTGAAGGCCGGGAAGATCCGGCACTTCTTCTTGATCGGCGGCTGCGACGGCGCGAAGCCCGGACGGAACTACTACACCGACCTAGCCAAGGCCGTTCCGCAGGACTGCCTGATCCTCACCCTCGCCTGCGGGAAGTACCGCTTCAACAAGCTCGACTTCGGAACGGTCGCCGGGTTGCCGCGGCTGCTCGACGTCGGTCAATGCAACGACGCCTACTCGGCGATCGAGATCGCGAAGGCGCTTGCCGGCGCGTTCAACACGGACGTCAACTCGCTTCCGCTCTCGCTCATCCTCTCGTGGTACGAGCAGAAGGCCGTCGTCATCCTGCTCACGCTCTTGAGCCTGGGGATCAAGAACATCCGTATCGGGCCTTCGCTTCCCGCGTTCGTCACTCCGCCCGTCCTCGATGTCCTCGTGAAGGCTTTCGGCCTGTCTCCGATCAGCACGCCGGAGAAGGACCTCGAGGCAATCCTCGGGTAGAAGGAGTCGGCGATCCGAGTCGCGTCGGGGCTCGGATCGCCGCCGGACGGCGCGATCGGGCGAAGACATCTCTGCAACGGCTCGTTCCTTCGTCGAACGCCGGCTCAGCCGACGAGGTCTCTGATCACGTCGTCGATCGCCGGAGCGCCGTCTTCTCCCCAGCCGAGCGGTGTGATCTCGAGTTCGACAGGAAGCGCGAGCTCGGCGGCGAGGTCGGGGATCCGGGTGCGCACGCGTCCCGCCGCCACGTCGGCTCCCGCGGGCGGCGTCTCAGGCATCAGCGACACGAAGCGGAACGGGCCGACGCGGAAGAGCACATCGACGTTCCGCAGATTCCTGACGAGGAATCCGGCGGTGGAGGTGAGGACGCTCTTCTGGTCCTCCGGGGACAGCGCCTCGGCTCCACGGATGCGGGTGACCAAGACCGACGTCGGATGCTTGTAGCGGCGGGTCTTCCCGAGCTCGCGCTCAAGCTCGGCTCGGAGGTGGTCGAGCGTGTACGCCCCCGTGGTCTCGTCGAGCACGACGAGCTTCATGAGTTCCTGTTCGTGGGAGTGGATGACGCGCGTCATGAGGTTGAAGCCGTCGATGAGCTGGCTGATCTCGTCCTTCACGCGCGTTCCGGGGAGCCTGCCGGAGGCCTGCTTGACCTCGACGTCGTACTTCCGCCGCGCCACGGCCGCCACGGCCTCGGCGAGCCTACCGACGGGCCTCGTCACGATCCCGCGCATCGCGAGGTAGAGGCACCCGCCGAGGAGGAGACAGCCAAGCACGGAGGCCGCGCCGAACTGCCACGAAAGGCGGAAGATGGCGTGCGCCTGCTCGTCGAGCGACATGTCGGTGACGACGACCCCGATGAGGTCGGGTCCCGAGAAGACCGGCTGGTAGGCGCGAAGGTACGACGTGCCGTGCAGCTTCACGGGGGCGACGAGGACATCGCGCAGGGCGTCAAAGCGATCGCGTTCCTCGGCGGTGACGAGCGCTCCGACGAGCGTGGGGTCGGAGCTGGCGATGGTCAAGAACCCGCGGGCGGTGACCCCGATCACGGTGATCCCGACGACTGACTCGTACCGCTCCATGAGCCGGTCGATGTCGGCGTCCAGTTCGGCGGAGTAGTACAGGATGTAGTCCTTCTCCTGGATGGATTTCGAGACGATGGCGGCGACGCTCTGTGCCCGCTGAACGTAGATCGACTCGAGCGACGTCCGCATGGAGTTGTAGGAGAACCAGTACAGGGCGCCGATGACCAGGCATGTGGTCGCCACCAAGAGAACGATGAGCTTCGCCTGAAGGCCCATGGTGTAGAGAACCCACGATCGAAGCCGGGCCAGCCGGCCGGGCCGCCGATCGGTCGCGTTCACGTCGTTCATCGGATCTCCTTCTTCCCTACTCACTCAAGAGACCCTGGAGCACCAGGAACTCCGTCGCCACGCTCTCCGGGCTGCGGTGCGAGACCCGCACCCGGCTCATCAGATCCCGCAGGGCTGTCGGCGTGAGCAGCGGCAGGGCGCGAGCCAAGACGTTCCGGACGTCCGGGTGGGCCCGAAGCAAATCGTCGTGCACGAGGACCGCCATGTTCTGAGACGAGAGAACGTGTCGGTCGTCCTCCAGGCGGACGAACCCTGAGGACGTCAGCGTCTCCTCGAGATTGGGCAAGAGCGCGAACTGCGCCGCCCCGACCGTGAGAAGCGACTCCGCCTCGGCGAGCGTCTTCGCCCGCACGACGGCCCGGACGTGCTGGGTCAGTCCATACGTGCTCTGCAGGGCCGCGACGGCCTTCGCGTCGCACGCTTCGGGAACGGCCCAGAGGAGCGGATCCCCGCCCCCCGCGACGGCTGCGGAGAACGCCGACAGGTTCAGCTCCGCCAGTCCGTCGGCGACTCGCTGTGGGACGACGGCGACCCACTCGACGCGGGCGGGGAGGAGGAGTGCCGTGACGCCGGCCCCGACGTCGGGGAACCCGTCGGCCGTCGTTTCGAGGTATATGAGATCCGCATCTCCGGCTCGGACGGCGCTCTGCACGAGGTCCGTGCTCCCGATCCCGATCAGGTTGACTGCGCGGTACCCCGCGCGCCCAATGACCGCGCGCAGGATGTGGCCGATGATGGCCTGCAGATCGCTCCCGTCGGCTCCGATGGCGATCGTGCCCTTCCACGCAGACCCCTTGAGGCTCACGTTCGAAGAGACGCGGGCTCCGGAGGCGTCGCCGCTCTCTTTCGAGGTGCCCCAGCGGTTTCCCCCGGCATAGAGGGTCGATCCCGCGTCGTTCTGAACGTCAAGCTCCCGGCTTGCGAAGAACAGGTTGTTCGCGAGGACCGGCGCGGAGATCTCGCCGCCGCTCGACGGAGGCAAGTACTCGCGGAGCCGAGCCAGTTTGGGAAGCAGATCGGACACCGAGGCGGCCTGTCGGAGTCCGATCGCATTCCGCGTGAGGCGATTCCCTTC
>JBFYQP010000105.1:0-14087 GCA_041302745.1 Candidatus Bipolaricaulota bacterium | reverse complement strand
CGCTGTTTGAGGAGGGGCCTCTGCCGCTTCGGTACTGGCCGGTCCTCTTCCTCTACCCGCCGGTGATGTTCCTTGCCGAGGAGGCGCGGAAAGCCGTCATTCGCCGGATGGAGCGGAAGCGCAGCGCAGCGCGGGCGTTGCCGGAGGCAACTCGTGCGTAGAGAGCGCGAACGGGATACGGGACGGATTGGCTGTCTAGGTCAAACGCTCGATAGGATGGGGACGCTCGTTTCCGGCGGCCGGAGGACGCAGGCGCGCGCGAACGCGAGACCGATGGAGTACCCTTGCGGGCAGCGAGTCCGCCGTCCGAGGTAGGAGGACGCTATGAGAGTCATCATTGTCGGCTGTGGGCGAATGGGGTCGGAACTGGCCCATCAGCTCCTTGAGGACGGCCAGGACGTGACCGTAGTCGACGTGGACCCTCGAGTCTTCGAGCGGTTGGGATCGGCCTTCCGAGGGAAGACGGTGATGGGATCCGGCCTCGATCGTGACGTCCTCGCCCGCGCGGGGGCCGAGCAGGCCGACGCTCTAGCCGCCGTCACGGCGAAGGACAACCGGAACATCATCATCGCGCGCGTGGCTCGGAACACGTTCAACGTTCCGAAGATCGTCGCCCGCCTGTACGACCCCCGGCGCGCCGAGATTTACCAGCGGCTCGGGTTGCAGACCGTGTCCTCGACCGCGTGGGGAGCGAGCCGCATCATCCAGCTCTTGGGACACCGGGAGCTTAACGTGATTGCGAGCCTCGGCACCGGAGAGGTGGAACTCGTGGAAGTGGAGGTCCCGCCTCACTGGGTGGGGCGAACGGTGAACAACGTCATCGTTCCGTCGGAGATCTCCGTGGTCAGCGTGGCGCGGCGCGGAGAGACGTTCATTCCGATCACCGGGACGACGTTCCAGAACGGAGACCGGTTGGTCGTCAGCGTGCTCGCCACGGCGCGGAATCGGCTGGAAAGTCTTCTGGCGATCGCGTAGGAGAGGAGGCAACCGTGTTCGTCCTGATCGTGGGCGGAGGGAAAACGGGCGCGCACCTTGCCGGACTGCTTCTGGCCGGCGGGAACACGGCGGTCATCGTCGACCCGCGGCCTGAGATCACCGAGCCTCTGCGGCAACGCTTCCCGCGCGACATGGTCCTGACCGGGGACGGGGCCGACCCGAAGGTGCTCATCCAGGCGGGAATCAAGAAGGCCGACGTCGTGGCCGCGGTCACCTCGGACGACGAGGACAACCTTGTCGTGTCCACGATCTCCCGGTTCGAGTTTGCGGTGCCGCGCGTCATCGCCCGCGTGAACGATCCCGACAACGCCTGGCTGTTCACGCGCGACATGGGCGTCGACGTGGCCCTCAACCAGGCCGATCTGATGGCCAAGCTGATTGCAGAGGAGATGTCGATCGGCGACATGGTGACGCTCCTCAAGCTTCGCCGCGGTCAGTACTCGCTCATCGAGGTCAAGGTCGCGCCCGGATCGATCGCCGACGGCAAGGCCGTACGGGACCTGGATCTTCCGTGCGATTGTGTCCTCTCCGCAATCCTCCGCAAAGGCGACCTGATTCTTCCGCGCGCCGACACGGTGCTCCAGCCGATCGACGAGGTCCTGGCGATCGTGCGCCCGGACCAGCAGGCTGACCTCGAGCGGCTCGTCGCGCGCCCGGACGCGTAGCGGACGCCGAGCTTCTCGTTGACGGACGTGCCGTACGTTCATAGAATCCGGCGTTGAGGTGCAGAGCATGCCAGAACAAGTGCAGCGCGAGATGGCCGAGCACATGAAGAGGACGCTCGACGTCCTCAAGGAGCATCTCGCAAAAGTACAGACCGGGCGGGCAAATCCCGCGATGGTGGACGACGTCATGGTCGACTACTACGGGACCCGGATGCCGCTCAAGCAGCTGGCGACGATCTCGGCCCCCGACGCAAACCTGCTCGTCGTGCAGCCGTACGACAAGACGCAGATGGCGACCATCGAGAAGGCGATCCTTGCCTCCGATCTCGGACTCAACCCGGCGAGCGACGGCAACGTGGTCCGCATCAAGGTACCCAAGCTCTCCGAGGAGCGCCGCCGCGAGTTGACGAAGGTCATCAAGGCCCGCGGCGAAGAGACGAAGGTTGCCTTGCGCAACGTCCGCCGTGAAGCGAACGAGAAACTGGACGCGATGAAGAAGGACGGCACGATCTCGGAGGACGCCCACCGCCGCCACCGCGACAAGACCGACGAAGCGGTCCGCGAGGCCTCGCAGACGGTCGACGCGCTGATCGAGCAGAAGTCGAAGCAGATCCAGACGATCTAGCCTGAGAAGGGCCTCCCTTCGCCATGCCCATCACGCGCCGCAGCGAGGAACCGAGGGGCGGCTTCGCCCCCGGCTTCGCCGTTCTCGTCTGTGCCGTGCTCGCCGGAATCCTCGCCGCGCTCGGGCAACGGTCGGCAGCGTTGGGCGTCGGGCTGGGGCTCCTTCTCTTCCTTCTCAACACGTTCTTCCTCTACGCAACCATTCAGTCGCTCGTGGGGCGCGCCGCGCCGCACGGCGCCCCGGCCCTCGCCGCCGCGTCCAGCGTCGCACGGCTTCTCCTTCTCGGGGTTGCACTCGGTGGGATCGCCGTTCTCCTCGGGTCGGAGACCTTCTTCGGGGCGGGTGGAGGATTGGTTGCGGCGCAGATAAGCTTCCTCCTCAGGCGATTCGGATCGGAGGGAGGGGCGTAGTGCGCGAGCAGCTCGGCAAACTCCTTGAGCATCTCGGGCAGAAGGAAGTTGCGACCTGGCACATCGGCGGCTTCGCAATCCAGGTTGATCCGAAGACGATCGTTCTGTCCGCGATTGCCTCCATTCTCGTTCTCGTTCTCGCCCTGTTCCTGCGTCGGGCCCTGCGGCAACCGATCGAGGAGAAGCCGAACCGCACGCAGGGGGCTCTCGACATCGCGATGGATCTCCTGGACAGCCAGCTGCTCGGCAACTTCAGCTCGCCGGGCTTCGGGGCGCGAATGCTCCCCTTCATCGGAACGCTCTTCCTCTATGTTCTCGCGTCGAACTGGCTTTCGCTCTTGCCGGGCCTGGAGGCGCCGACGGCGGATCCCAACGTCACGATCGGGCTCGCCCTCATGGTCCTCGTCATGGCGCACTACTACCTGGTGCGCACGAAGGGACTGCGGGGGCTCGGGAAGGAGTACTTCAGCCCGTGGTGGCTGTCTCCAATCAAGATCCTGTCGGAGCTCGTCGCGCGGCCCCTATCGCACGGCTTCCGTCTCTTCGGCAACGTGTTCGCCGAGTTCGTGCTCGTCACGATCTTCCTCGCGAAGCTGGAGCCGTTCGTTGTCCCCATCGGCCTCCGCGCGATCTTCGGGATCGGCTTCGGGCTGATTCAGGCGTTTGTGTTCACGATTCTTACGGTCGCCTACATCAACCTCGCGATCGAAAAGCATTAGGAGGGTTCATGCTTCAGGAAGCGCAAGTGGCAGCGGGAGGGGTCAGCGGCGCGGACCTCGTCCAGGTGGCGAAGTTCCTCGCCGCCGGGTTGTGCATGGGCATCGGGTCGCTCGGGCCGGGCATCGGGATTGGCAACGTCGTCGCCCACGCGCTGGACAGTACGGCCCGTCAGCCGGAGATGCGGGGACCGCTCTTCAGCACCATGATCATTGGGTGTGCCTTCGTCGAGACGACGGCGATCTACGCGCTCCTCGTCTCGATCATTCTCTTGTTCGTCGCGAAGTAGGAGGAAGGGAAGCCATGGGCGCCGAGTGGGGCAAGATCATCGACTTCAACTGGACGCTGGTCATCAACCTTCTTCAGTTCGCGGTCTTGCTGGTCCTCTTGCGATGGCTGCTCTGGAAGCCGGCGGTCAAGTACATCGACAAGCGCCGTGAGTTGATTGCGTCGCGGATGGCGGCGGCCAAGACGTGCGAGGAGAAGGCGGGCGAACTCGTCGTCGAGCGCGAAGCCGAGCTTGCGACCGCGAAGAAGGAGTCGGTTGCGATCCTTGAAGAGGCTCGCGAACGCGCCGACAAGAGCTTCGAGGATGCCAAGCATCGCGCCAAGGAAGAGGCCGATCGCATCCTTGTCGACGCGCGCAGCCAGATGGAGCACGAGCGGGACCGAGTGCTGGCCGACCTCAAGGCGCAGTACGCGGAGATGGTCGTCCTCGGAACCGAACGGATCTTGAGTCGCGAGGTGCGGGTCGAGGACCATCGACGACTCCTCGACCAGTTGCTCGCGGAGCTCGATGAGGCCGCGCTGGACGGGGTGAAGGAGAAGCGGTGAGATCCCGAGACGTCGCGCGGAAGATCGCCGAGGACCTCTACGCCCTCGCGGCCGCGGAGAAGACGACCGACGCCTTGGAGCGCGAGCTGCGGCAGATCGCCGCCTCGACCGACGAGACGTCGCGATCCGAAGGCCGGGCCGCACAGCTTGTCAAGACCGCGTTTCCCGACGCGAGCGACGGGTTTCGACATCTCATGGGACTCCTGGTCCGCGACCTCGTTCTCGGCGAATTCCTGTCGGTGCGCGCCGAGGCGGAGGGGATCGCTCGCGTGCGCGTCGTGACCGCCCAGCCGTTGTCGGGCGACGAGAGGAAGCACCTGACGGAGAAGCTCGAGCACGCCTTGAAGGTCCGGGTCAAGCTGGAGGAGAACGTCGATCCGGCGGTCCTGGCCGGGGCACGGATCGAGATCGAGGGACGAACGTTGGATGGGACGCTGAAGGCGAGGCTCGATCAGCTCCATCGCACGCTGGGCCAATCGGGGGAGGCATGACGACGCACAAGGACGAGATCGCCGCGATTCTGAAAGAGCACCTGCGCGGCTTCCGCTACGACATGGAGACGCGGGAGGTCGGCGTCGTTGCCGAAGTCGGAGACGGGATCGCCCACGTCTACGGGCTCGATCGCGTGATGTTCTCGGAGATCACGACCTTCGGGGACGACGTGTACGGGCTGGTTCTGAACCTGGAGGAAGAGAGCGTCGGCGTCGCCCTGTTCGGCGACACCGAGCGGGTGAAGGAAGGCGACGAAGTGCGCCGCACCGGGCGCGTCCTCGAGACTCCCGTTGGGGAGGCCTTCCTCGGCCGCGTCGTCGATCCGCTCGGTCGGCCGCTCGACGGCAACGGACCGATCGCCGCGACGGGGAGGCGCACGACCGACGCCAAGGCTCCCGGCGTCATCGATCGGCAGCCCGTGGACACCCCTCTCCAGACCGGGCTGAAGGCCATCGACGCCATGACGCCCATCGGCCGCGGGCAGCGCGAGCTGATCATCGGCGACCGGCGGACCGGCAAGACGGCGATCGCCCTCGACACGATCATCAACCAGAAAGGGAAGGGCGTCTATTGCGTCTACGTCGCCATCGGCCAGAAGGCCTCGACCGTAGCGCGCATCGTGGACACGCTCGTGCGGCACGACGCGCTCTCGTACACGATCGTCGTCGCCGCCGACGCCCACTCCCCGACGCCGATGCAGTACTTGGCTCCTTACGCGGGCTGCGCCATGGCCGAGTACTTCATGCATCGGGGCGAGGATGCGTTCATCGTCTACGACGACCTGTCGAAGCACGCCGTGGCCTACCGGGAAATCGCGCTTCTCCTACGCCGTCCTCCCGGCCGCGAGGCGTACCCGGGCGACATCTTCTATACCCACTCGCGCCTCCTCGAGCGGGCGGCTCGCCTCGCCGATCGCCCCGGCGAGGGGGGATCGGGCGAGGAGATGCCCGAGTTCGAGAACGGGCACGCCGTAACGCTCCCTCGCGGGGTTCACGGAGGCTCGTTGACGGCGTTTCCGATCATCGAGACGAAGGCGGGCGACATCACGTCGTACATCCCAACGAACGTGATCTCCATCACCGACGGGCAGATCTACCTCGAGACGAACCTGTTCAACCAGGGCGTCCGCCCGGCGATCAACGTCGGGTACTCCGTGTCGCGCGTCGGCGGAGCGGCGCAGATCCGCGCCATGTCGCAGATCGCCGGCGAGCTGCGTCTCGAGCTGTCGCAGTACCGCGAGCTTGAGGCGTTCGCCGAGTTCTCGTCGGATCTGGACGAGGAGTCCAAGGCCCAGCTTGCCCGGGGCGACCGGCTGATGCAGGTCCTCGGCCAGGGGCAGTACCAGCCGATGCCGGTCGAAGACCAAGTTCTCTCGCTCTACGTCGCGGTGAAGAACCACCTGGCCGACGTCGCGGTCTCGGCCGTGCGGCGCTTCGAGGAGGAGTGGCTGCGCTACCTTCACGAGAAGCGCGAGGACCTCGTGCGGGAGTTGCGCGAGGCAAAGGAACTCACCCCCGAGTTCCGCTCCAAGCTCGAACTGGCCGTCAGCGAGTTCAAGAAGCGGTTTGGAGCGTAGGCCGTGGCGCAATACGTCCGAGCGATCAAGAGCCGAATCTCCAACATCGAGGGCATCGCGAAGATCACGAACGCGATGAACGCGATTGCGATGACCAAGGTCATGCGGCTGAAGCGCCGGCTCGCGGGCGTGGGTCCGTACGTCGACGATCTCGAGGCGTTCACCCGCAGGCTGGCGGGGCAGCGGACGTCGGATGCCGCGCCGCACCCCCTGATGATCGACCGCGGAGCCGACAGAACGGCGATCCTCGTCTTGAACTCGGACCGAGGGTATTGCGAACGCTACAAGGGCGAGCTGAACCACGCCGCCGAGTCCGAGCTCGAGGCGGCCGGGCCCTCGGCTCGGATTCTCGCCGGGGGTGAGAAGGCGCGCACCTACTTCCTGCGGCGCGGAATCGAGCCCCTGCGGTCGTATGCGAACGTCTACGAGCCCCCGACGTGGGAGGCCGCAGTGCGGATCGCGGACGACGCGATGGGGCTGTACGAGCAGGGCGAGATCGGGCGCGTGAAGGTCGTGTACATGCGGTTTGCGTCCGACCTGTCGCAGAAGCTTGGCGTCGTCGACCTTCTCCCGGTCGTCGTTCGGGCGGAACCCGGCGAGGCGCTCGTCGAGCCGGACCTTGCCACGGCGCTTGCGGAGATCCTTCCGCTCTTCGTGCGGGCCAAGCTCTACGCCCTGATGGTGGAGACGAAGACGAGCGAAGAGGCGATCCGGCGCCGGGCGATGAAGAGCGCGACCGACAATGCGGAAGAGCTGCTCGAAACCCTGCGGCGATCCTACAACCGAGCTCGCCAGCAGTCGATCACGCGGGAGATCGCCGACATCATCGGGGGCACCGAGGCGCTTCGGAAGACGTAGAGGGATTCGGAGGAACGAGGCCATGGCCGAGAAGCTCGCAGTGGGGAAGGTCACGGAGATCCGGGGACCGGTTGTCGATGTTCGCTTCGCCAAGGGCGATCTTCCGCGCGTCAACGACGCGCTTCGCATCGAGCGCGCCGGCGAGGAGGATCTCATCCTCGAGGTGGCCGATCACCTGGGGAACGACATCGTCCGCGCGATCGCGATGGACTCGACCGACGGTCTGTCGCGGGGGACTCCGGTCCTCGTCACCGGGGGGCCGATCGACGTTCCCGTCGGCCCCGAGACCCTCGGCCGGATGATCAACATCGTGGGCCGGCCGATCGACGGCCTCCCCGCACCCCAGACGGCGAAGCGCTACTCGATTCACCGGAAGGCGCCGTCCCTGCTCGATCAGGAGACAAGGACCGAGATCTACGAAACCGGGATCAAGTCGATCGACCTTGTGGCTCCGTTTCCGAAGGGCGGGAAGATCGGGTTGTTCGGCGGGGCCGGCGTAGGCAAGACGATCGTGATCATGGAACTCATCCGCTCCATCGCCTACGAGCACCACGGCTATTCGGTGTTCGCCGGAGTCGGCGAGCGCACGCGCGAGGGGAACGACCTCTACCTCGACATGAAGGAGGCGGGGGTGCTGCAGAACACGGCCCTCGTCTACGGCCAGATGAACGAGCCGCCCGGAGCGCGCTTCCGCGTCGCGCTGACCGGGGTGACCGTCGCCGAGTACTTCCGCGACGAAGAGCGCAAGGACATCCTCCTCTTCGTCGACAACATCTTCCGCTTCGCACAGGCGGGAAGCGAAGTGTCGGCGCTGCTCGGACGCATGCCGTCCGAGGTCGGCTACCAGCCGACGCTCGCCACCGAGATGGGCGAGCTGCAGGAGCGGATCACCTCGACCAAACGAGGCTCGATCACCTCGGTGCAGGCGATCTACGTCCCCGCCGACGACCTCACGGATCCCGCGCCCGCCACGGTCTTCTCGCATCTTGATGCAGCGATCACGTTGTCGCGCGCGATCGTTGAAAAGGGCATCTACCCCGCCGTGGACGCGCTCCAGTCGAACTCGACGATCCTCGATCCGCAGTTCACGACGACCGAACACTACCGCGTGGCGAAGAAGACGCTCGAGGTGCTGCAGCGGTATGAAGACCTGAAGGACATCATCGCCATCATGGGGATGGACGAGCTGTCGGACGACGACCAACTCGCCGTGCGGCGCGCCCGCAAGGTCGAGCGATTCATGAGCCAGCCGATGTTCGTTGCAGAGCAGTTCACCGGGCGGCCCGGAGCCTACGTCAAGCTCGCCGACACCGTGCGCGGATTCGGGATGATCGTCGACGGCGAGCTCGACTACCTCCCGGAGCAGCTCTTCTACATGGCGGGCGGGATCGACGAGGTGCTCAAACGAGCCAAGCAGTCGGCCGGGGAAGTCGAAGCCGACTCGGCGTGAGAACCCGCGGCGTCGCGGCGCGGAGGTGCGGCTCTGATCTGAGGCGGGAATTGATGGCCGCAGAGACAGCCTCTATAATCACTCGGCCGGCGGCGTAGCCAAGCGGTAAGGCAAGGGACTGCAAATCCCTCATCAGCGGTTCGAGTCCGCTCGCCGCCTCACCCAACCCAAGGGTGGTTAGCTCAGTTGGGAGAGCGCATGCTTGACGTGCATGAGGCCACAGGTTCGAGTCCTGTACCACCCACCACGCCGCAGGGCCCGCGTGTGACGCGCCGGGCATGCCTGCGGCGCTTTCCTCTCGATGCTCGAGGAGGTCCTCCCGTGGAACGTGCCAAGGAACTCAGTCGGCCCTACGCCGCAAGGAAAGATGTCATCGGCATCTACGTCGTCGGCTCGGCGACGCGCCCGCAGCGCGACGACCTCTCCGACTACGACATCGAGGTCATCCTCGACGACGCCGCGTACGCGCAGACTCCCGACGCCGAGCGGCAGGTGTTTGCGTACAGAGACGGCGAACCGAAGATCGTTGACTACGAGTTCTACCTGCGGCCGTGGAGCGAGTTCCTTGCTCTTGTTCTATCGACCCAAGACCTGTTTCACCACGCCTACCAGCACGCCGCCATCCTCCATGACCCCGACGGCAGAGTCGCGCCGGTCGTTCGACGCCTTGCCGAGCTCCCCGAGGGAATCCGCCAGGATCGCCTGCGCGTGCACTACCTCGAGTTCCGCTTCGCACTCGGCCGGGCGCGCAAGACGGAGCAGGGCGCAAGGGATCGGGACCTCAACCTACGTCTCCTCCGGGGCGACGCCGCCCGTGCGCTCGTCAAGGTCCTCTTCCTCGCCGCGCGGTCGTGGCCGGCGACCCACCATTGGGTTGAGCAGGAGCTGCGGCTGATCGGAGTGCCGGACGCCCTCTTGCAGGACGTGGAGTCGACGCTTCGCGATCTTTCGCAGGAACGGACGAAACGGCTGGTCGAGGCGGTCGACGCCTGGCTCGACCAGCGAGGCGAGACCTTTCACCGCGACACCAGCGCTCTCTTCACGTGGGCGTTCCACCGCGACGAGGGGAAGGGCGCGTTCGAGCGGTGGGCCGGCCGCTGACGGCGGCCAGCTACAGACCGAGAACGAACTCCGCGAGCCTCCGAGCGTCGTCGAGGTCGACATCTCCATCGTGGTCGACGTCGGCGTCTTCCCGCGCCGTAGCGACGCCGCCCCTCCCTTGCGCGAGCTCTAGACAGAGACGAACGTCGATCACGTCGATCTGTCCGTCGCCGTTCAGGTCTCCCGCCCCGGTCGACGCGACGATCCACTGCTCGCGACGCGCGACGAGGCCGTCGTTGTCCAGAGCGGTCAGGGCGACGCAGTACGTTCCCGGAGCGCGGAAGCGGTGGACGGCGTGCTGGGTGTCGGAGGCAGTCCCGTCTCCGAAGTCCCACCGTCGCGAGACGATCTCCCCGTCGCCGTCGGTCGAGAGGTCCCAGAACTCCACGTCATCCCAGACCGTCGGGTTCACGAGCGACGCGGCGAAGTCGGCGTGTGGAGGCTTCGTCACGGAGTTCGCCGCCCGCGGTGTGCCCCGAAGCGCGTGCCCGGCGGCGTCGTGCCCGTTCTGCATCGACCCGTCGTGGGTACGCCAATTCGCGGCGACGCCCGGGCGCCTCGGGTTCACCCGCTCCATCGTGGCGTACGATGGAGCGGACTCGCCGGCGAACCACCCTCCGCCGCACTCCGCCGAGTCGACGAGTCGCCCGGCCGAGTCGAAGAGGTAGAGTGCCTCTCCCGAGTTCTCGAGCGTTCCCGTGAAGAAGACGTCCGCGGCCACGTCGGCGACGGTGGAGTCGTCGGTTCGCTCGAGCAGGAAGAATCCGTTCGCATCGAGGGTCCCAGAGAGCGTGACGGACGGGACTCCGTCCTCCGCCGCGAGGCGCCAGCCGGAGAGCGACACGGCGCAATCCACGTTGCTTCGAAGCTCGATCCACTCGTCGGCGGAGCTTGCCTTCGTGCCGGTCCAACACACCTCGTGGATGACGACGTCCGCGGGCGCGGCGTCTCGTCCGCCGATCCCTCTCCCTCCGAGCGCCGTGAGACACGCGACGGCGGCCGCTCCGTAGAACAGGATCCGTCGTGCGCTTCGTGAACGACCTTCTGGCGTCCTGCTGCGTTCTCTCATCTCTGGGATCTTAGCTTAGCAGATACGAGATGCTCTTGAACAGCCCCCTCTGCCCTGAGAGCGGGCCGATGCCGAAAGTCCGGGTTGCTTGGACGTTTCCGCTTCGGTATACTCCGCCGGCGTGGCCGAGAGGCCGTTCAGTTCGATCATGGAGGAACGTCGTGCGCCACAAGATCGGTATCCGCCGGGAAGACATGTACGTCTGGGAGCGGCGTACGCCGCTGATTCCGGACCATGTGCGCGAGCTGTGCGACCGTCATCCGCTGGACGTCACCGTTCAGTCTTCGGGACGACGGGTCTTTGAGGACGACGAGTACCGAGCCGTGGGACTCCCTGTCGCGGATCGGCTGGCCGATTGCTCGATCATCATTGGCCTGAAGGAGATCCCGATGGACGTGATCGAGCGGGACAAGGTCTACGTGTTCTTCTCCCACACGATCAAGGGACAGCCGCACAACATGTCGATGCTGAAGCGCATCCTGGATCTGGGCGCAACCATCATCGACTACGAGCGAATCGTCGATGATTCGGGACGCCGCCTCATCTTCTTCGGAAACTACGCCGGACTCGCAGGGATGATCGACACGCTGTGGACGCTCGGGCAGCGGCTCTTGTGGGAAGGAATCCACACGCCGCTGGAGCGGGTGAGGCAGGCGTCCTCGTACGCATCGCTCGCCGAGGCCAAGACGTCGATTGCCGCGGTGGGGGACGAGATTCGAACGCGCGGGCTCCCGAAGTCGGTCTCTCCCCTCGTGATCGGCGTGACGGGGTACGGGAACGTCTCCCGGGGAGCGCAGGAGATCCTCGACCTGCTTCCGTTCACGGACGTCTCGCCGGCGGCTCTCCTCGCGGGGATGCCTGCCGTGGACCCAAGCCGGCCGATCGTCAAGGTGTTGTTCAAGGAATCGGACACGGTGACGCCTCAGGTTGCGGGCAGGCCGTTCGACCTGCAGGAGTACTACCAGCACCCGGAGCGATACCGGGGGGTGTTCGCGCAGTACCTGCCGCACCTTCACACGGTTGTGAACTGCATCTACTGGGAGCCGAAGTACCCGCGGCTCGTCACGCGGCAGGACGTCCGGGAGCAGTTCGAGGCCAAGCGCCCAAACCTTCGCGTGATCGGGGACATCTCGTGCGACGTCAAAGGGGCGATCGAGGTCACGGTGCGCGCGACGGAGCCGGACGATCCGATCTACGTGTACGACCCGTCCCGCGGCACCACGACGCCGGGCGTGGGAGGGAAGGGGCCCGTCATTATGGCGGTGGAGATCCTTCCGAGCGAGTTGCCGCGTGAGGCGTCCGCCTACTTCAGCAACATCCTGAGAGCGTTCGTGCCGCAGATCGCTGCGGCCGACTACTCGGGGTCGTTCGACGCCTGCGAGCTGCCGCTCGAGCTAAAGCGTGCCGTGATTGCGTACCGCGGGAGCCTCACTCCCGACTACCGGTACTTGGAGCAGCATCTGAATTCGGCCTAGAGGGCTGAGAGGGAGGGAGACGCTGATGAACAAAGTGCTGGTCCTCGGAGCCGGTTTGGTGTCCGGTCCACTGGTTCGCTATCTGCTCGGTGTGAAGGGGTTCCAGGTCACTGTGGCCACGCGGACGGTGGAGAAGGCCGAGAAACTCATCGGACGCGCCGAGAACGGCGTGGCGTGCGCAATCGACGTCGGCGACGAGAGCGCGCTCGAAGCGCTGATTGCCCAGAACGACCTGTCGATCAGCCTTCTTCCCTACGTCTACCATCCTGTGGTCGCGCGGCTGTGCGTGAAGCACGGCAAGCACATGGTCACGACGTCGTACGTGAAGGACGCGATGCGGGCCCTCGACGGTGAGGCCCGCAAGGCGGGCGTGATCCTCCTGAACGAGATCGGCGTCGATCCCGGCATCGACCACATGTCGGCCATGCAGGTCATCGATCGGATTCGGGACGAGGGCGGAACCCTCGTCTCGTTCACGTCGAACACAGGGGGGCTGCCGGCCCCTGAAGCGAACGACAACCCGATGGGGTACAAGTTCTCGTGGGCGCCGCGCGGCGTCGTGCTGGCGGGGAAGAATCCCGCCCGCTACCTGAAGGACGGCGTCGTCGTCGACATCCCCGGCCCGGAGTTGTTCGCGCACCATTGGCCGTGTCCGATCGTCGGGTTCGGAACCCTCGAGGTCTACCCAAACCGCGACTCGCTTCCCTACATTGAAGGCTACGGCATCCCGACGGTCACGAGCATGTTCCGCGGAACGCTTCGCTACCCCGGCTGGTGCGACACCCTGAAGAAGATCGTGGAGCTCGGGCTGCTCGACGAAACGGTGCGACCGGACCTCGCCGGGATGACGTTGGCCGAGTTGACCGGGAAGCTCTGCGGAGGAACCCGCAAGGCGACCCGTGCCGACCTGGCGCGGCGCCTTGGCCTCTCCCCGGACGCCAAACCCGTCTCCGACCTCGAGTGGCTAGGCTTCTTGTCCGGCGAGCCCCTTCCGGCGGGCGCGAACACGTACCTCGACGTGCTGGCTCAGCGGATGCTGGAGAAGATGCAGTACGCGCCCGGCGAGCGGGACCTCCTCGTCATGCAGCACGAGTTCGTGGTCGACTACGACGATCGGACCGAGAAGACCACGTCGACCCTCGTGGACTACGGCATCCCGAACGGGGACACGTCGATGTCTCGTCTCGTCGGTCTTCCCGCGGCAATCGCGGCGCGGATGGTCCTCCAAGGGGAGATCGAGCTGACCGGCGTTCACGTTCCGACGGTCCCCGCCATCTACGAGCCGGTCCTCAAGGAGCTCGCCGCCCTCGGCGTGCAGTTCCGCGAGACCACGACCGTCGCGTAGACGGAGCCCGATCATGCAACTCGAGCTCGGGGCGAGTCTCTGGGGCTTCTACTTCGGTCGCGACGTTTCGACGTGGCCGACGCTCGGCGACGCCGTTCGTTCCGTCGTCGGCCTGAACCTCGGACTCGGCGTCGAGGTCTGGGCGTCGAAGGGGCCGGCCGATGCGGGGCCGATTCCGGGCGAAGAGAGCGACCTCATCCGCGCGGTCTCCGCGGCCCCCTTCGTCACGACGCACACACGCGGCGACTACTGGACATGGAACCCCGCGGGACTGCGTGCAGAAATCGACTTCGCTTCGCGGATCGGCGCCCCCGTGTTGGTCGTTCATCCGGGCAGCTTCGGGCTCGATCGGCCGGATCGGCGTCCCGACGTGCCGGAGATCGAGCGGATCCTTGATCACGGGCGGCAACGGAGGGTGAAGATCGCCCTCGAGAACACCCCGAACGCCATGTGGGCTCTCGATCGAGCCCTCGA
>JBFYQP010000102.1:0-9576 GCA_041302745.1 Candidatus Bipolaricaulota bacterium | reverse complement strand
CTCGAACGCGTCCTTCTCGTTCGCATGAGCGAACGGACGGCGTTCCTTGTTGTCGTGTCCGACATCGGCGTCGTCGAGCAGGGACTGATTCCGCTCGAGACCGACGCGACGGAAGAAGAGGTCGAGCGGATGATGCGGACCATCAACCGTACGCTGCGCGGCGCGCGCCTCGAGGAGGTGCGTGCCCTGGCGGCGGAGGAAGGTCCGGAGGGATGGTACGAACGCCCCGAGCGGCAGGCGCTCGCTGTGGTCGGCAAGCTGCTCGGCCGGCGGATGGGACAACGCGTCGTGGTCGAAGGGCTCCTCCATCTGATTGAACCGCTGCAGCGGCTCGCCCCCGAGCATGCCATGGACCGGTTCGCGGCACTCGGCGGGGCCGTCCAGGACGAAAGGGCGTTCCCTGAGGCCATCGAGCGCGCCCGGGAGGGACGCACCGGAATCGTCGTCAACGTGGGCGACTTCCCGCTCGCGGGCACGGAGGAGTTCAGCGTGATCACCCTCCCGTACCGGCCGCACGGCGGCCTGCTCGGAGTCATCGCCCCGGTCTGCATGGACTACGGGCGAGCGATGTCGGCGCTGACGTACGTTGCCAACCGGCTGGAGGCGCTTCTGGTCTCGTCGCGCGGCCGCGCGCCGGAGGGGGAGGGACGATGATCCCGGACAACGAGGACGCGGTGTACGAGCCGCGCGAGGACCTATCGGAGACCGCGGGCCTTGCTTCGGCGGGCCCCGGCGAACCGGAGGAGACCGGCGCCGTGGGACTTCTCGCCGAGAGAGAGGCGGAACTCGCGGCGACGATCGACCGGTTGAAGCGACTGCAGGCCGAGTTCGAGAACTACCGGAAGCGGAGCGCGCGCGACGTCGCCGCGTTGCGGGAGCGGGTGGCGGACGACGAGATCTGCAGCTTCCTTCCGCTCTTCGACAGCCTGGAGCGAGCGTTTACTGCCTACGGAGAGACGAAGGACGCCGAGGGGTTCGTCGTCGGCGTGGAGAGGATCTTCGGGCAGTTCCGTCAGACCCTGGAGCAGAAAGGTCTCAGGCGCATCTGCACGATCGGCGAGCGCTTCGATCCCGAGCTCCACGAAGCGCTCGTCGCCCTACCGAGTGAAGAAGAGAAGAACACCGTCATTGAAGAACTCTCTCCCGGGTACGCCAGGGCCGGCCGGACGCTCTTGCCGAGCAAGGTCGCGGTGAGCCAGGGCCCGGGCGCGGAAGAGAAGGAGGAGTCATGAGAGAAAAGATCATTGGCATCGATTTGGGAACCACCAACTCCTGCGTCGCCGTGCTGGAAGGAGGGGCGCCGGAGATCATCACGAACTCGGAGGGAGAGCGCATCACGCCGTCGGTCGTCGCGTTCACGGACACCGGCGAACGCCTCGTCGGCCGCCTCGCGCGCCGCCAGGCCATCATGAACCCGTTGCACACGGTCTCATCGATCAAGCGAGAGATGGGAACCGATCACCGGATCAAGATCAGGACGGACGGGAAGACGACCGAGTACTCGCCGGAGCAGATCTCGGCGATGATCCTCCAGAAGATGAAGCAGGACGCCGAGGCCCACCTCGGCGGGAAGGTCACGAAAGCGGTCATCACGGTGCCCGCCTACTTCAACGACTCGCAGCGCCAGGCCACCAAGGACGCCGGCACCATCGCCGGGCTCGAAGTCATGCGGATCATCAACGAGCCGACGGCGGCGGCGCTTGCCTACGGACTCGACAAGCAGCACGAGCAGACGATCCTCGTCTACGACCTCGGGGGCGGCACGTTCGACGTGTCGATCCTCGAGATCGGCGACGGAGTCTTCGACGTCCGCGCCACCGACGGCGACACCCGCCTCGGCGGCGACGACTTCGACCAGCGGGTCCTCGAGTGGCTGAGGGACGAGTTCCGCAAGGACACGGGGATCGACCTCTCCAAGGATCCGAGCGCCATGCAGCGCCTTCGCGACGCCGCGGAGGCGGCCAAGATGGAGCTGTCGAGCCGGATGGAGACGACGATCAACCTCCCGTACCTCACGGCCGACGCGGCGGGGCCGAAGCACCTGGAGAAGAAGCTGTCGCGCGCCAAGTTCGAGTCGATGATCGACGACTACCTCACCCGGACGATCTCGATCGTCGATGCGACGCTGCGCGCCGCGGGCAAAGAGTCGAAGGACATCGACCAGGTCGTGCTCGTCGGCGGGTCCACGCGCATCCCGAAGGTCCAGGAGCTCGTGGCAAAGCGGATTCCCGGCAAGATCAACCGGGAGATCAACCCCGACGAAGTCGTCGCGGCCGGCGCCGCCATCCAGGGGGGCATCCTGGCCGGCGAGGTCGACGAGATCGTCCTGCTCGACGTCACGCCGCTGACCTTGTCCATCGAGACGCTGGGCGGGGTTGCCACGCCGCTCATCGAGCGGAACACGACGGTTCCGACGGAGAAGACGAAGACGTTCACGACGGCGGAGGACAACCAGCCCGCGGTCGAGATCCACGTCGTCCAGGGCGAGCGGAAGATGGCGTCCGACAACAAGTCGCTCGGCAAGTTCCAGCTCACCGGACTGCCGCCGGCTCCGCGCGGCATTCCGCAGATCGACGTGACGTTCAACATCGACGCCGACGGAATCCTTCACGTCACCGCGAAGGACAAGGCGACCGAGAAGACGGCGTCGATCGCCATCACCGACTCGTCGCGCCTCGATCAGACGGAGATCGACCGGATGAAGAAGGCGGCCGAGGAGCACGCCGAGGAGGACCGGAAGAAGGCCGACCTGGCGACGCTCCGCAACCAGGCCGATCAGCTGACGTACTCGGTCGAGAAGGCGCTTGCCGACCTCGGGCAGAAGGTGGACGGCACGAAGCGCGCCGAGATCGAGGAGCGGATCCGAACGCTTCGCCAGAAGCTCAGTCAGGAGGCGAGCCACGACGACGTGCGCCGCGCCATGGACGAGCTGTCGAAGAGCGCCCAGGACGTGATTGCGAAGGCCTATCAAGAGGGCCAGCAGGGAACTCCGTCGGGCGCGGGGGCCGCGAACGGCGAACCGTCCGCCTCCTCCGACAAGAACGACGGCGACTACATCGACGCGGAGTACGACAAGGGATAAGCTCCCGCCTCAGCAAGGGAGGGCGGCGTGGCGAAGAAGGACTACTACGAGGTCCTTGGGGTAGCCAAGGACGCGGCCGAGGCGGAGATCAAGAAGGCCTATCGACAGAAGGCCAAGGAGCTCCACCCGGATCGCAACCCCAACGATCGGAAACGCGCCGAGGAGGACTTCAAACGGGTCGCCGAGGCCTACGAGGTTCTCGCCGACTCGCAGAAGCGCGCGCAGTACGACCGCTACGGCCACGCCGGCCCGGACCAGGGCTTCACGTTCGGCGACACCGACTTCCGCCGCGCGCGGGAGGCGTACCAGGAGTTCGGGTTCGGCGGGTTCGACAGCCTGTTCGACCTGTTCTTCCGTCAGGGCGGCCCCCGCGGGGCCGGGCCGCGCACGCGGGCCCGGCAAGGCGAGTCGATCGAGTACCGGCTCCGCATCACGCTCGAAGACGCCGCCCACGGGACGAAGATGTCCCTGACGGTGCCGCGCCTCGTGCCGTGCAGCGTCTGCAGCGGAAGCGGACGCGAGCCCGGATCGTCGGTGCACGCCTGCGCCACCTGCAAGGGGCGAGGGCAGATCGAGCATCGGCAACAGAGCTTCCTCGGGAGCTTCGTGAACGTCAGCACGTGCCCGGAGTGCGGCGGAATGGGAGAGATCGTCGAGCGTCCCTGCACGCGCTGTCACGGCAACGGGCGCGTCAAGGAGAAGAGCAAGGCGTCCATCACCGTCCCGGCCGGCGTCGACACCGGGTCTCGACTGCGGCTGCGGGGGCAGGGGAACGCGGGCCTCGAAGGGGGACCGAGCGGCGACCTCTTCATCGTTATCGAGATCATCCCGCACCCCGAGTTCGCGCGGAACGGGCTCGACATCCACTCCCGCGTCGCGGCGACGTACCCTCAGGCGGCCCTCGGCGCGAAGGTGAGCGTCGATACCCTCTGGGGCAAGGAAACGCTCTCGATCCCCGCCGGAACGCAGCCGGGGACGGAGTTTCACTTGCGCGGCAAGGGGATCCCGAGCCTGCATCCCTTGGAGGGGAAGGGCGACCACGTCGCCCACGTCACGGTCGACGTTCCGACGAAGCTCTCCGCGCGCCAGAAGAAGGCGCTCGAGGAGTTCGTCAAGACGTTCGACTCAGCCGCCGGCTAGATCCCCCGACGCGAGAAGGTCGACCAAGAGAGTCCGCATCCGGCCGATCGCGCGCCGGCGATGGCTGATCTCGTTCTTCTCGGCAAGCGTCATCTCTGCCAGGGTCTTCGTCGCACCGTCAGGCACGAACAACGGGTCGTAGCCGAATCCGCCCGTTCCGCGCGGCGAGTCCGCGATCCGTCCACGCAGGACCCCGGTGCACACGAACGCCTGCCCGTCGGGAAGCCACAGCGCGGCGACCGCGACGAACCGCGCCTGTCGATCGACCGCGTTGGAGAGCCGCTCGAGGAGAAGGGCGTTGTTCCGCGGGACGTCGACCGGCTCGCCCGAGTACCGGGCCGACCGCACGCCGGGTTCCCCGCCGAGGGCGGAGACTTCCAGCCCGGCGTCCTCCGACAGAACCGGAAGTCCGGTCTCGCCGCCGATGGCGGCGGCCTTGAGGAGGGCGTTCTCGAGGAAGCTCGAACCGGTCTCTTCGACGTCGGAGAACGGGCAGTCGGCGTGCGTGCGCCAGCGGATGCCCGGGAGGCCGGAGAGAATGCCGAGGGCCTCGGCGATCTTCCCGGGGTTCTTCGTGCCCAAGAGGACTTGCGTCATAGGTGCGAAGGATTGTAGCCGACGGCGTCGCGGCGGCGCGTCAAGCCCAAACGGGGGAAGGAGCCTGAGTCCTCGGCTTCACGCCTCTGACGAGTTGCGGAGAAGCGGCAGAAAGGGCGCTATGCCGGCCAGGGCGCAAACGAAATGAGCGCGCCGAGCGTCAGGAAGACCGTCGACAGGGCGATCGTGAGCGTGCGCTTCGGGTCCTTGACCTCGTCGCGTCCGAACACCGTGCTCGACATTCCCGATCCGAACGCGCCGCCGAGTCCCGAGTGCTCGCTCATCTGGATGAGGACGATCCCCATGAGCGCAAAGCAGTCCACGAAGAAGACGACCTCGATGATGAGCTTCAGTATGGCCATGATCTCTCAACCTTTCCCGGCCGTCGCCGGGTGTGTACAAGAATCCTAGAGTCCGGCGATTGTAGCACGGCCGGCGGCGAGCCTCAACGGTCGGCCGTCCTTGCGCGCCCCGCGGGGCTCTCTTATGCTGTGGCAGCCACGTCGAAGTGCGGGGGGAACCGTTGCGCAAGTACGTGTTCGTCACCGGAGGTGTCCTTTCCGGGCTCGGGAAGGGCGTTGTCGCCGCGTCCATCGGACTTCTCTTCAAGCTCCAGGGGTACCGGGTCAGCCTTCAGAAGATCGACCCGTACGTGAACGTCGACGCCGGGACGATGAACCCGTACGAACACGGCGAGGTGTTCGTCACCCACGACGGGAAGGAGACGGACCTCGACGTCGGCCGCTACGAGCGGTTCCTGAACGAGCAGCTCTCCGCCGCCAACTACATGACGACCGGCCAGGTCTACTGGAACGTCATCCGCCAGGAGCGCGTCGGCGCGTTCCTCGGGAAGACGGTGCAGGTCATTCCCCACATCACCGACGAGATCAAGCGTCTGATCCGGCTTGCGCTCGAGGAGAGCGACGCGGAGATCGGCGTCATCGAGGTCGGCGGAACGGTCGGCGACATCGAGAGCCTCCCGTTCCTCGAGGCGCTCCGCCAGATGAAGGACGAGCTGCCGCGCGAGGACACGTTCTTCGTCCACTTGACGCTGCTTCCGCACCTCTCGACGTCGGACGAGATCAAGACGAAGCCCACGCAGCACAGCGTGAAGGAGCTGCGCGGGATCGGAATCCAGCCGAACGCCATCGTGGCGCGCACGGAGCGCCCCGTGCCCGACGCGGTCAAGGCGAAGATCGCGCTCTTCTGCGACGTGCCCCGCGACAACGTGATCGAGGACCCCGACCTGCCGTCGAGCTACTACGCGCCGCTGTGCCTCCACGAGAACGGTCTAACCAAGGCGATCTCGACGGGCCTTCATCTCCCGGCGCGCGAGCCCGATCTGCGGATGTGGCAAGACCTGGTCCGAGCGATCGAGGCGCCGAAGGAGCGCGTGCGGATCGGCATCGTCGGCAAGTACGTCGAGCTCAAAGACTCGTACATCAGCATTCGCGAGGCGTTTCTGCACGCCGGCGCTCACGAAGGGATCGCCGTCGATGCGGAGTGGATCTCGTCGGAGCACATTGCCCGCGACGGAGCCGAGTCGCACCTGCGCGACATCGACGGGCTCCTGATCCCGGGCGGGTTCGGAGACCGGGGCGTCGAGGGGAAGATCGACGCCATCGAGTACGTCCGCACGCACGGGATTCCCTACTTCGGCCTCTGCCTCGGCATGGAATGCGCGGCGATCGAGTTCGCGCGCCACGTGCTCGGCTTGCCGAAGGCCAACAGCACGGAGTTCGCCCCCGACACGCCGGATCCCGTCATCGCGCTTCTCGAGGACCAGAAGCGCGTCGTGCAGAAGGGGGGAACGATGCGTCTCGGCGCGTACGCGGCGAAGCTTCGCGCGGGGACGATCAGCCGGGAATCCTACGGCCGAGAGACGATCGAGGAGCGTCACCGCCATCGGTTCGAGTTCAACCCGGACTACCGCGAGCGCTTCGAGAAGGCGGGAATGCAGATTGCGGGAACCTCGCCCGGTGGGGAACTGGTCGAGATCGTCGAACTGCCGGGTCACCCGTGGTTCGTGGGCGTGCAGTTCCATCCGGAGTTCACTTCGCGGTTCCTCGCTCCTCATCCGCTCTTCCGGGGGTTCATCCGCTCATGTCGCGAACGACGAAGATCCTCCTCCTCGCCGCGGGCATCCTGAGCGGAGCGGTCGCTCTGTTCCTAACCTTCACGCGCCCTTCGATCTTCTCGCCCACCGCGGCCGCCGAGGCGACCGACGTTGTGATGCGGGGGTACTCCGCGGCCGGGGACCCAACCTGGGAGATGCGCGCCGCGCGAGGGGAGATCGTGGAACGCGAGGGCACCCTCGTAGACGTCGTCGTCGACCTCTTCCAGCGAGGAAAGGAGCCGATCCGCGTGAGCGCCGACCGCCTGGTCCGCGAGGGACAGACCGCGCTGCTCGACGGCGGCGTTCGAATCGAGCGCGACGACGGCCTCGAGATCGAGACGGACGCCGTCACGTGGCGCGAGGACGCCGAGACGCTCACGTCCGGCGAGACGACGCTCACGTATGAGGACGGCGAACTCCGCGCCGACGGCTTCGACTACGATCTTCGAACGAGGCGCGGCGAGCTGACCGGCGTCACCGTCACGCTGAGCGGCGAGAGCGAGCTCCGCGTCCAGAGCGAGCGCGCGGAACTCGCCGAGGACCTCCTGACGCTCCAAGGATCGGTGCACGCCGAGTCCGACGAAGGGACGCTCGATGCGGAGCGCCTCTCGGCGACGCTTGATGGAGACTCCGTCGTCTTGTCCGGCGGAGTGGCTGCGGAGGGCGACGGATTCTCGGCGTCGGCGGACGCCGCAGAAGTGCAGGAGGACGGTTGGGTCCTCCGCGGGAACGTGTCGGTCGACGCGGAGCTGTCGAAGCTCGGAGGCGAACGTGGCTCTTGAGGGCTTGGGGCTTGTCAAACGGTACGGCTCGCGAGCCGTCGTTGACGGGGTCACGTTGTCGATTGAGCCGGGGCGCATCGTCGGCCTCCTCGGTCCAAACGGCGCCGGCAAGACCACCACGTTTAACATGATCGTCGGCTTCACGGGCGCCGACGCGGGCCGAGTGCTCCTCGACGGGAACGACCTGTCGAGGCTCCCGTTCTACCGCCGCGCGCGACTCGGCATCGGGTACCTGCCCCAAGAGCCGTCGGTGTTCACGAAGGCCACCGTCCGGCGGAACCTCGACATGGCCCTCGAGTGGACGGACGGAAGCGGCCAGGAGAAGCGAAGAGAAGCGTTGCTCGCCGAGTTCGGCCTGACGCCCCTCGGTGACCAGATAGCCGGAACGCTGTCCTCCGGCGAGCGGCGGCGGCTCGAAATCGCGCGGTCCCTCGCGGCGTCTCCACGCTACATCCTCCTCGACGAACCGTTCTCCGGGATCGACCCCATCTCCATCGCCGACCTACAGACAGAGATCCGATCTCTCAGGGACCGCGGCATCGGCGTCGTCATCACCGACCACAACGTCCGCGACACCCTTTCGATCACCGACCACGCCTACCTCATCGACCACGGTAAGCCCGTCGCGTCGGGGACGCCGGCCGAGATCGTCGCCGACCCGCAGGCACGGCGCGTGTACCTCGGCGAGGGATTCCGGCCGTAGGCGCGATGGAGGCCTAGGCTAGGCTCTCAACAGCTAAGGTATCCTGGCCCGGGATCATCCGATCTGGCACTCTCTCGAGTGGACCACCTTCGAATGGGGTTCCAAGGCCGGCCAGTTGGGTGAGCCCACGGGGCAATCCTCGGACTTGAACCCGCTGGGCTTCTTCCGAGCCGCATTCGGGAACCATCTGTGCCGCGCAACTCCGTATCGCATCCGCAGTAGGGGGCTCCTCCTGGCTGAGTTGGCTCCGCTTCCTGCGTGTTTGCGATGTGTGCTCCTCGTGAATGGGGGCTTGTCTGCCCGTACAAAACGATATAAAATCAAAAATCGATGATCAAAAACACCGAGGCAGGGAAACAGGACCTCTCGATCGCGCGGGATTCACTGAGGCAGAAGGTCTATCGGGCATTGAAGCAGGAGATTCTCGAGCGGGTATTCGTGCCTGGGCGGGAGCTTACTGTCGACGAACTTAGCTCGCGCTATGACGTGAGTCCGACCCCAATACGCGATGCCATAACCCGGCTTGTTGCAGAGGGGTTCGTGGAAGCTCCTCCGAACAGGAGCGCGCGGGTCGCCCTCATCAGTCAGCAGGATGTCTCACAGTCCTATCTCGTCCGGCGGTGCGTTGAATCCCACCTCGCCACTGTGGCTACCCGGCATGTGCAGCCCGATAGCACCCTAAGTGGGCGCGTGGCGGCGCTGACTGCGATGTGCAACGCGTTCCTGGATGCAACGGTTGACCATGCCCCCACCGTCGAAGACGGAGTCGTGTACGGAGAGATCGCTGCTGGGCTTCGAGATCTCATGTCCCAATCCGCTGGAGAGTGTCTCTTAACGAGAATGCTTGCGACGCTGGCTGACCAATCCAGGAGGACACGCATGCTCCCGGAGGAAGATCCAGACAACGGCCTGGCAGTCATGAGAGCAGCAACGGAAGAGCACCGAGCCATTCTTGTAGCGATGGCCAACGGGGACGCAGAGCGTGCGGCTCAGGCAACGTTCGACCATCTTCTGAACGCTGAGAAGCGCACGCTGGAGTCGCTGGGGAAGTTCAACGCTATTGGTGGCGAACAAGCGGAGCCGGAGGCAGGCGATCACAGCGCCAAGACCAGGCCTGGGCAGGAGTTGTGATTCTCTTGCCGCGTAGGCCCAGCGC
>JBFYQP010000083.1:0-4819 GCA_041302745.1 Candidatus Bipolaricaulota bacterium | reverse complement strand
CGTGGAGGTCGATGGGAAGCTTCGCCTTCAGTTCGTCGTGGTATCGGAGGCGCCCCGTCTCGACGACCTCGGCGATCTTCTTCGCGATCGCCTCGCCGATGCCGGGAAGCTCGGCGTGCGTTCCGTCCGCGACGAGGTCCTCGATCGGCTCGGCAAGCGCCTCGACGACCTCGGCGGCGCGGCGATAGGCGCGCGGCTTGAACGCGACGCCCTCGAGGTCGAGGAGGTCGGCGATCTCATGCAGGATCCGGGCGACCAGCTCGTTCTTCATCGCTCCACGTCACGCCCCTTCGTCCATCGGGCTCGTCGACGTCGAACGGCAGAGTGCGAGAGCGTCGCGACTCCACGTCGCGAGCGAGCTCCCCGCTCCTGGGCGCTCCTTAGGCACATCCCAAGGCGGCCATCGACGGCTCCATTCTCGCCGGCTCGCCGCCCCCAGCCAAGCCGCACCTTGCTCGGAGATCGATCGTCATCTACCGTAGCGACATGGCGGAGCGTGAACGCTACGGTAGGCGAGCGGCCCTGATCTACGGCACCTTGATCGATGCGGCGCTCCGACCGCTGCGCAGAGCGATCACTCAGGCTTGCCGCGTGGAGGGAGCCGCCGACGTCCTCGACATCGCCTGCGCGACGGGGGCGCAGTGTCGCCACCTTGCTCGCGCGGGGATCCATGCTACGGGCGTCGACCTGTCGGGCCCGATGGTCGCCTC
The DNA here is from genome assembly GCA_041302745.1 of Candidatus Bipolaricaulota bacterium. Classification (GTDB taxonomy): domain Bacteria; phylum Bipolaricaulota; class Bipolaricaulia; order UBA7950; family UBA9294; genus JAPLGD01. The sequence goes on along the minus strand of JBFYQP010000083.1, from coordinate 4,109 downwards.
GGCTCGGCGCAGAGGCGGAGCCGACACCGGCTACCTGCTCGGGTCGGCCCTAGACCTGCCGATCCCCGCCGCGTCGTATGACGCCGTTCTCCTATCCCTTGCGCTGCACGAGCATCCGGAAGACGAGCGCGCGGTCATGCTTCGGGAAGCCTTGCGCGTTCTCCGGCCGAGGGGGGTCCTTCTCGTCGCCGACTTCGCCCGTCCGGCACGGACGCGTCTCCACGCACCCTGGGCGATCGTTCGGCTCATCGAGAGGAGCGCGGGGCCCGAACACCACACGGGGTTCTGCGACTTCGTACAGCACGGTTCGCTGGAGGGACTTCTGGTCCGCCGCGGGCTGACGCCCTCTCGGGTGACGCGAGCCGTCTTCGGGACGGTCAGCATTGCCGTTGTCCGCCCCCTCGCCGGAACCCTCCCGCAGGCTCTGTCCAATTGACAGCACCGCGCCGAACGTGCTAGACCTGTAGGCTTGGGGTCGAACGGAAGGCGGTCGGCCCCGCAGCGATTGTGGGAAGGAGGAAGGGATGGAGCGCATCCTTCGCGTCAACATGACCAGCCGGACGGCGACGTTCGAGCCGATGCCTGAGGCGTACCGAAACCGAGCGGGGCGGTGGTTGACATCCAGCATCGTGCACGATGAGGTCCCGCCGACTTGTCACCCCCTGGGGCCGAACAACAAGGTCGTCTTCTCGCCGGGGATCGTGACCGGCACGGCGTCCCCGACGTCATCTCGCATCTCGGTGGGCGGGAAGTCGCCGCTGACCGGCGGGATCAAGGAGTCGAACGCCGGGACCGGCTGGGGGCGGCGGCTCGCGCGCCTCGGGATTCGCGCGATCGTCGTCGAGGGCCAGCCGAAGGAGAAGGGGCTCTGGCTCCTCAAGGTCGACGCGAAGGGAGCAACCCTCGAGCCCGCCGACGCGTGGGCCGGGAAGCGCTTGTCCGAGGTCTATCCTGCGCTCTTCGCCCGCTTCGGCGGCAAGGAGAAGGTCGACGTCTGCGCGATCGGCGCGGCGGGCGAGTTCCGCATGGCGGCCGCCGGGGTCTGCTTCAACGACCAAGAAGGCCGTCCGAGCCGCTACGCCGGCCGAGGAGGTCTTGGCGCGGTGCTCGGGAGCAAGGGTCTGAAGGCGATCGTCGTCGACGACACGGGCGCCAAGGAGATTCCACTCGCCGACAAGGCCACGTTCGATCAGGGGCGGAAGAAGCTTGGCGCAGCGCTCGGCGAGCATGCGATCACCAAGCCGAAGGGAGCACTCAACAGCTACGGCACCGCTGTACTGGTGAACATCCTGAACGAGGCCGGCGGGCTCCCGACGCGCAACTTCCGCGAAGGCCGCTTCGAAGGAGCGGCGAAGATCGCTGGAGAGGCGATCTTCGCGGGCAACAAAGAACGCACCGGAGCAGAGCTGTACAACCACGCCTGCTCGCCGGGGTGCGTGATCCGCTGCTCGAACACGTGGCACCGCCCGGACGGAAGCGAGCACACCTCATGCATTGAATACGAGTCCGACTGGGCCTTCGGCGCCGACTGCGGGATCGACAATCTCGATCAGATCGCCGAGCTGAACCTGCTGTGCAACGACTACGGGCTCGACACCATTGAGATCGGTGGCACGCTGGCCGTGGCGGCGGACGGCGGGTTCTGGCGGTTCGGCGACGGAAAGCGAGCGATCGAGCTCCTGCACGAGATCGGAAAGGGAACGCCCCTCGGCCGCATCCTCGGGAACGGCGCCGTCGTGACCGGGCGTGCGTTCGGCGTGGCCCGCGTCCCGCACGTGAAGGGCCAGAACATGCCGGCCTACGAGCCGCGGGCGGTCAAGGGGATCGGGATGACCTACGCTGTCTCGACCATGGGCGCCGACCACACCTCGGGCTACACGATCGCCCCCGAGATCCTCGGCGTCTCGGGGAAGCTCGATCCACTCAACCCAGACAAGGCCGAGCTGGCCCGCAACTTCCAGTACGCCACCGCGTTCATCGACTCGACCGGCCACTGCCTGTTCATCGCGTTCGCGATCCTCGACATCGCCTCGGGGTTCGAGGGGACCGTCGAGGAGTGCAACGGCGTCCTCGGCACGAAGTGGACGATGAACGACGTGGCCCGGATCGGGAAGGAGGTCCTCGACCTCGAACGGGACTTCAACCGGAAGGCCGGATTCACGGCGTTCGACGATCGACTGCCGGAGTTCATGCGAACCGAGCCGCTTCCGCCTCACAACACCGTGTGGGACATTGCGGACGAGGAACTCGATCGGGTGTTTTCCTCCTAGGGGTGACTGGGCGGCCGCCCGCGGGCGGCCGCCTTTCCACATGATTGACGTCCACCTGTACGGCAAGCTGCGCCGATTCGCTCCGCAAGGAAGTCCGAACTCCGACTCCGTGGTCTCCATGCCTCATCGGGAGGGGGACACGGTCGGCTCTGTGGTCGAGCGCCTCGGGATCCCAGAGGCGGACCTCGGCGCGAACCTCTTCGTCGACGGTCACTACGCCGACCGCCGAACGCCCGTCGCGGACGGCGCTCGCCTCGGCCTCTTCCCCGACGACATGCAGCTTCTCTACAAGTGGTACTTCCGACCCAAGGAGAACAGCTCTTGAATGTCGAGGTGCGGCTCCACGGGTCCCTGGTCGCCGCCCGGCCGGGGCTTCGTGCCGGCGAGCCATTCCGCGTCGACCTCCCCGAAGGGGTCGCAGTCCGTGATCTCATTCTGAATCTGGCTCTCGCAGCCGAGGAGATCCACCTTGTGATGGTGAACGGGCGCATCGTTCACGACCGGGACGCCCCGCTTGGAGGCGGCGACCGCGTCGGCCTCTTCCCGCCGGTGGGAGGCGGATGACGGTGCTTGGAGGTGTTGGGGTAGAATGACTGCGGGCAACGGAGGGACCATGAAGATCGCCATCGTTGGAGCAGGAGGGCACGGGGGCGCAGTCCTCGATTGCCTGTCGGTGGTGCACGGAGACGCTCTCGAACCGTCGTTCTACGATGATGCGCCCGAGCGCCGTTCCGTCTTTGGCATTCCGATCGCGGGTCCCATGTCTCTCCTTCTCGCGGATCGCTCGACGGAGCTTGTCTTCGTCGCCATAGGAGACAACCGGCGCCGACAGGAGGTCACTCGACTTCTGCTGAAGGCAGGCAAATCGCTCGTCACCATCGTGCATCCGTTCACGGCCATCTCTCCGCGCGCCACGATCGGAACCGGCACGATTGCCGTCGCCGGAACGGTGGTGAACGCCGGGGCCCGCGTTGGCGACGGCGTCATCCTAAACACCCACTGCTCCGTGGGCCATGACTGCGTCGTCGAGGACTTCGCCCAAGTCGCTCCGGGAGTGAATCTCGGAGGCGGCGCAATCCTCGAGGAGGGCGCGTTCCTCGGAATCGGGGCCAAGGTCGCTCCGCTCGTCTCCGTCGGCGCATGGGCCGTGGTCGGGGCGGGATCCGTCGTCCTCGAAGATCTGCCCCCCGGTTGCTTCGCGTACGGCGCTCCGGCCAAGATTGTTCGCTCGCTTGAGATCCAGCCGCCAGGCTGACGCGGCCGTTCGGCTCTCGGGAGGGGACGGTGCGGGGACTGGAACGAGCGAGGGCTCTCGGCTTCTCAGCGCTGGACGGTGTCCGTGCGTCTCCGGTCCGCCGTCAGATCGCTGAACTCGACGCGGTCGATCGCATGGCGTCGGCCGAGAGGCTCCGCTGGCAGAGAGAGCGGCTCGCGGCGATCCTCGCGCACGCGCGCGACACGACGCCCTTCTATCGGGATCGGATCCCTCCCCGCGTCGACGCGGAGACCGCGCCCGAAGTGCTCGCCAGCCTCCCGATCGTCGATAAACCACTGATCAAGGATCGTTTCGACGAGTTCGTCTCCGCCGCCTTCCCGCGAAGGGCGCTCGTGCCGGGTCACACGAACGGATCGACCGGCGCGCCGTTCGCGCTCTTCATGGATCGCAGGCGTCGGGACCGCGTGCGCGCCGAGACGCTCTTCTTCGGGCGATGGGCCGGCTACCGGATCGGCGAGCCGCACGTCGTTCTGCGCCTCCTCTTCTGGCATCCGAAGCCCTTCATCGTGCGACTCCTCGAGAACCAGTTCGTTCTCGAGCCGCGCGCCCTCGGAAGCGTCGAG
>JBFYQP010000059.1:0-38818 GCA_041302745.1 Candidatus Bipolaricaulota bacterium | reverse complement strand
TTCCTCGTGGACGCAACCTTCCTCGCCTATTTCTTCGTCATGACCTCGTACGTGGTGTCCCGCGTCGTGTCGGGAGTCGGCGCATACCTGCCGATCCGCGGGGAGTACGTGATCCTTGGGGCCATCGTGGCGGCAATCGCCTGGGGCTTTCTTGGAACCTCCGTCGGGGAGAAAGTCATCCTGTTCCTGAGCGGAGCGTCCCGTCGAAAGCCCGCGACCGACCTCGAGGGGTCTGCCGCACAGCGTCGGCGCTGGTACAGGACCTTATGGGGCCTAAGCGTCGTCCTTGCCGCGATCGTGACGCTCGCCGCCGCGACGCTCATCACGCAGGTGGACTTCTCCAGACTCGTCGACAGCCTGTCCGACACATGGAAGATGATTCGGCGGTTGGTGCGCCCCGACGCCGCGATCTTCGGCGAAGTCGTGATGCTGACGATCGTAACGGTCTTCATGGCGCTCATGGCGACGCTGCTCGCCATCCCCGTCGCGGTGGTTCTCAGCTTCCTTGCGGCACGAAACCTGGCGCGGGGACCCGTGGGAAAGACCGCCTACGTCATCGTTCGAGCCGCGGCAAGCATCGTGCGCTCGATCGAGCCGATGGTGTGGGCCATCGTCTTCGTGATCTGGGTGCGTATGGGGCCGTTCGCCGGCACGCTCGCGCTCTTCGTCTGCTCAATCGCCGATCTGACGAAGCTCTACTCCGAGCAGCTCGAGTCGATCGACCCAGGCCCGGCGGAGGCCATTGAGGCCGTGGGCGGCCGCCGTCTGCAGGTGCTCCTGTACAGCATCGTCCCGCAGATCATCAATCCCTACCTTTCTTTCACGCTCTACCGCTGGGACATCAACGTCCGGATGGGAACCGTGATCGGCATGGTCGGAGGGGGCGGCATCGGGATGCTTCTCATGCAGTACGTGCGGGTTCTTGCCTGGGAGCAGGTCGGCATGTGCCTCGTGGCAATCATCGCGGTCGTCTGGTCGATCGATACGCTCTCGGCGCGCCTGCGGGCCCGTCTGAGCTAGCGCTTGGTGAGCGTCTCCAGGTACGCGCGGATCTCGTCGAGGCCGTACGTTGTCTTCATGGCCTTGTAGTCCTCGAGCCAGGCGGTGTCGATCGTGTCGTCGCGTCGGATCTCCACGTCGCCGATTCCAAACGCGTCGACCATCTTCTGGGCCTCGTCCTCGATCTGGCGGTCCTTCACGCGAAACAGAAACCGTGGGAACTGCATCGTAGCCTCCTCCGGGCGAGAGTATAGCCGGGAGAACGGCGGCAACACAGGCGGCGGCGCCTCCTCCGGCGCTCTCGGCTTTCGGGTTTGAAGAGCCGGAATCGCAATCCTAGAATGATCCACCATGAACGTAGTCGACATCATTCGCAAGAAGAGGGATGGGGAAGCGCTGTCGAGGGAAGAGACGGAGTTTTGGGTCTCCGGGATGGTTCGGGGATCCGTCCCCGACTACCAAGTGTCCGCGCTTCTCATGGCCCTCTTCCTCCGCGGCATGACCGACGAAGAGGCCGCAACCTTGACCGACGTCATGGCCCACTCCGGCTCGATGTTCACTCCGAGCGACCTCGGGGGGTACACCGTGGACAAGCACTCGACCGGAGGCGTGGGAGACAAGACGACCCTCGTCCTCATCCCGCTTCTGGCCGCGGCGGGACTCAAGGTGGGAAAGCTCTCGGGACGCGCACTCGGCCACACGGGCGGCACAATCGACAAGCTCGAGTCGATCCCTGGGTTCCGCACAGACCTCGACCGGTCTCGCTTCCTCGACCTCGTCCGCCGTACGGGCCTCGCCCTCGCCGACCACACGGCGGACATGGTTCCCGCCGATCGCATTCTGTACGAGCTCCGCGACGTCACGGCGACCGTGGACTCGCTGCCCCTCATCGTCGCGTCGATCATGTCGAAGAAGATCGCCGGCGGAGCGCAAGCGATCGTCATCGACGTCAAGACGGGGTCCGGGGCCTTCCTGCCGCGGCTCGAAGACTCGCGACGCCTCGCGCAGGCCTTGGTCGCCATCGGCACGAGACTCGGCCGGAAGATGGCGGCCGTCATCACCGACATGTCGCAGCCGCTCGGCCGCACCGTCGGCAACGCGCTCGAGGTGCGAGAAGCGATCGAGACCCTTCAGGGTCGAGGGCCCGAGGACCTGGCGACGCTGTGCTGCGAGCTCGGCGCCGAGCTCCTCGTCTTCTCCGGCCGGTCGCCGGACCACGGAGGGGCTGTTGCGGCACTGCGCGCCTTGCTTGCCGACGGCTCCGCGCTTGCGAAGTTCCGTGACCTCATTGCGCACCAGGGCGGCGACGTTCGAGTCATCGAGGACCCGGGGCTTCTGCCTCAGGCAAAGGATTCCATCTCGGTCTCCGCGCGCACGGCAGGCACCGTGCGCCGCCTCGACGCCCTCTCGATCGGCCGTGCGGCCAACGCTCTCGGAGCCGGGCGTACACGGAAGGACGATACGATCGATCCAGCCGTCGGAGTCGAGGTCGTACGCAAGGTCGGCGAGAAGGTCGAGACGACAGGGACCCTGGCGATCCTTCACGTGAACGACCCGAAGAACCTCGCCGAGGCAAAGCACCTCGTCGAATCGGCCTACGAGATCGATGAGAGCGGCGCGCCGTGTGGACCTCCACCGCTCATCGTCGAGCGTGTGCAAGGAGATCGCTCGTCGCCCACCCTTGAGGAAAGAAGACGCAACGGCGCCGTTTCGCCCTAACGCTTGAGGGTGAACGCGTCAGGCAGGAGTTCGGAGATCGTCGTGCGCACGAAGTCGCCCTTCGGACAGCCCATGAGGATCTCGAGGTTCGGCGCATGCTCGTACAGCACTTGGCGGCACGCGCCGCACGGGCGGCAGTGGTCGGACTCACACGACACGGCGATCCTTACGAAGTCCCGTCTCCCTTCGGAGATCGCCTTGAAAAGCGCGACGCGCTCAGCGCAGAGCGAGAGTCCGTTGACGGAGCTCTCGACGTTGACGCCCGTAACGACGGTCCCGTCCGCGCACAGGAGAGCCGCCCCCACGGGGAACTTCGAGTAGGGGGCGTACGCCCGGCGACGGGCTTCGTTCGCAAGTCGGAGTAGCTCTCGGTCGTCCATCAGAACCGGATCACCATCCCAAGGGCGCCGGCCAACTCACCGGCGTGGAGATTCCACCAGCCAACCGCTTGGCCGACGGGGAGAACGAAGCGTCCCTCGGCGTACAAGCGGAGGAACGGCAGCCCAAGCTCGAACCCGATCCCCGCGTGAAGGCCGAAGGCTCTCCATGAGATCTCATCGAGGTGGAGCGCCGCGAGCGCCGCGTCCACTCCATCGCTCCACCCCTCCGGAACGTCGACCTCGACGGAGGGCGTGATCGAGCCCCAGAGGACGTCCGCACCCAGGAAGAAGTCGGCTCCGAGGAAGACGAGATCGAGCCGCTTGACGGCGTCGACGGAGATCATCCACGTCGAGAAAGCGAGATCTACCTGAAGGGACGCCGTGTCGTCCCCGATGTCGAGGGTCTCGTCGAGGAGCGGCTCCGGGATCAGAACGCCGGCCACACCGCTCGCCACGCCGCGGACGAAGCGATCGTCCAGGAACCCGACGGAGAGCCGGACGCCGTCGATCACAACCCACGGAAGGGGGATCTCGACGCCGAGCGCGAGGAGCGGAACCGGGACAAGAGCAGGAAAGCCCTCCAGCGTCGCTTCGATCCGACCGAGCGCCGCGTCGAAGTCCGCCGAGATCTCCGACAACTCCTCGGCCGGCACCCCCTGGTCGGAGAGCATGGTTTCGAGTTCGCCGAACGCGGCGGAGAGGGCGACCGGGACCTCTGTCCAGGTCCCGGTCATGTCCAGCGTGTACGCCTCGAGACCGACGTAGATCCCACCCGCGTGAGCAACCGCGCCCACGGCACAGAGGCCGAACAAGACCGCCGCGGCGGCAACTGCGGCTCGGTCGATCACCGTTTGTCCCAACCCTCCCATTCTTTCCTCTTCAGCTCGGCGCGCTTGATCTTCCCGCTCGCCGTCTTCGGAAGCTCGGTCACGTACTCGATCGCGCGCGGGTACTTGTACGGCGCCGTGACCTTCTTTACGTGGTCCTGCAGCTCCTTCGTCAGCGCCTCCGACGGCGAGTACCCCTTCGCCAGGATGATGAACGCCTTGACGATCTCGCCGCGCTCGCGGTGCGGGGCGGCGACGGCGGCGGCCTCGACGACGGCCGGGTGGCTGACGAGCGCGTCCTCGACCTCAAACGGGCCGATGCGGTACCCCGACGTCAACATCACGTCATCGGCTCGGCCCTCGAAGAAGAAGTACCCATCCTCGTCGGCCTTGGCGAGGTCGCCCGTCCGGTACCAGCCTTGGGAAAAGACGTCCTTGTCGAGCTCGGGCGACTTCCAGTACCCGTCGAAGATCGCCGGATTCCCCGGCTTGAGGGCGATCTCGCCGACCTCGCCCTGCTTCACGGGGTTCCCGTTCTCGTCGATCAAGGCGACGCCGGGGCCCGGCGTCGGAAGGCCCATGGCTCCCGGCTTCACCGGCATCCCGGGCAGGTTGCAGACCAAGCAAACGCTCTCCGTCTGGCCGTAGCCGTCCCGGATGGTCACCCCGAACGCGCGTTTGAATGCCTCGATGGGTTCTACGTTGAGCGGTTCGCCGGCCGAGAGCGCGTCTTTCAGGTAGATCTTGTGCCTCCCCATGTCCGGGACCTGGGCGAACAGACGGTACTCGGTCGGCGTGCAGCAAAGCTTGGTGATCCCGTACTTCGCGAGAAGCTCAAGGTACCGCTCCCCGTCGAAGCGGCCGTTGTAGATGAGTTGCGTGGCGCCGGTGGTCAACGAGACGCCGACCGGGCTCCAGTACCACTTCGCCCATCCCGGCGCCGTCGTGGCCCAGACGACGTCCGACTCGTCGGCGTCGTACCAGTACTGCGCCGTGATGCGGTTGTGGCAGTACATCCAGTGGTGCTTGTGCACGACGGGCTTCGGATTCCCCGTCGTCCCCGAGGTGAAGTTGATCGTCATCGGATCCTCGGCCACGAGAGGAACCTTCTTGACGCTCGGGCTGCCGGACGCGACGAGGTCTTCAAACCGCAGCCACCCCTTCCGCGGCTCGTTCGAGCCGATGAGGATGAACGTCTGGAGCGGGCACTGGCCTCGCACGGAGTCGACAATCCCGGCCGTCGAGGCCTCGGCGACGATGACCTTCGCGCCGGCAGCCTGAGAGCGGTACAGGATCTCCTTCTCCTTCAGCATCTCGGAGCACGGCACCGCGACCCCGCCGGCGACGAACGTCCCGAGTTGGGCGACGTGCGCCTCCGGAATCCGGGGCAGGATGTGCATGACCGGCTCGTTCTTCTTCACGCCAAGCCGTATGAGGGAGTCCCCGAAGCGGTGCATCCCGTCCACGAGCTCGCCGTAGGTCATCTTCCTCGCGTTCCCTTCGGCGTCTTCCCACAAGATGGCGAGCTTGTTCGGGTTCTTCTTCGCGTGTCCCTCCACGACATCGACGATGTTGTAGGTGGCAGGGACGTTCCAGACGAACTCCCTGACTTCCTTCTCGTACCTGGCCCTGTCGTAACGCATCGAGATGACCACCTTGCCTGTTCGAGGTTTTGCTTTGACGCGGTGAACCTTATAGCATATTCGCAAACCCTTTCGCAAACAGGAGATTTCGATGAATGCATCCGTCGTGTTGTCCGCAGCGGCCTCCAAGCGACTCATCGCGCGCGGTGTCGCCGCGCACCCGAGTGTGGAGCGCGCGATGCACAGCGGGCGCATCGTCATCGGCCGCGGCACGACAAACGCCTTCGTCGCCGAGGAACTGATCGGCGCCCCGATCGACCGCGGCGCGTACGCCGCCGGATTCATCGACACGCGCTGGAACATCAATGCGCGCGTCGGCGAAACGCCGGAGATCATCCTGGAGCGCGGCAAGCCGTTCGCCGGAGATCCCGATCAGGCCCTCGCCTCTCTGGGCGCCGGAGACGTCGTGATCAAAGGAGGCAACGCCCTCGATCCGTGGGGCGTGGTTGGCGTTCTTCTGGCTTCGAGCAGTGGGGGAACCGTCGGGCGCTACATCCCCGCGGCCGTGGCCCGCGGGGTCGAGATCGTGATCCCGATTAGCCTATCGAAGTCGATTCACGCGTCCGTCGTCGATCTATCTCAAGAGATGGGGTCGAGTCGTGTCGCCCTCCACGCGGGCCTCGCGTGCGGCCTCTTTCCTCTCCACGGCCAGGTTGTGACGGAGATTGAGGCGATGCGGCTTCTGGCGGAGGTGGACGCGGTCCACGTCGCCTCGAACGGCGTAGGCGCCGGGCTCGGAAGCGTTTCGCTCCTCCTCTCCGGGGAAGACGACGACGTGAAGCGGGCGTTCGCCCTGGCCGAGGAACTGGCCGGCGAAACGGACGTCGAGCTCACCGGCAGAGCATGAAGGACGCGTTCCGAACCCTGGCCGCCCCGGCCTCGGCCAAGCTCGTTCGGCAGCGCTCCCGGTTCATCGCGCTTCTCGAGCCGATCGAAGGCGCCGACGACGCTCACGTCCGACTGGGCGAGATCCGGAGGACGTATCACGACGCGTCGCATTGCTGCTCTGCGTTTCGTCTTGTCGGGGACCCCTTTCCCTCTCAAGGGTCCGATGACGACGGAGAGCCTACCGGATCGGCTGGGGTCCCGATCCTCCTCCAACTCGAAGGCGCACGCCTAGAGAACGTCCTTGCGATCGTCGTCCGCTACTTCGGCGGCGTAAAGCTCGGCGTCGGTGGGCTCGCCCGAGCCTACTCCAGTGCCGTCGCCGAAGCCCTCGCGAAGGCCTCGATCGTCGAGCATGCTCTCACCATCGAGTTCGCTGTCCGCTTTCCGCTCGAGGCGAACGCCGGAGTGATGAGCGCCATCCACCATCACGAAGCGAAGATCCTCGACATCCGCTACGATACCGAGGGTCAAGCGATCGTCGCTCTGGCCCCAAGCCGCGTGGAGGCGTTCCGCCGCTCCCTAACGGAGGGAACGGGAGCGCGAGCTCGGCTGGAGGAGAAGCCATGATCGACTCGGTCAGCGGGGATGTCGTCCGCAAGGGGACCGACTACGTCGTCGTCGACGTGGGAGGAGTCGCCTACCAGGCCTCCTGCTCGGCGGACACGGTTCGGGGATGCGAGGTCGGCCACCCTGCGTTCCTCTACATTCACTTGGTGCTGCGCGAGGACACCATCCACTTGTTCGGCTTCTCCACACTGCGAGAACGCGAGCTGTTCCGCCTTCTCATGACGGTCGGGCAGGTCGGACCGAAGCTTGCGATCCAAATCCTGTCGACGCTTCCCCCCCGCGAGCTTGTGGCGGCGATTGCCGGACGCGACATCGAACGCCTGACGACCGTCAAGGGAGTCGGCCAGAAGACCGCGGAGCGGATCCTCGTCGACCTGCGCGACAAGATCGCCGGTCCCGGAGATGAAGGCGCCGACACGTTCCTCCTCAGCTCCGACGAGGAGACCGCACTGCGGGCTCTGACCTCCCGATCCCTTGGGTTCTCCGCGCGGGAGGCGCGAGAGGCTCTCGGCCGTCTTCGCGGCGAGCGGCTGCCGACCGAAGCTCTCGTCCGGCGGGCTCTCGAGATCTTGGGAGCACGATCATGAGGGTTCTCGGCATCGACTACGGCCGTAAGCGCATTGGGCTGGCTCGCAGCGATGAGGGCGCCATCCTCGCAAGCCCTCTTCCCGTCTACACGAGAAGCGGGAGCGACGCCGACGACCTGGATCGGCTCGTCCACCTCATCAGCGGACAGGACGTCGCGAGGATCGTGATCGGATGGCCTCTCCACATGAACGGCACCGAAGGGGAGATGGCGGGCGAGGTTCGCGCGCTCGCCCGGGAACTGCAGACTCGAACAGGATTGCCCGTGGACCTCTTCGACGAGCGGTGGACGTCGACTCAGGCCGAAGACGTCCTGATTGCCGGCGACGTGTCACGGCGCCGGAGACGAAACCTGCGTGACGGCCTAGCCGCCACGCTCATCCTGCAAGGATTTCTCGACCGAGAGCGAACGGCCGAGTAGTCGCTAGCTCTTTCGCTTCTCTTCCCGCTCCAGGTACTCGATGATCGCTTCGACAACCAGGTAGTTGACCGAACGATCCTTCATCTCAGCCAGCTTCATGAGCCGCTCGACGGGACGTTGCTCCATCTTGTTCTTGGGCACGTAGATCGAGATCTTATCTAGCAGCTGCTTGGGCACGGAGACTCCCCCCTCTTTCGGCAATTTCCAGGGGGTATTGTAACAGCATTAGCTAGGAACGGCAACCCTCTGGTCCTGCGGGTCTCGTTTACCGGTTGCCGGGCGCGGACGTCTGAAGATAGGCCTCCACGAAGGGAACGAGGTTCCCGTCGAGAACGTCATCGACGTTGCCCGTCTCAACGAGGGTCCGGTGATCCTTGGCCAGGCGATAGGGGTGGAGAACGTAGGACCGAATCTGGCTTCCCCATTCGTTCTCCTTTCGCTCTCCCTGAAGCTCGTCGAGCTTCTCGGCCCGCTCCTTGGCCAGCCTCTCGACCAAGTGAGCGGTGAGGATGCGCATGGCTGTCTCCTTGTTCTGATGCTGGCTTCGCTCGTTCTGACAGGATGCAGCGATTCCCGTGGGAAGGTGAGTGATCCGGACGGCGGAGTCGGTGACGTTGACGTGCTGTCCGCCCGCTCCCGACGAGCGGTACGTGTCGATCCGAAGATCCTTGGGGTCGATCTCCAGCACGACCTCCGCGATCTCCGGAACGACGGACACGGCCGCGAACGAGGTGTGGCGTCGGTGCGCGGCGTCGTACGGAGAGAGGCGAACCAGACGATGGACGCCCGCTTCTCCCTTCAGGTTGCCGTACGCATACTTTCCCTTCACTTCCAGGGTTGCACTACGGATCCCGGCGGTGTCGCCCGCGCTTGCTTCGAGCAGCGCTGCAGAGAAGCCCATTCGCTCGCAAAACCGGCCGTACATGCGCAGAAGCATCTCGGCCCAGTCCTGGGAGTCCGTCCCCCCCGCGCCTGCGTTGATCGACAGGTAGCAGTCCGACGCATCGTGTTCCCCTGAGAACATCCGTTCGATCCTGAACCGTTGCAGCGCCGCGTCGAGCGCCACGGCACGCCGGCCGAGCGAGGCAAGCTCGGCCTCATCCCCGGCCTCGACCGCCATGGAGTAGAGGACGTCGATCTCGTCGCACTCCTGCTCCGCCACGCGGAGCCGCGTGAGCAGACCTCGCTGACGCTCGAGGGAGCGTGCCGCTTCGGCCGACACCTCGCGGTGCTCCCAGAAGCCGGGTTCCGACATCCTCGCTTCTAGAGAGGCAATCTCGCGTTCGAGCGCGGGACGGTCAAAGATGCTCACCGATCTTCGAGAGATCGTGTCGTAGATTGGCGATGGTTTCCTGATCCATGATCCTCCCGAACGGAAGCCAGACTGGGGCAAGATGTTTATAAGCTTGATTGCAGGCTTCCTCAAGGTCCTCCCGTAGCCCGCTCACGGGACGACCTCGTCGAGTCGGGAAGAGATCGAGATCTTGTCGCAGAACCTCGATCGTGGAAGATAGATGCATCGAGCAGCAAAGCCGAGGCAGAAGCCGGCGAGGAGGATAGATCCGTGGAGAAGACGACCCGAACCGAGGAACTCAAGATCACGGGCGAGGAATTGGTGGCCACCGTCAAGGAACTCGTCCGTCAGGGCAACATCCGCCGGATCACGGTCAAGAACCGTGAAGGAAAGACGTTGGTCGAGATTCCTCTCACACTCGGGGTTGTCGGAACGCTGCTCATCCCCACGCTTGCCGCGCTCGGCGCCGTGGCCGCCCTGGTCGCAGAGTGCAGCATCGTCGTCGAGCGGATCGAAGACTAGGCAGCGGCCCCAAAGGAGGCTTCGTGCTCCAGTATCTCTATCGGATTCGTCCGGCACGCACGGGGTTCTATAGCGCTCCGACTCCGGAGGAGGACCGCGCCGTCGACCTGCACTTCCTCTACCTGAAGCGGGCGTCGGAGGAGGGAACAGTCATCCTCGCCGGACGGACGCTCAACGAGGATGAGGCGGGATTCGGGATCGTCATCTTCGCGGCAGCCTCCGAGCAGGAGGCGCGGAGCTTCGCCAACGAGGACCCGGCCGTACAGGCCGGGGTCTTCCAAATGGAGCTCTTCCCGTTTCGCGTCGCTCTCGCAGCGCCGCAACCCTAGCCGCCGACGTTGTCGATCACAAATCGGATCTGGTCGTAGCTCGCTCCAGGAGCGGCGTCGTAGGCCGTCAGGGTTACGATGACTGTCTCGCCTTCGGGGCGCTCGGTCCACGGGGCGTGGTAGATCGGCTCCAGGGTGTCTGCGCCCTCGAACCACCCCTTCGTGGCCGACCAGACGTAGCAGACGGACGAGCACGCCGGGTTCGAGATCCTTGCCCCCAGACGCACGCTCGTTCCCTCCGCGACGTGGCGCTCGAACTGCCGTGTGATCATCGGCCGGGCGCGATCGCGCACCGCAAGCGGTGTCTCAGGCTCCGGCCACGCAGAGTCCCAGGTCGGTCCGCACCCCTGACTGCAGCGGCAGGCGACCGGGACCTGGTTGCAGACGGGCGCAACCGGGGCTTGGGACACGCAGGGGCTGCTGCATGGGACGTCGGGTTTCGGGCAGTGGTTGACCATCGCTGGGGCAGTGCAGCACTTGACCACGGCCGGAGGCGAGCCGCAGCTTGTCCGCGGGGATGGACAGGCGAACAGGTCACGAACGTGGAGCGTCATCCGATCGCTCGCGGAGGCACCCCCCCGACCGGTCACCGTCAGCGTCAGGACCACGCAGTCTTCACAGTCGCACGCCGATGGAGCCGTGTACGAAGCGTTCAGAGCGCGTGGATCGCTGAAGAAGCCGAGACTCGGTTCCGCCGTCCATAGGAGGCTGACCGGCCCGCCCGTCGAATCGTAGCCGACTCCCGCAAGCCGCACGATCTCCCGCTCGCCAACCGTCACGTCCACGCCCGCGTCGACCACGAGCGTCGGAAAACCCGAGCCGGCATAGGTTTGTCCGCTCGAGTCGCTCGCGGACCCTTGGGCAACAGCCGGTTGGGGCTGGACGGCCGGCTCGGAAGCCGGGAAGAGGAAGAGGGCGGCCAGGGCGATGCCCACCGCCACAAGTACAAGAAGCAGCGTGCTGCTGTTCATCCGATCGCACCTCCCGCCGTTTCGCTTGGAGGCCGTGAGGTCGGCCCTCGTCTCGACGGTAGCCTCGAAGTGCGTCCAGCCTATCGTTTCACGCACCGAGAAGTCAAACCATCCGTTCCCAAGCGCAGTTCCCGTCCGCCATTCCCTCTGCGGCGTCGGACGGCACGTGGGGACACACAGCGGCGTTGCGCAGCCTCGGCCCAGCCACTAGAGTGACAGCGAGGTGGTCAATGACCATGGCCGGCCGTCTATACGTCGTCGCGCTCCCAATCGGCAACCTGACGGACATCACCCTGCGCGCCCTCGAGACGCTGAAGTCCGTCGACTTCATCGTCGCCGAGGACACGCGCACGACGCGCAGAATTCTCGATCACTACGAGATCCGGACGCCCTTTCGCTCAAGCTACTACCAGGGGGTGGAAGACGAGCGAGCGGAGGAGTTCGTAGGCCTGCTTCGAGACGGGAAGAACCTGGCGCTCGTCAGTGACGCCGGGACTCCCCTGGTCAGCGATCCGGGGTTTCCCCTCGTGCGCGCCGCGGTCGAAGCCGGGGTCGCCGTGGAACCGGTTCCTGGAGCCGCCGCCTTCCTTGCGGGACTTGTCGCGTCGGGGCTGCCGGCGGATCGGTTCTGTTTCGACGGTGCGCTTCCGCGCAAGAAGAGCCACCGCGCCGAGTTCTTCACAGGGCTCGCCGACGAGCCGCGGACGACCGTGGTCTACGAGTCCCCGCACCGCCTCCTGGAGACTCTCGAGATCCTCTCCGACTCACTGCCCCAACGACGCATCGTGCTCGCTCGGGAATTGACGAAGCTTCACGAGGAGTTCCTCCGCGGGACCGCAGCCGAGGTTCTCCGCGTCCTGCAGACGCGGGGCGAGGTTCGGGGGGAGTTCGTTCTCGTCATCGCCGGGGGCACGCCACGCGAAGCCGACTTCGATGACGAAGCGGCGCAGTCCATCCTCTCGGTGCTCGAGGCCGAAGGCCTGTCCAAGACCGCCATACAGAGGATTCTCCAAGTCGTCGGAGGCCTGCCGCGCAACCGCGCCTACAGCCTCGCCCACCGATCCTCGAGCTAGGTGTGCTTGTCGGCGACCGCGGAGGCCGCGTAGGCGTGCGGCTTGATCCGCACGGCGAACCCGTTCCCGATGATCATCCCGACGACTTCATCGATCATCTCTTTCGTGCGGCCGTTCTCGCCGATGTCCACGTGGATCTCAAGGTTGTAGTGGAGCAGGGAGACCGCCGGGAGCCGGCCGATCAGTCGCTGCGCCAGCTCGAACGACAGCCACGCTTCCCGCCAGATCCGCTGGCGGAGGGACGACATGGCGCGTTCGCGTCGGCGCGTCCAAAAGTACCGTCCTCCCTTTCCCACTCGGTGAAGGACAATCGCGCTCACGAAGTCGAGCCGGTCGACCGTGGTGGAGGAGTCGGTGCCGATCAGAATCTCGAACCGATCCTTCGGGTTCGAACTCATCTCCGCCACGAGTTCGTCCACGACGTCGTCAAACGTCATCTCCCCGCGATGGGGGTTGTAGAACATCGACATAGTCCATGCTAACCCGCGGATCGGTCCCGGTTCAAGCCGACGGCAGCCGGAAGGTGAACCGAGCCCCGCCCGTGCGGTTGTTCTCGGCCCAGATCCGGCCGCCGTGTGCCTCAACCCACCGGCGGGCGATGGCCAGGCCGAGGCCGCTCCCGCCCGAGCGGTTGCGTGCGGGATCCCCCCGGTAGAAGCGCTCGAACAGGCGCGGCAAGTCCTCCGGCGAGATCCCCGGCCCGGTGTCGGAGACGTACACCTCGACTTCGCCCTCGGCGCCGTGAATGGAGATCTCGATTCGCCCGCTCGTCGGGGTGTAGCGAATCGCGTTGCTTAGGAGGTTCGCGATCACCTGCCGAATGCGCTTCGGATCGACGGAAATCGACTCAAGTCCCTCCTCCGCGATGACCTCGACGTTTGGCGCTTCGTCCATCGACGGAACCGCCGCCTCGACG
Source organism: Candidatus Bipolaricaulota bacterium (assembly GCA_041302745.1). GTDB lineage: Bacteria > Bipolaricaulota > Bipolaricaulia > UBA7950 > UBA9294 > JAPLGD01. The sequence goes on along the minus strand of JBFYQP010000059.1, from coordinate 25,684 downwards.
ACTTGCCGCACGAGCTGCCCGATATCGGTCTGCTCCCTCGACAATCGAAGTTCGCCGGCTTCGGCCAGCGCGAGGTCGCGGAGGTCGTCGATCAAACGGCCAAGGTGCAGCGTCTCTTCGTAGATCGGCGCGATCGTCTGGGCGGTGGGCTCGTAGATCCCGTCCAGTAAGGCCTCCAGCGTGCCCTGGATGATGGTGACGGGAGTGCGAAGCTCGTGGGCAATGTCCGCGGTCATTGTCTCGCGCAGCTTCTCGGAGCGGCGGAGGTTGTCGACCATTCGGTCGAACGACTCGCCGAGACCGTGGAACTCGTCTCGCGTGCGAAGCCGCACCTTCTCAGGCAGAACCCCTCGCGCAACCTGTTCCGTCACCGCGCTCAGCGTACGAAGCGGCGACAGGATCTGCGCAATCAGGAAGATGGCCAGAACGAGGGCCAGCAACGTGGCGATTCCTCCGCCGAGGAGCGCGGAGCGGCGGGCCGAGGCCAGGATGGCGGCCTCGTCGGGGTCCACGAAATCCAGGATGAGCAGGGTGCCTACCTGCAGGCCGTTCACCTCGATCGGTCCCCGTTCGATCTCCTCCTGCGTGAGCCTTCTCCCGATGTCCGGTTTCGTGCTGAGGAACACCTTGCCTTCCTCGTTGGCGAGGGAGAGGGGAATGTTGTAGATGGCGACGATCTTCTCGACGACTTTTCCGTCCTCGTCCCGTCGGGTCTCCACCACGCGGTAGAAGAGGCGATCGACGCCCCGCCAAGATCCGTTCTGCTCGTAGTAGATCGAGAGCTGTCGGCTGAACAGCGCGAAGATCTCCTTCCTCTGCTGCTCGCGGTATCGGTCGAACCGCTGCACGACGGAGCGCTCCGTGAGGTAATAGACGAGGGCAACGGAGAAGACGATCGTGATGAAGAAGGCGAGTCCAAGTTTGAAGGCGAGTGGGAAACGGCGCGCCATGTCAGGGCTGCCGGGCGAAGCGATACCCGACGCCGTGGACGGTCTGGATGTACTGAGGGTTCTTCGGGTCTTCCTCGGTCTTCCGCCGCAGGTTCTTGACGTGCGTGTCCACCGTGCGCGCGAACGAGTCGTACGTGTATCCCTGAACCTCACGCAGCAGCTGGAGCCGCGTGAAGACCTGTCCCGGATGGCGGGCAAGGTACGTCAGAAGGTCGAACTCGGTCGGGGTCAGGTCGACCATCTCGCCCTTGACGCGCAGCTCCCGCGTCTTCAGGTCGATTGCCAGATCGCCGGCGAGGATGCGCTCCGCCTCCATCCCCTCGCCCTCATAGCGACGGAGGACGGCGCGGACCCGAGCAACGAGCTCTCGCGGACTGAACGGTTTGACGACATAGTCGTCCGCCCCAAGCTCAAGGCCGACGACGCGATCCGCTTCAGCCGCCTTGGCGGTCAGCATGATGATCGGCACGGACGACTTGACGCGAATCGCGCGCGTCACTTCGATCCCACTCATCTTGGGAAGCATGAGGTCGAGGATGATCAGGTCGGGGCCTTTCTCCTCGAACGCCTGAAGCGCCGAGGCTCCGTCAAACGCCGTGTATGTCTTGAAGCCCTCCCGATCCAGGTAGGCCTTGACGGTTTTCACGATCATCTCTTCGTCGTCGACAATCAGGATGCGCTTCATGTCCAATCCCATTATACCTGCCGCCCGCCGGGGAGCCGAATGGCCTTCGTCCTTTCGGGCAGGGCGGCTCTCGTTCACAGAACACCCACCGCTCGCAACGCATCCGCCGCCCGTTTGATTCTCGGGGCGCTCTGTGGAACGTTTCAGGCATCGCTGTGGGAAAGTTGTGAGCGCGACGAACTCGGATTGCCTTCGCGCGAGCGGACGACTACCATTCCCGGGAATGTGATTCCGTCCAGGTCTCATGAGGGGAAATGAAGCGCCTACTTGTCGTCTCCACAGAAGAGCACTCCGGAAAAAGCCTCCTCTCCCTCGGCCTTGGGCGGGACCTTCAGGACCGCGGCTCCACGATCGCCTACATGAAGCCGATCAGCCACGAGGTGTCCTACGCGACGGGCGCTCCGATCGACGAAGATGTCGACACGCTTCGTGCGCTCCTCTCTCTCGAGGATGACGTGCACGACATGGCTCCGGTGCCCCTCGAGGGGCCCTTCCTTCATGAGGCCATTGAGTCCGGAGACCGAGGCTTCCGCCAACGCATCGTCGACGCGTTCGCGCGTCTAGCGCACGCGCGGGACGTCGCCATCATCGAAGGCCGAAGCTACTTGGGGCTCGGCGTGAGCGCCGGGCTGAGCGATCTCGACCTCGCCGACCTCTTGGAAGCCGACGTTCTTCTCCTCACGCAGTATGACGGGGAGGAGGCCATCGACCGGATTCTCTGCGCCCTGCGGCTGTTCGAAGGCGGTCCGAACGTCCTCGGAGTCATCCTCAAGGATGTTCCCCTCGACCGCTCCTACACGCGAGTCGAGGAGGTCTTCGTCTCCTTCCTCGCGGATCGCGGCGCCGAGGTTCTCGGGATCATTCCCTACGATCCGAACCTGCGGTCCGTGAACACGGAGGAAATCGCCAAGCGACTCGGCGGCCGCACGCTGACTCGCCCGGCACTCAACCGCGAGGTACGCCACTTCGTCGTCGGGGCGATGGGCACAGAGGCCTCCCTCCGCAGCTTCCGTCGAACCCCGGAGTTTGCGGTCATCACCGGCGGCGACCGGGAGGACATCCACCTCGCGGCCCTGCAGGTTCCCGAGTTGCGCTGCCTTGTCCTGACCGGAAACCACCGCCCCGCTCGCGAGGTTCTGGATCACGCGGAGAAGTCCGGCGTACCGGTTGTCCTCGCGGGACAGAACACCATGGTCACCGCGTCCTTGTGCTCGAGCATGCTTGACCGGTTCTGGATCCGTCCCGGGGCGACCCTCGACTACGCCGTCGACCACGTTCGCTCCAACATCGACGTCGAGCGCATCGTGCAGAAGGCCGCGGATCCCTAGGCGTCGTCGACCCGGGCCTCGTAGGTAATCTTCGCCACCCCGGCGAGCGTGTTGGCGATGGGGCAGTACTTCGCGAGGGAGAGATCGATCGCCTTCTTCAGGTTCTCTTCGGGGACATTGCCCGTGACGACGTAGACGAGTCGCAGCCTCTCTATGACCTTGGGGTACTCCGTCGCGCGCTCGTCTTCGATCTCGACACGGAGGGCCTTCGGCTCCACATTCATCTTGCGCAGGATGGACACCACATCCATCCCCGTGCACCCGCCCAGCGCGCAGAGGAGCGTCTCCACCGGACGCGCCGCGGTGTCCGCGCCCAGCGGCGCCGCGGCGTCCATCGCCACTTCATGGCCGCTTGCGCCTAGCCCAACAAACCGCATGCCGCCTGCCCAGTCGACTCGCGTCACGTGCCCTCCATTATTCGAATATTTAGATACTTGACAATCCGACCCAGAACCAGTACGATGCTAAGTCGACGAGGGCAAAGGAGCAACGATGTCGGAGCGAACGGCGCGGAGTCAGTGGGCGGAGGCGTTTGCCGCTCTCGGAAGCGAGCCCCGCCTCCAGATCGTCGAACGGCTGATGGAGGGACCCGTCCATTGCAGGGAGGTCCTCGACGGCCTGAAGCTGAGCCAACCGGCCGTGTCGTATCACCTCGGAAAACTCGAGCGGGCCGGGGTCTTGCAGAAGGAGAGAAACGGAACTCGGAACTGCTACCGCATCGAACGGCAATTGGAGTGCGTTCTGAAGTCGTGCATGAAGGAGGATGGATCGTGGACCACACTGTGATCGTGTACACAACCCCGACGTGCTCGTGGTGCGTGGCGGTTAAGCAACACCTGCGCTCCCACGCCGTGTCGTTCGAGGAGATCGACGTCTCCACGGACATGCAAAGAGCCAAGGCGATGGTCGAAAGGAGCGGTCAGTACGGCGTTCCGGTGGTCGACATCGACGGCGAAATCGTCGTCGGCTTCGATCGGCCGCGCATCGACGCCCTGCTCGGAATCGCGTAGCCGCGCCGCCCGCGGACGCGCTGCTCGCACCTCAGGATGTGAAGAGCGGCAGCGGATCGCGGGCTGCCGCGGGCTTCGCCCTCGAGGGGGACGTACGCGCGAAGGGCGACGTCACGCTCGGCACGTGCGTCACGGAGACGAACCCCTCCTCGCAATCGACCGGCTCAAACTGCGCCACCAACTCGGCGTAGGCCTTGCGCGGGAAGGTTCGCAGACGCACGTACGGCTTCTCCAGGGCAAGGCGCTTCAGGTTTCGCTCCATCCGCTCGAAGAGCGCGTCCGGAGACGCCATCGGGAGCACGTGTGCGTGCGGTTCGCGGCCGGAGAGCTGGGCGAGTTCGACAAGCATCCGGCGCTCCGCCTGAGTGAGGTTCGGCTCATCCACGCAGACGACCTCGGCCGGGGAATCGACGGCCTCGACCAGCGCCGACTGGAACACTCGATCCACGATGCTTTCCACGGCCGGGTCGTAGGTAGAACGAAACATCCACTCCCGAATGGGTCCCCGGGAGACAACCACCCACTCCGGGTGCTCGCGCTGGAATGCCGTCTTCCCCGATCCGGGCAGCCCGACGAGGACGACCAGCTGTCTCATTCTCTCTTCTCCCCCCACGCGCGGAACTCCCCGCCAGTATGGGGTATCCCGAGGGGACAGACAAGTGAAGGAGCAGAGAGAACTGGGCGAGCCTAGAACGGGAAGGCGTGAGAGACGACGATGCGATCGAAACCGGTCTTCGACACGGAGAGGGAGAACGTGAGGTCGCCCAGCTCCGCCGTCGGTTGGCCGATGCAGCATGCGAGATCGAAGCGCAACGTGACTTGAGCCGACGGAATGTCGAACTGCATTCCCCCTTCGTACTGATCGATGATCTCGAACATCGGGGTTACGTTGGCCGACCACGCCTCGAAGGCACGTGTCCAGTTGAAACTCAGCCCCAGGATCGTGTCGGAGTCGAAGGACGCCGTCGATAGGAGCTGTCCTTCGAGGAACGGCCGGCGCATCGAGATGCTGCCCTGCACAAACGCGTCTTCGTACGCGAACGTCGCGTTCAGGGCGATGTCTCCGACGATGCCGCCGATGCTTAGCGAGGAGTTCTCGTAGGTGAAGAGGTCCGAGAACCGCGCGCTGGCGCGAAGGGTGAAGTCGTCCAGAAGAGGAATCGGCAGGCTCCCGCTCCACGAGATGTTCTCCGAGTCAAGACCCGTTTGCCCGAACAAGACGTCCAAGGCCGCCCGTCCCCCGCACAGTTCGATGTCCGTCACGGAAATGCGCAGTCCGTCGAAGGAGGGAATGCACCCCGCTTCTTCGATCTGTCCGTAGGGGGTCGCACCGAGTCCGAGAATGGTGGAGATCCGGGCGAACCCCTCGATGACCCCGGCGATTCGAATCGTCATCCCTGCTCCGATGGCGGACTCCGTCTGCGTCCCAAGCTCGGCGACCAGGAAGGTCACGGCGTACGCGACCCCTCCCGACCGTCCGGACACGGAGAGGTCGGTGCGGCTGAACTGGTCGCTCGTGAACGAGGCGCTGCCCTGAAGCGACAGGTCGCCGAACGGAGCACTGACTCGGAAGCTCTGGCCGAGAAGCCCTTCATTGCCGAAGCTGGTTCGACTCGAGATCGAGAACCGATCGTAGCGGTACGTGATGGCCAACGATTCGCTCAGCGTGAACGTCGTGATGTCCATGTCCGACATGGACACGGAGAGGGTGTTGGCCCCGGACAGAGAGACCTGCGCAGCCTCCGCGCCGAGGGGGACGAAACAGAGAAGGAGACCGACGACGACCCCCAGCCCGACGTTCCTCTTGTTCCGGCGCAATCTCCCCTTGCCCATACACGGACAAGGGTACGGATGGAGCGTCGTGGGCCGGTCCCACCCGCCCCGTCACCGATCCGTTCTTGTCCGCTCGGCGACGGACATCGGGCACTCCCGATAGGACCCTCCCCAGAACGCGGCGACCGTGCCTGCGGAAGTGCCCTAGGCCTCGCAGGGATCAGTCGACGTAGTCCTCGATGTCGTCCAGCTGGCGCTGCATGGCATCGAGCATGTACTTGATGTCGTCGAGCGTCCACCGTTGCACGTCGAAGAGCCCGTACTGGTCGTCGAGCATCTTCTGGGCCACCTGGTGGATGAGGTCAACCTCCGCATCGATGTCCCCCAGCTTCTCCTCCATCGCGGTCATGCGCGCCTCGAGGAGGGCCAGCCGACTCTGCCCGCCTTGCGTTACGAGGAGGTCGTAGACCTGCTGCAAAGTGACCGGAGATGGGGAGGAGGTCTGCCCGGCGAAGAGCGCGAGACACACCCCCACGATCGCTACCGCTCCCAGGATCCCCGCCAGTCGATACCCTCGCCTCTTCATCGGTTCCTCCTTCTTCCTATTCAGTCCGATTCTACCTCGTCGCGCACGTCTCGTTCGCCCGGGTAGTGCAGTGTACGCCGAGGGCGGACGGGCGAGAACTCCTCACGGGCGGCGGAGCCGCTCCACCGCACCCCACGCATCGACAAGCCCGTTCCCGAAGAGCGCGTCCCGCCCTCGCTGCCCGAGATCCTCGCACGAGCCCTCGAGGACGGCAACCGCTTCGTCGGCGGAAAGCCCGGGGGCAAGAGAGAGAATCAGCGCCAGGGTCCCGGATACATGCGGCGCGGCAAAGGACGTCCCCGATTCGGTCGCCGGCCTTCCGCCCACCGTGAACGCCGTGATCGCATCCCCGGGAGCACAGACGGCCACTTCGGGTCCGCGGTTGCTGAACGACGCCAGAAGGTCGCTCCGATCCGTCGCGGACACGGCCAGAACGGTGCGATACTTCCCCGGGTACATCACCTGGTTCTCGCCCTGGTTTCCGGAGATCCCCACGACGATCACGCCGTGGGCTCGGGCATCCGAGATGACCTGTTCGAAAGAGTCGGGCGGGCGAGCGTTCGCGAAGATGCTCAGGTTGATGATTCGAGCGCCGTTGTCGACGGCGTACTCGATCGCTCGCACGAAGATCTTCCAGTCCGATGACCCAAACCGGTTGGCCGAGTCGAGGAAGCGGACGTCCATAATCGACACCCCTGGGGCGACGCCGACAATGGGGTACTCGCCGGGGCGCGCGGCAATGATCGACGCCACGAACGTCCCGTGCCCGTGAAGGGGGGTGCCGGTGAGCGAGCTCGAGTCGTTGTCACGGAAGTCCCATCCGTGCACGTCGTCGACGTAGCCGTTGCGATCGTCATCGACGCCGTTTCCGGGCACCTCTCCGGGGTTCGTCCAAAGGGCCGAGGCGAGCTGGGGGATGCGGGCGTCGATTCCCGAGTCGATCACGGCGACGATCACGGCAGGATCGCCGTGCGAGACGGTCCAGGCCTTCGGTCCCCCGACCCGGACGAGGCCCCAGTTGCTCGGCTGCTGGTAGACGGTATAGAGGCCCGGACTGGGGGAAGGCGACGGGGCAAGCGGGAGGGCGACGGGGAGGATCTGGAACGGCAGCGTCCCCGACGTCAGGGTTCCGCCGACCTCCAGGGCAATCTCCAGGAGGTACGTTCCAGCGATCTGATACTCCCATCGGCTGCCGGCCTCGACAACCACCAGGGCTCCCGCGGCGGCGGAGAAGGGACCGACCGGAACCTGATCGATTCCCTGCCCGGCGTGCCCCATGTCCCGCAGCGTCGCCGTTCCCCTCACGTTCTCCCGCGAGAACGCCGTTTGATTCGAGAACTGAAACGAGATCGTGAAGGGGACGAGGTTCACAACCTCGATCTTCTGAATCTGCGCTTCGCCGGCCACCGTTCCCAGAGAGAGAACGGCGAGAACGACGGCAACGAGTAGGACGCGAGGCTTCCTCATCCAGCCCGATCCTCGTCGCTCTCCGCAAACCAGCGGAGAGCCTGATCGAGCGACACCTCCTCCGCTTCTCCCCACCCGCCCGACCGAATCCGTAGAGCCACGGGGAAGGAGAAGAGCGACGTCACGTCGGAGGAGAAGCGCCGCAGCCGTTCCGCCGCCACCGCCGCTCCGTCTGCGGGCGTCTCCGGGAGGATGGCCGCCAGACGGTAGGAGTCGATTCGGAACACCGTGTCGACCCTCCGCAGGCCGGAAACGAAGAAGGTCGACGCCCGCACGAGCGCGCGCGTTTGGTCTTCGGGCGTCTGGTCGCACAAGCCTTCGACGTCCAGCACGAGGGCCGACGTCGGGTGCTTGTACCGTCGCCCCTTTCCAATCTCGATCTCGAGTTGCTCGCGGAAGTGATCGGCGTTGTACAGCCCCGTGACGTCGTCGAGGACGACGAGCTTCTTCAACTCCTGCTCGTGAGAGTGAATCACTTTCGTCATCAGGTTGAACCGATCGACCAACTGCGCGACCTCATCGCGGACGGGGGTTCCGGGGGTCCTGGGCGGCAGCTTGACCTCCACGTCGTAGTCGCGCATGGCGACCGCCGCCGTCGCCTGGGCCAGACGGCCGATCGGCCGCGTCACGACGGCGCGCAGCACGAGGAAGAGGCTGCCCCCCAAGAGAAGAAAGCCGACCACGGATCCCGCCGCGAATTGCCACGAGAGTCGCCGGTCGTAGGCGGCCATCTCGTCGGTCGACATGTCCACGATCACTACACCAACAAGGTCGGCCCCGGAGAGGATCGGTTGGTAGGCGCGCCAGGCACGCGTTTCCCGAGCGCGCTCCACGGTCGCTTCGATCCCCTGCATCTGCCCGTATCGCGCCTTGACCTCGTCCGAGGCGAGCTCTCCGACCTTCGTGGGGTCGGTGCTGGCAACGGTCAGGAACCCCCGCGCCGTCGCCCCGATGACCGTGATCTCGATGATGGATTCGTAGCGCGCGAGCAGTTGGTCGATGTCCGCGCTGAGCTCGTTGGAGTAGTAGAGGACGTAGTCCTTCTCCTGGATCGACTTCGAGATGAGGCTCGCAACGCTTCGCGCCCTTTGCTCGTAGATCGACCCGATCGACGCGTGCAGCGACACGAACGCAAACCAGGAGAGGGCGCCCACCACGGCGCAGGCAATCAGGAGAACGGGAACGATCAACTTCCACCGCAGGGACGTTCCGTACCGAATCGCGGACCGCATTCGCGCGGCCCGACCGGCGTCCGACCGGTCGTTGGTCCGGGTCTTCGACTCGACGTTCGTACTCATGACGGCTCCTCTTCGTCGGCGGCTACTGGATCAATCCCTCGTTCCCCAGGAACTCCATGACTACATCGAGCGGCTCTCGGTGGAGCAGACGAACCCGGCTGACCATGTTGTGCAGACTCGGCTCGGTCAGGTAGGCCGACAACCTTCTGAAGACTTGCTCGATCTCGGGGAACTGCCGGACGTCTTCTCGGCCCGCCAGGACACCGATGGGCTTCCCCGGCAGAGCGAACGCATCGTCTTCGAGCCGCACGAACCCCGCTACGGTCGCCGTTTCCTCGACGTTCTCGAGCAGGGCCGCGGAGACCGCTCCGAACTTGAGCAGGGCCTCCGCCTCCTCGCGCGTCGCGGTCCGACGCAACGAGCGGCCCGGCACTCCATAGGCGGAGGCTAGGCGAGCCACGGCGTCGTCCGAAACCTCGGCTGGAACGGCGATCGTCATCCCCTCCGCGCCGCGGGAGTGCGCGAACGCGGAGATCGACAGACTGCCCAACCCCCGAGCGGTCTCCCCCGACACGATGAAATCCCAGCGCAGGTTCGTCGGCACGCTCCAGTACACGGCGGTCCCCGGCGGCGGGGCCGCTCCGACCCACCACGCGATGTTCACGTCACGCTCGTTCATCGCCGCCAGGAGCTCCTCCGACGTGCCGAGCCCCGAGAGGTCGACGACGCGGAACCCGGCCTCGGAGAGCACGACCTCCAGGGCCCTGCTGAGGACAAGGTCCACGAGGTCGCGGCCCGCAGCCACCACGATCGTCCCCTTCCACGCCGTGCCGGGAAGGTGGACGTTGCCGGACACGAGAGCGTCATGGCCGATCCAGCGGTTGCCTCCCGCGTAGAGCATCTCGGCTGTCTCGTTCTCCACGTCGTGCAGGCGGTTCCTCTCGAACGCGTTGTTCTGGACGATCGGCGCACCGCCGGGCGTCTCCACGACAAGAGGAATCCCCAGCAACGGGAGAACCGTGTCCCTTTCCGACAGCGCTTCCTGCCACCGGAGGCCGACCTCGTTGCCCGCCAATCGATTCCCTACGACGCGGACCCCGAAACCCGGCGCGTACAGGCCGACGCCGACGTCGCAGTTCCAGACGCGGTTGCCTTGAATCGTGTCGCGTGAGGACGTCGCGACGAGAATCCCCATCGCCGTGTCGCCGACGGCGTTCTCGGCCACCTCGTTCCCCTGGCAGTGGTTGGCGAGAACGACGCCGGAGAGCCTGCAGTGGCCCATCACGCCCCGCAAGACGGAGTTCTCGATCGATCCGACGAGGACGACGCCCGACGCCGAGTCGTCGATTCGGTTGTCGAGGAGGCGGTTGCGGTGAGCTTCGGCGAGCAGAATCCCCGTCGTGTTCGCTCGAACCATCGTGTTTCCGAGCAGACGGTTCTCGGAGGATCGCGTGAGGGCAATTCCTTTCTTGCTGTCCGAGATTCGGTTCCGCGCGATCAGGTTTGCGTCGCTCGCATCGATGCGGATTCCGGCGTCGCGGCATCGCGACAGACGACCGTCGACGAACGCATTCTCCCGCCCTCCGGCGAATCGGACTCCATCTCCCGCCGAAGGCCCGACGACATTTCGCTCAAGGCGACTCCTGCGGGTCTCGATGAGAGAGACGCCGACGTCCTCGACGGACGTGATGAGGCAGTCCACGATGCGGTTCTCGCTTGTCTCCTCGAGGATCGCGCCGACGCGCGATGTCCCGATTCGGCTTGCCTCGAGCGCGTTGCCTCGCCCTCCGAGCACCTCGTAGCCGACGATCGATGCTCCGGTTACGCGCAATCCAACAAAGACGTTGTCCTCCGATTCCCCGACGGAGACCCCCGTGGGCGCGCCGTCGACCGCCGCGTCGCGGACCTCGTTCGCCCGAGCCTTCCGGAGGCGTATCCCGGTCTCGCCGCACCCTCGTGTGACGAGGTCCCGGAAGAGGTTGCCGGACGAAGCGGAGATGTCGATGCCGATCGAGCTTGCCTCGACGGTCACCCGCTCGAAAGTCCCCTGGCGACTGCCGGAGAGCAGCACGCCGGCCTCTCCTCCGCGAGCCCGGACGTCCTCGACGCGGCATCCCATGCCCTCTACGGCCAGCGCCACGGACGCCCCTTGGATGTCGAGGCGCCGCACGGCCGTGCCATCCCCGCGAAGCGTGACGGCCGGTTCGTCCTGCCCGACGAGGACGGCTCGTCCTCGCGCCGATGTAAGGACGAGGCCCGCCGTCTCCAGGACTGCGGGTCCCGAATACGGTCCTCGACGCGCGTCGAGAACGATCGTCGTCCCTTCGGGGGCCGTGCGGAGGGCCTCGGAGAGAGTGGCGACGTCACGCGGAACGAAGAGACTTCCCGCGGGGAAGCGGTCGCGCGTGACGCTCCAGAAAACCAGGCCGGCGACTCCGAGCGCGACGATCGCGGCGATCGCGATCCAGAATGGCTTCCTCAGGCATTCGTGTTTCATCGAGCCCACTCTAGCACACGGGCTCGCGCGCCGTCCAGGATTGGTCTTCCCATCTCGCGACTGCGTGCAGGCGCTTGCGAGCTTCTGCAGTCTCGCGGCACGCAGCCCCCAGCGCTGCGGGGTTCAAGGCCGTCTGCTCGGTCTTGGTCTCGTCGACTGCGGACTCGGGTACGGCTGCGAGAGCTGGTTGAAGGGCGGAGCCATGGGCGAGCTGTACGGCGCTGTCGCGGATCCCCCGATCGGGCCGCCGGCGTTGCGCGGGATGGGGGGATACCCCCCAGAGTGAGGAGGCTGCTTGGAGTTTCAGATGACCAAAGCCACGACGGCGGACACAGCGACCGCAACGATCGCGATCCGAAGAAGACTTCTCCACCGTGGCTGCCTCATCGCTCCACCTTAGCATCCGTGCCTGTACGGCGTCCAGCGCGCAGCGTGGGCTTCCCGGCGGCCGAAGGTCGCCGGAGCGGATCGAGGCAGGCTAGTCGGGCATGATCGTGCAGATGAGGAGGGCTTCTCCATCTGTTCCGTCGGAGTTCGTCCCGTCCAGAGCCACCCGCACGTCGACGCCAACATCAAACGCGCCGTTGGAGCCGCTCGAGAGGACGATCGGCTGATCGCCGAGCGTCGCATAGCCCCGCCCGTGTTCCCTCACATCCACCTCCGGAAGCTCCTTCCCGGAGGAGTTCGCCCAGCGCACTTGAAGGCGCCACGGCGTGTTGCTCACCACGCGGAAGCGGAATGCGTTTTCATCTTCGATGTAGCCGCGTGAGCGCTCGAGGGCCGATGCAGGTCGGAAGGTGTACGAGACCGCGGTCACATCCTGGGACGACCCGGCCAGCCGGAGCGTTTGGTACGGGAGGACGCGCCAGCGCACGTCGACGGACACCGACTCTTCGACGGCGTACGCCGCAACGGCAACAAGGGAGAGAGCAAGAACGACCGCCGTCCTGATCCGCCTGCGGCCGGCCAACGAAGAACCTCCCAAGGGCTTCACGCTGTGATCCTCCTCCACGCTCTTCGATTCTTCCTGGCTACGGAGTCTGCGAGACGCGGCGGCGGAGGGCGTCGACGTCGGCCGGCGTGAGAACGCCGTCGTTGTCGAAGTCGAACGCCCGGACGTTGTCCCGGATGGCCGGAAGCCCCAACGAGGCCTCGAAGAGAGCCACGTCCACGTTGTCGACGTCTCCGTCTCCGTCGATGTCCTCGAACAGCCCGTCTCGGTTCACATCCTGGGGGAGGCTCGGAGAGGTTCCGAGCGGGACGAGGGCGAGCTCCGGAACGCGAAGAACGATCTGCCCTGCGACGAGGTAGTCGGCCCCAAAGTCGATCACGGTCCGGACCAGGTACATCCCCGGGTCAAGCAGACTCCACGGCGTCACGACGACGGCGTTCACGGAGTGCCCCGGAAGAATGGAGAGCCGGGGCAGGGGAGCTTCGGCCAGCGTGGCGCCGTTCGGAGACTGGATGGACAGCGCCCCGAGAACGTCGTCGAGACGCGTTTGCCCGCGGTTCTCGACGCTGAATTCGACCGTGAGCGGCGAAAGACCGACGACGGAGACCCGCGTCACCGCCGCGGCCTGAACGGCCGGGAAGGACGTCACGTAGACCTTGACGAGGAACTCCCGCGCCACGCGGATTCCACCCTCCTGCGTGGCGGCTTCGTCGATCGCACGCACGGCAACGAGGAGTCCCGCCCAGTGCGTTCCCGTCGCACCCGCAGGGACGGAGACGTCGCAAGAGACCAGAACTTCGTCCGCGGGGCGGAGGACATGCGTTGGCGCCGACAGAGCCAGCCACGCCGCGCACGACCGCTCGACGGTCCCGGGGGGGGAGAAACGGGTCACCCCGTCGGAGTCCTCGTCCCAGTCGCACGGCGAGACGTCGACACGAACGGATGAGTTCTCGTCGTTCTGGATTGTGAAGCGCACTTCCAGACTGGACTCCGGGCGAGCAACCAGGGAGAACTCCGAAACCGAGACGGTCATCCCCGAAACCGCCGCAGACGCGCTGGCCACGACGGCCAACACGAGGCTCCCCCACTCGAGAAGCCCGCGTCCTTTGCTCCCGGCCTCGCGACGAGCGCTCATGGCTCCCTGTGTAGCGTCCGCGGCCCGCGGAAGCAAGAGCACGGGAGGCCGGGAGACGCCGGAACCTTCTCCGTCACGCGGTCGCCGCTCGCAGCCTTTCCAGGACGCCGTCCAGCGGCTCCGGGCGGCCGATGTGGAACCCCTGTGCGCAATCGACGCCGATCGCCCGCAGGACCTCGAGCGTCTCCTCCGTCTCCACGAACTCCGCGATGGTTCGCTTGCCAAGCCCCTTGGCCAGCTGGACCATGGCCACGACCAGGTGCCGATCGACCGGGTCGCGCCCGAGGTTGCGGATGAAGCTCCCGTCGATCTTGAGGTAGTCCACGTCCAGGTTCTTGAGCTGATAGAACGAAGAGAACCCCATGCCGAAGTCGTCGAGCGCGAACTCGTACCCTTGCGTTCTGAGTGCGCGGAGGAAGTCCTTGGCCACGTGGATGTTGTAGATCGCCGCCGTCTCCGTGATCTCGAGCACGAGCCGAACAGGCCCGATGACTGACAGTGACGCCCGGCTCGAGATCGCAGCCAGGACGGCGGGGTCGGTGAGCGACCTCGGCGAGAGGTTCACGGCAAACGAGACGTCGCTTGGCAGTTGCTCGTCGGCCAGCGTATCCATGACCTTATGAAGAACCCATCGGTCGATGTCACCGCTGAGCCCGAACTGCTCGGCAACGTCGAGGAACGCGCCCGGGGGGATGATCTGCCCGCTGCGTCCGAGGAGACGAAGGAGGATCTCGTAGCGGACGACGCGGTCCTCGGCAAGATCGAGGATCGGTTGCGCGTAGAGGATGAACCCGTCGTTCTCAAGGGCGTCGCGGATCACGCGGAGCCAGTCGACGCGCGACTCGGGGTCGTCGATCTTCTCCTCGTCCGGCGAGTAGAGGCAGGACCGGTTTCGTCCCTCTGCCTTCGCCCGGTACATCGCCATGTCGGCCTTCATGAGGAGTTCGCTCGCGGTCGCTCCGTGATCGGGAAAGAGGACGATTCCAAGGCTTGCCGTCGTTCGAAGCGCCTCCCCTTCGATCACCGCAGTGTGCTTGCGAATCGCGTCGAGCAGCCGCCCCGCCGCGACCTGGGCCTGCTCGCCGTCCACATTCAGGTAGAGCACGGCGAACTCATCGCCCCCCAGGCGCGCGAGGACGTCCGAATCCCTGACGGTCGCCCGCATCCGGTGGGCGAGGCTCGCGAGGAGATCATCGCCAACCTTGTGGCCCAGGCCGTCGTTGATCTCCTTGAACCCGTCAAGGTCCATCCACAGCACAGCTCCGCGCCGTTCGTAGCGTCGTGCCTCCGCGAGATGCCGTTCGAGGAGGTGCCCGAACTCCCGCCGGTTGCAGAGGCCGGTCAAGGGATCGTGTGTCGCAAGGTGAAGCAGCTGCTCCTCCTGCTTCCGAAGTTGGGTGATGTCCGTGACGATTCCCTCGTGGTAGAGAACCTCCCCCTTCCCGCCGCAGACAGCGCGCGCGTTCAGGAGAGCGGCGACCGCCGGGCCATCCTTCGCTCGCAGCATCAGCTCCGCGTTCTCGACGCGAGCCCCTTCTCGCAGCTGGCGCAGGACGGCGCCGGCGTCGTTCTCCGATTGCAGCACGTCCGCCATCCGCACTTGTCGAAGCTGACCCGCGTCGCGGTAGCCAAGCATGCGCGCCAGAGCGTCGTTCGCCATGACGAATCGCCCGTCGGCCGCGCACTGGTAGATCCCGTTCGACGCGTGGCGGAAGAGGTTTTCAAGGCGTCGGTTCCCGGTCGACGCGCTCTCTCCGCCCGCCGTGTTCTGACTCTCCACGTCGCCTCCTGTGAACGCTCCACCCGCCGCGGTCGCCACGTCCCAAACCCGGTCGGCTGCAACGGCAGGAAGAAGGAACTACGACCTCTGCCCTACGCCGGTCAGAGCTCCGAAAGAAGCTCGACGCCGATCGCCGCCAGCCAACACAGGAAGCTTCGTTCGATCGACGCGTCGAAGAACGTCAGCCCGCGGCGTCCGTGGGCCGTCGTGAACCGCCCGATGTAGTCCATAATCGCGGTCCAGTCTTCGTCAGGGATTCCGTCGTGGATCGCGTGCGGCTTGTCGACTCGAAGCATCCGCAGGATGTCGTCGATCGTGTACTCCTGAAGGCGGTCGGCAGCGTCGGCAAAGCGGACATCGCGTCCTTCATCCAGAAGACAGAGAACTCCCTGAACGAACTTCTTCACCGAACTGCGATACATCCATGGCCTCCCGACGGCGAGTCTATGCACCGCGCCCCAGCGCCGAAGGGACATGCGTACGTCGCCGGCCTCCCGTTTCTCTCCTCGGACGAGCACCGCGCGGGCCGCGCCCGAGGACGCCGCCCACTACCCTCGCCCGGACACGAAGGCCGCGCGGCGGGGCATGCCGGACGTGTCTCGTGTCTAGGGAGGTGATCGAGAGGGCACAATTGAGTGTCGGTCCTTGACAAGTGAACTGAGACAGGCGCGGGGAGACGCTCCCTGCGCGAAGAGTTGATGGAAAGACGATTCGAAGATTGCGGCGGGCGGTCCGCCGCAATGCAGTCATATCCTCACTCGAAGCATCTACCAAAGGCAAACCGCCCGAAAGGGCGGGACGCAAAGCTACGGACCTTCAAGGCGGGGCCCGCGCAAGCGGGTCTGCGTGACAAGGGCAAACCAGGGGCGACCCTGGGACGCAAAGCTACGAGCCTCGGGTGACCGAGGTAGTCGGGTTGCCGCGGCGCCTAATGGTGGCCGAGCCGCTAGATGCGCTCGAACGAATACCATTAGGAGGTGCTTTCGGATGAGGATGGTTAAGGGTTTCGGTATTGCGATGGCGGTCGTGGCGTTGGTCGTTGGACTGGCACTCGGTGCGTCGGCGGCCTCGGACTCAGTGTCCGTGAACGCGTCGTTCTCGATTCTGTCGTGGATCTCGCTCTCGCTCGTCGGCAACGGCGACGTGAGCTTCGGCGACATCGCCGGAGTAGGGACCTACGCGGGGTCGAGCGACACGGAGATGCTCGTCCTGAGTACGACCAGTTGGTCGATCGCGAGCACGATTCTGTGGGCGCAGTCGACGCTGCCCAGCGGCGCGAGCCAGGCGACGATCGCGAGCGTTCTTGCCTTGACGTTCGACCGAACGTCGGGGACGTGGGGCGTTCACGACGTGAACGTGTCCTACGAGATGACGCTCGGCGAGAGCGATCTGGCAACGTTGCCGGAAGGGAACTACAACCTAGTCATTCAGTACACCGCGACGACGGACTAGTCACGGCGCTGGAGCATACCCAGAGATGCATGAAGCGGGGGCGGGAAACCCGCCCCCGCTTCACCTCAACTCCCGATCTCAGTTCACATCGCGTTCGGACCGTTTTCCCTACGGAGCCCACGGAACCACGCGTCCGCTCGGATCGATCCATTCCCCGCCGATCGAATTCGCCCATTCTCCCCCAGGCCATCCCATCAGGTACTCGATGCGCGCCGCACGGTCCAGCCGCGAGATCTCGAACCGAAGCGGACTGGACACCGGCGGATCCAGGAGAATCCACTCTCCTCGCTCGTTCTCGAATCGGGCCGACCCGGGAACGTAGGCGAGGCCTGACGCACAGTCGATCGACAGGGATCGGACGGGTCCAAGGCGCGCCGGTACGGAGAGATCGACCGTGAACAACAGGAACCCATCCTCCATGTCGGGCGCACCGACGATGGGGGTTCGCCGCCACCCGCCGACCGATGTCTCCCGTCCGAACACGGGGGCGACGTGGGTCGGAGCCGGAGCGAGCGTCCCTGCGCCGTACCCCGTGGGCGGCGCCACGAGCTGCATCCTCCCCGCCTCGACGATTCTTTCGAACGCGCGATCGACGTCGCCCGAGAGAGCCAACCCGAGGCCGGTCAGGGTCGAGAGCGCGTCAAGGAGCACGGCCGTCTTCCGCGGCGAGAACGTCCATTCCGACGGGGGAAGCGTCCGATCGCCGGGGAGCCCGTAGAGCGGCGACCAGAAACGCTCGCGAACGGCGCTCCACAGCGCACCGATCGCTGTCGCGGGGATCGATGCGTCCGAGAGCGACGCCGAGTAGAGGAGGACGCGCAGCAAGGCCGTCGCTTCCGCGGCGTCGGTCGGGATCGGAGCCACCGCGGCGGCTCGACAGAGGTCGCCCAGTCGCGCTGCGGCCGGGCCCGAACGGGTCGACGAGCCGCGCGCAACCTGGGAAAACGCGCGCGCAACCACTTCCAGATCCATCCACTCCGCGGCCGACGCCGCGTCGGCGGGAAGGAGAGCCGCGTACGTCCCCGGCTGCAGAAGGCCGTGGTCGACGATCCGGTCGAACGTCGCTTCGAGCAGCCGATTGACGCTCTCCTCGTCGCCTCGGGTTTCCCGAAGGATCTCGAGTCCCCACAGGAGCGACGCCTGACCGTACAAGTCGCTCGCCCCGTCATCGACGACGGACTCCACCGGCGGAAGTCCGGCGACGACGCGGATCGACTGCGGCACGTATCGCGGCGCGCCCGCGGTCCCGACCCGGTGTTCGTCGATCCACACGAGCTGGAAGTCGACGACGTCGCTCACCAGCTTCTTCATGGCCTGCGACCACGCGTCGCCTTCCGCGGCGTAGGCGAGCAGGGCCGCCGCCTCCATGGCGAGCGTCTGACCGAGCGCCGCCGCCGTGATCGTCGCGTCCTTGACTCGGAACCCGTTCTCGGTCCCGAGGACGGGCTCGCCTCCTCGGAACGGAACGAGGAGGACATCGTCGAGCGCTCTCGTTCCACCGCACGGCCCGCCGGACACGGCGGCAAGATCCTCCCCGATCGCGGTCGGGCTCCCGCCGACCCCGCGATACGTCAGGCCGAGCTCCGAGTCCACGAGAAGCGCCGCAAGGTTCCCGAACGCGTACTCCCGGCCGCGTAGCTTGTTCGACCATCCGGCGTCGTCCATAGCCGTCAGGACCGCCGACAAGTACATGGCCTCCGCCGTGTCGTAGTCCGGCAGGTCAACCCACCAGGCCGCCTTGCGGGCCTCCGCCGGAGGGTCCTCCAGGCGCGTTTCGACGCACGCGCGGCGCGGCTTCTGCTCGACGCCGCTCTCGCTTCGGTACGAGAGAGTCGCGCAGTTCTCGAAGACAGCGCCCGGAGGGGCGTCCGTGGGGATCCGGCCGAGGATCGTCCACGACTTTGCTTCGCCAGGCCCGAGAGTGTCCGACGGCCACGAGAGCGTCGCTCCAGTCGCCGTCCCTGCCGGATCCAGCACGACAAGGCCTACGGGAAGCGCGTCCGCAAGCACAAGATCGGTCCACGTCGACTCGGTCGGGTTGTCGGCCGTGATCCGGTATCGGACCAGATCCCCGGGCTGTGCGTAGTCTGCGCCGACGACGCCACGAACCCGGCGGAGGCAGACGCGGCGATCGAACACAGGCGCGTACCCGACGCCACCGGCGGCCTCTCTTCGTTGCGAGAGCGACGACAGCTGCATCTTCGCCGCATCCGTCCAACGTAGAAAACTCGACCGCATCTTCGTTTCGACATCCGCCGCCCGTCCGGCGTCGAGGAGCGCCGCAAACCGCGCGTGGGACCCCACCAGGAGTCCGAGGTCGAAGGGCGTGTAGCACCAGGACAGGGCGTCGGCGGACGCGCGGTACATCCCGGACTCCTCGTCCCAGTCCAGCTCGACCAGTCGGCCAAACGCTGCGCACGCCTGCTCCTCCCAACGTGGGTCGCCCAGCGCCTCGTACCCCGCGACAAAGGCACGCAGGGCGGCGAGCCGCGAGGTGAGCCCGCCGATCTCGCACGAGCCCTCGGCCTTCTCGCTCGCCGGGCCCGCCAAGTGCTCCAGGAGGAGCGGGACGAGTCCTCGCGCCCATCGAGTCTCGTCGGTTCGCCCCGCGGTGAGCGGCGAGCGGGTGAAGTCGAGGAGCGCCGGAACCGCCAACGCTAGGGTCGTCTCGTCGACTCGCGCCTCGAGAATCCATGCCCGCGACGTCCGTCGGATCTCGTCCAACAGTGTTCCCGTCGACGAGTCGAGGTGAAGCATGAGCGTGGCCAGAACGGCGTCCGTGGCGTCCGCCAGCCGTGCGCCCACGTCGGCCCCGGAGCGCCCCTGCGCGACGAGCCAAGGGGCGACGTCGGGGCGCGCGACCAGGGAGGCAAGCTCGGAGAGTCCCCACAAGAGCGCAGTCTGGTCGAACAGACTGCTCTGCGACTCGTCGACGGTCACTCGCCAGACGCCGTCGACGCGTTCGGCCAGCACGGCCCGCGGCACGTAGCGCGCGCCCAGCTCGGCTTCGGCCGCTGCGAGGATGCTTCCCACGGCATCCAACGTCTCGAGGGCCGACGCCAGGAGGACCTCGGCCGTGATCCTCTCCGAGTCCGTTCTCGCGCCCCCGGCGATGAGCTCCGAAAGCTCCTGAGCCTCGCGGAGGAGCGTCATGCCGAGCGCGGATCCGGTCCGCCGAAGGTCGAACGTCGCCTCATCCCACACGAGCGAGGTGTCCTCGACCAGGCCGGGGCTGCCTCCGGCGTACGGCGTCGACACGGGGTGAAGCGCTGAGGTCGCGACGCCCGCAGCGTCCGCGCGGGCGCGCCACGCGGAGGTTCCTTCGAGCGGCTGTCCGAGGCCGGCGTGAAGGATCGCGGCGGCAAGGTTTGCGTCCGCGTAGTCTGCGGCCCACTCGGCCGCGCTCTCGATCTCGTATCCCGCGTACATCGCCCAGTCCGTTTGGTAGTAGACGTCTCTCTCGTCGACGGCGAGGCCGACGCACGGGGTCTCACCGATCGCACCCTTCGCGTAGCAGAGACGGTCTTTGAACACGAACGCCCATCCGAGCGGCGCGTCGGACACCCGAGCAGGCGCGAAGGATCCCGTGCCATCTCCGATGAACGTCCCCGCACCGCCCTGGGGTACGGCGTTTGCGAGGTGCAGCGCGGCCGAGTCGACGACCGCTCGCACGTGGCTTGCCAGTCTCGAGAGGAGGCGATCGGCCTCACCTCGCGGCAGCACGGCCGCAGCGTTGCGAAGCGCGCCGACCACGAGGCCGAGATCGAGCGGCGTGAGGCATGCCGCAGCGCCGATCCTTTCGGACTCCCCGACGTACGCGCCGAAGGCGCCGTCCCAGAAACCGCGGTCGAAGGCTTCGAGGACTCGCACCGCCGTGACCTCGTACGCAGAGACGCCGAGGATCCGCGACGCCGCGAGAAGCCCTCGAACCGCCGCACACGCGTCGGCTACGTCCGTCCCGGACGTCGTGGAATCGAGGCGTCCGTCCAAGCCGACTCGTCCGGAGAGCTGGATCGCAGCGTGCGCCGCAAGCCGTTCCGTGTCGGCATCAGGTCCAACAACCCTCGACACGTCGCCCAGAGCAGCCAAGAGAAGCCCGAGGGTGGTCGTTCGGACCGAAGCGCCTCCGCCGTCCGCCGTCGACTCCCGCAGCGCCCCGTCGAAACCGCGCAGGTTTCGGCTGACTCCGTCGAGGACTCGCTCCAGTTCCTTGCGCGCATCCCGCGCATCGCCGGCGAGCGATCCCAGGGCGCTCGGCCACGGAGAGGGAACGAGCTCCGCGAACTCGACGAACGCGGCAAGACCCCAGGCGAGGGCAGCCTGGTCGATCAGGTCGACGCGCGGCTCGACGACCGTGTACGCGACGCGGCGGCCGCTCCACGTCGCCGTGTAAGCGTGGGCGAGCAGGCCGTTCGCCGACCCCGGAGCGGCGCGCAGCTCGGGGAGGCTGGCAATCTTGTTCCGCATGGCCTCGACGACGACGCACCCCACGTACCGGTCCTGCGGCAGCTCGCTCTCCAGGAGACGCCG
Organism: Candidatus Bipolaricaulota bacterium; assembly: GCA_041302745.1. Taxonomy (GTDB): domain Bacteria; phylum Bipolaricaulota; class Bipolaricaulia; order UBA7950; family UBA9294; genus JAPLGD01. Next base: position 4,301 of record JBFYQP010000059.1, on the reverse strand, counting down.
TGCCTCCAGAGCCTGGGCCAGAAGCCCCATCCCGACGGCGCTTGGCGTGATGCGCCGATCGTAGATCTCCCACTCGCCCGTCGGCCAAGGGTTCGTTCCGGCGTTTCGGGAGGCGAACCGTGGATCCCCCGCGGCGTACTCAAGGACCGTCCACCGTTCGTCGGACGGGCGCGTTGCCGGGTCGAGCCCGACGGCGCGAGCGCACTCGTTCAGCCTTTGCTCGAGTGCAATCTGCGCGTCGGCCGCATCGCGGAACCGCGGCCCAACCGCGAGAGGAACCCCCATGCCCGAGCCGGCCTCGACCTCGATCAGGTTCTCGAACCCGACGCGACGAGCCTCGACCGCCACACCCCGCAACCACGTCGGAAGCAGAGTGTCGCGCGACAGCGCGGGACCGGTCGCGGACCGCGCGAGCCACTCGAGCTCCGACACCGCGTAGAGAGCGATGTCCGTCTGGAACCACACGTCGTCGCCGAGCGGCTCCGCCTGCCGACACGGGGCTCCGCCGAGACGCTCGACGTCCTTCCGAAGGATCGGAGCCTCGATGAGCCCCCCCTCGCCCTGAAGGAGAGCGGACCTCGTTGTCAAGAGGAGATCCGAGGCGTCGTCGTCGTCGATGTCTCCGGGAACTCCGCGGCTCTGATCGGTCGGAATCGGCGCTCCCGCCTCGTCCTCTCCGCGCGCCTGCATCCGGTTCACCAGCGTCTGTCCGTCGAGGATGCCCTCGGCGACAACGGCCTCGAACGTCAGGCGGATCGACTCGCCGGCGCGCAGCGTGGCGAGGAGACTCCACTCCAGTTCGGGTCCCGGAATCCCGGAAGCGTCGTCGAACGACGCCCCGAGCGGCCACCGAGCCGCCGTTGTCCCCGCGACGCACACCATCTCGGGCGGCAGGCTGTCCGTCACGATCACGCCGTAGGCCGTCCCGGTTCCGACGTTGCGCACGACAAGCTCGAACGTCACGCGGTCTCCCGGCTCGACGACGGCGCCGAACGCGGTCTCTTCACCGCGGACGATGCGAGCGACGCTCTTCTCGGTGACGAGAGCGGGGATCATCGCGGTCGCAAGGACGTCGGGGGCGACGGAGAGCCTTACACTGTCTGCGTCGTCGGCATCATCGTCGGTGGGAACGTCGTCGGCGTTGTCCGGAGGAATCGGCATCCCGGACCCGTCGACGCCACTGGCTCGAACGACGTTCAGGAGCGTGGCGCTCCGCGCCGCGTCGTTCGTGACGCGGACGTCGAAGGTCAGGAAGAGGTCGTCTCCTCCCTCGAGGGTCGCCGCCAAACTCCACGTGAGGGCTGGACCCGTCCCGCCCGAGGGGTCGGTCGCCGCGGAGCCGCCGGGCCACGTGGCGAGGCTCGGACCTTGGTAGACGAGGCCGACGGGGAGCGAGTCTGCAATGTTGACGGAGTAGGCGCTCCCCCGCCCGACGTTCGACACCCGGGCTCGGTACGTGATGACGTCGCCCGGGCGGACCGCCGTCGCGGAGTCCACGGACGCCCCACCGCGAACGATGTCGGCGACGACCTTCTCGGTCACCAGCGCGGGCTCGACAACGGAGATCGTCTCGATTCCGACGTCGTCGGCGTCCCGATCGTCCTCGTCGTCGTCGAACGTGTCCCCGACGGCCGCGTTCGCGGGAGGAATCGGCACGCCGCCCACGTCGCGCCCGACGGCCCGCGCCTCGTTCACCAGGGTGTCGCCCTGGGAAACATCGCCCGTGACCCGCGCGCGATACGTCGCCGTCAGGGTCCCCCCGCGGTCAATGCGCGCCCCAAGCGAGGCTTCGACCGTCCCGGTCGCTCCGTCGGCGAAGCCGAGCGCCGTCGTCCCCGTGGCAGGAAGGTCGACCGTGAACGTCCCAACGCCGTATGCGGCCTCCATCTCGACCCCCGGCGGCAGCAGATCGACGAACCCCACGTCGACCGCGTCGTCGGTTCCGACGTTTCGGATCGTAAAGCGATAGACCATCACGTCGCCCGGTTCCACGGGACCGGCCGCGCCGATCGAGACGCCCCGACGCTCGACGTCGAGCGTCTCCTTGTCGACGGCGAGGGCCGGCATCCCGACGCGAATCGGGGCGACCCCAGTGTCGTCGGCGTCGGCGTCTTCCACGTCGTCGTCGGACGTGTCGCCGACGACCGGGTTCGCATCCGAGATCTCGACGCCTGCGCCGTTGAAGCCTTCGGCCTCGGCCACGTTCTCGAGCGAGACGCCGGTCTCCGCCGCGTCGGTAATCCGCGCAGCGTAGGTTGCGACGAGCTGCGCGCCCCCGTCGATGGTCGCGTCGATCGAGGTCGTGAACGAGGTCGCGCCGTCGGGGACCGACAGCCCTCCGGCCGCGCTCGGCGCGCTGACCGCGTACGAACCGCCGCCGTACGGGGCCGCCGTCTCGTACTCGAAGCCGGGCGGCAACTCGTCACGGAAGTCGACGTTGTACGCGGTTCCGTTTCCGACGTTCCGAATGGTGAATCGGTAGGTTACGACGTCTCCGGGCACGGCGGCGGGGATTGCCCCAAGACTCTCTCCGTCACGGTGCACGTCGACGATGACCTTGTCCACCGACAGCGCCGGGATGATGCCGGGGAGACTCACGACGCTCGCGTCGTCCGCGTCGGTGTCGCCGGGAGCCTCGTCCGATCGATCGGTCGGCGTCGGAGCGCCGGTCGCATCGTTGCTCGACGCGGCCATCGCGTTGACGTAGACCGACCCTTGCAGCACGGAGCCTACGAGCGCGTCGAACTCCAGCGCGATCGCCTCACCCCATCCGAGCGCGACGGACAGCGGCCACGCGAGCGACGGCCCCGGAGCCCCGACTGGGTCCGACGTCGCCGACCCGCCCGGCCACGATGCGGCCGTGGATCCCGCGACGTAGGAGAGCGGAGACGGAAGCTCGTCCTCGAGGCCCACGTTGAACGCCGTACCGCGGCCGACATTCACCACGGTGAGGCGGTACGTGACGACGTCGCCCGGCGCAATGGGCCCGGCCGTCGAGATCGACTCCCCCTCGCGGACGATGGACGCGACGCTCTTCGTGGTCACGAGAGCCGGCCGCGCAGGAAGGAGCGTGGCCTCGCTCGCGTCGTCGCCGTCCGTGTCGCCCGGTACGTCGGATGCGTTGTCGGCGGGGATCGCCGTCCCGCTTCCGTCGACGCCGGTCGCGGAGAGAACGTTCGTGTAGGGGCCGATCTCGTCTACGCTGGACGTGAGGAGTCCTTCGAAGGTCAGCGTGAGGACGCCTCCGGGCGGCAACTCTGCCCCAAGCTCGAACCGAAGCTCCGGCCCGGATCCTCCAAGCGGATCCACCGCCGACGCGCCGCTCGGCCACACGGCACTCGTCGACCCGCCGACGTAGGTGAACCCGTCGGGGAGCGCGTCCACGAGTCGGACGGCGTACGCCGTACCACCACCCACGTTCGTCACGCGAACCTCGTACCTCACGCGGTCGCCCGGCGCGACGCGGCTTGAGGCAGGAATCGTGTCTCCGCCCCTCAGGATCGAACCGACGGACTTCGCCGTAACGAGCGCCGGCTCCACGGCGCGCAAGGACACAGCGCTCTGGTCGTCCCGGTCGGTGTCCGCCGGCACGGTCGTCGACGCGTCGGCGGGGATCGGCGCGCCGGTCCCCTCGCTCCCCGTTGCGCGCATCACGTTGACGTACTCCACGCTCGGCGACACGTCGCTCCCGACGACCGCGTCGTAGGCCAGTGAGACCGCCTCGCCCGCGGCAAGGGTCGCCGCAAGGCCGAAGGTGAGGTTCGGCCCGACTCCACCCGAGGGATCGGCCGTCGACGTCCCCTGCGGCCACGCCGCGTGGGTTGACCCGGAGACGTAGGAGAAGGAGTCGGGAAGCGTGTCCTCGATGCCGACGTAGAAGGCGGTCCCGCCCCCGACGTTCGCCGCGGTGAGTCGATAGGTCACGACGTCGCCCGGCTCGACCGGCCCGCCCACGTTGACCGAGGCAGCGCCGCGCCGAATGGCCTCAATCGTCTTCGTCGTCACGAGCGCCGGGCACGGGCACGTCGCCCACACCTCCGCCTCGTTGTTCGTCTCGTCGCACTCACAGAACGCGTCCGCGCCGTCCGCCACGACCCGCATCGAGTGAGGCGTTCCGCACGGAAGGGCCTGCGTCTCGAACGTCAGGCTCGCCGAGGCGCCGGCAGCGAGGGTCTGCGTGCGCTCCTCCCGCCGGACGCCGTCGACGTAGAGCGCGACGGCGATGTCCGTCTGCGCCTGGCCGCCGACGTTGTCAAGGCTCACCTCGACGTCGAATGTGTCGTCGCCGCGGCACGCGGCGA
>JBFYQP010000047.1:0-4310 GCA_041302745.1 Candidatus Bipolaricaulota bacterium | reverse complement strand
AGGAGGTCGGCCGACACGAGGAGTCTGAGCGAGAGGAAGCTCTTGCCGATGAGTTCATCTCTTCGATAGCCGGTGACCTGTTCTGCGGCCGAGTTGCCGTCGACAAAGGTCCCCTTGAGGTCGGAGAGGTAGTAGCCGTCCGGAGCATCCTCGAAGAGGATCTTGAGTCTCTCTTCGGAGTCCGCGAGGCGCGCGTTCTCCTGCTCGAGTCGCGCGACACGCTCGCGCAGCTCGGACTCGCCCTGATCGCAGACGCTCCTCCGCTTTGCGCTTCTCATGCTTTGCCTTCGGCGACTTGCTCGCCTCCTCGGCCACTCTAGGGCATTTCGCCGTCATGAACCAGCACGGCGGACCCACAGAAGAGCATGCCCCCCGTCCGGTCATGGACGAGGGGCACGAGCTGCTTCAGGTGAGGCGGCCTACGAGGACAGGTCGACCGCGACGGAGACCGAGATGTCGATCGTCCAGCCGGGCGTACCGGATTCGTTCGTGAGAGAGAGCTGCAAGCCCAGGTCGGTCGTCCCGACCGCGAAGTTGACGAGCAGCGTCGCCGCTTGGGTCATGTTCGAGTCATCGCCCGACTGAGCGCGCTGGAGGGTGTACGCGGCCTCGAGCGAACTCTCATCGGTCAGATCCCGATCGTACGACGCTCTTGCGGCGAGCGTGTTCTCACCGAGGATGTCGAAGGGTCCGTAGAGGCTGGCACGGAACAGGAACTGGCTTGCGGGGTCCGGAGCCAGCGCGGCGTCCGCGGACACGGTCACGAGGAGATCGCGTGCACCTTCATAGGGATCGACGAGTTCGTACCCAAGCCCTGCCTGAACGGCCCAGCCGCAGTTGCGCTCGTCGCCGGTCGTGAGCATGACGTCCTCGACCGTCAGGACTTCCCGCGGCCCGACCGTGACGCCCGTGGCAGTCTGGATAACCTCGACGACGGCGGCTGCCGCGTCCTTGACCGTCTCGTACTCGGCCCGGCGGGCGATCACCGCGGCCATGTCCATGAGAACCTGGTCCGAGAGGGGACTCGAGATTGTTCCGGCCTTGAGGAGCTTGTTCTGGATTGTGAATGCCTTAGCCAGGGGAGTCGTGTCGGAGAATCGGCCATACCCCACCCCGGCGCTGAGGTTCACTGCCGGCTGGGGCTGGCCGCTGGCCGTCGACGCGGCGACCCCTCCGAACCCGAAGAGGGGCACGTCATCCATCACGTAGTAGCGGAACGTTCCGGCCGCCGAGCCAAGCCCAGACGAAGGAGTGAAGTTGTCGAGCAGAATCGCGCCGCTTGCGGCGACCGTGAAGCCGATGTCCGGGGAGTCGTAGATCTGGCTGAAGTCAATCGCGGCCCGGCCGCCGCTCTCGTCGACTCCCTCCGTCTTGGCGTCATCGAAGTAGCGGTAGCTGAACGAGAAGGTGACATCCGTCAGGTTGGTCTCCGGCGATACATAGTCGCAGAGGCCGATCGCAGCCGCTGCCGTCGCGACACCGAGGAGTAACGCCACGCAGGCAAGAAGCCCCCCAATCCTCTTCATGGCTGATCACCTCGTCTGCGAGTGTATAGACAAAGAGCGTCAAAGGGAAAAGGCGAGCCGCGGGACGGGACCGTCGTGGAGCGGCGGTCCAGACAGGCGTCCGCCTGAGAGGAAGGTGCGATCGGAATCGGGCTTTGACAAGGGGGCGCGCTTCCCTCACCATGAAAGCCAACTCGGGTGGGCGGGGCGCGCTCGGGGGAGTGTCCCACACACGTAGGATGAGGAGGAACGAACGAGCATGAGACGGTACTTCGTCATCGTCAATCCGGTGTCCGGGCGGGGCGATGGGGTGAAAGCGATTCCGCACGTCGAGAGAGAGCTTCGAGACGGTGGTCTCGACTTCCAACTGGTCCGGACCGAGCGTCCATGGCATGCGGCGGAATTGGCCCGGAAGGCGTCGGCTGACGGGTTCGACGTGGTGGTCTCCGTTGGGGGAGACGGGACGGCGAACGAGGTCCTGAACGGCTTGATGCAGGCCAGGGACGCGGACGGGCGATGTGCCGTCATGGGCACGCTCTGCGTCGGGAGGGGCAACGACTTTGCGTTCGGGGTCGGCGTGCCCCGGGATCTCGCCGAAGGCTGCAAGGCCCTCGCCGGGGACCATGTGCGGATCATCGATGTCGGGCGCGTGAGCGGCGGCGATTACCCGACCGGCCGCTACTTCGGAAACGGCGTCGGCATCGGGTTTGACACCATCGTCGGCTTTGAGGCCCAGAAGCTGAAGCATGTCCACGGGTTCGCGGCGTACTTGATTGGCGCGCTGAAGACGATCTTCCTCTACTTCCGCGCCCCGCTCGTGAGAATCGCCTGCGATGATCGCACGATCGAGCAGCGGGCCCTTCTCGTCTCGATCATGAACGGCCGGCGCATGGGGGGCGGATTCCTCATGGCGCCGGGCGGGAAGCCGGACGACGGCAGGCTCGACCTCTGCATTGCCGGCCAGGTGACGCGACGGGGTGTGCTGGCGCTCATGCCCCGCTTTATGAAAGGGACGCAAGGGACGCACGCCGCCATCACGACGCTCCAGTCCCAGCGGGTCTCTGTCACGGCCGTCGACGGGTCGCTGCCGGCCCATGCGGACGGAGAGACGATCTGCGAGGCGGGCGCGCGGCTGGATGTGGAGATCCTTGCGAAGAGGATCTCGATTCTCGTGCCGAACGAGGTGGTGGAATCGTGAGTGGGACGGCGCTCCTGCTGAACGGAGTGGAGAGCGCGCTCGTCCGGCTGCTGTGCCGGGTCGATGACGCGGAGCTCTCCAAGATCCCGCTGCGCGGCCCGCTCATCCTCGTATCGAACCACATCAACTTCCTTGAGATTCCGGTGCTGCATTCACGTCTTCGCCCTCGCCACGTCGTGGGGTTGGCCAAGGCGGAGTCGTGGAACAACCCGCTCCTCGGCTGGCTGTTCAGCCGATGGGGCGCGATCCCAGTCCGACGGGGCGAAGCAGACATCGCCGCGCTGCGAGCAAGCATCGATGTCTTGCGCCAAGGAGGCATCCTCGTCGTGGGTCCGGAGGGGACCCGGAGTCACGACGGGCGGCTTCGGCGAGGACATCCTGGGGTGGTCACGCTGGCCGTGAAGAGTGGGGCGCCCGTGTTGCCGATGGCCTTCTACGGCGGAGAGAGGTTCGGCCATCAGGTTCGGCGCCTCCGCCGCACGCCGTTTCACGTGGTCGTTGGACAGCCGTTCCGCGTGGAACCGAAGGCTCCAAGACTGACGCGCGAGGTCCGTCAGAACGTCGCCGACGAGATCATGTACCAGCTCGCGTCGCTCCTGCCCCCTGCGTATCGGGGCGTCTACGCGGATCCCCTCTCGGAGAGCCCGATCCACCTGGAGTTCGACCCGTCCCCCTCGTAGCCGGGCTCTGCGCAGCGCGAGCCCGCGCCTAGCGAGCCGCTTAGGCGTGCCGCGACTCGTCGGACGGGAGGGGCTCCGGGAGGACGGGGACGTCTGCTGTCTCGCCGGTCCGCCGGAAGAAGACGTACGTCAGCACGATCGACGTCACGTAGAAGCTGGCCGTGATCAGGAAGAGGGGCGAGAACCCCGCAGCAACCTGGATGTGGCCGCTGATCCAGGACGACAGAGCCCACCCCGCGTTCCACGCGAGCATCACGAGGCTTGCCGTCAGCGGCCGGAGTTCGCCCGGGACGATTCCCATGATGTAGGCGGGGAGGAGCGGGGAACTCATGTTCATGAGCGCCGTGCGAATCAGGAAGCTCGTCGCCGAGACGCCGGCGTTCGGAATGAACCCCATTGCGAGCAGGAATGGGATCGACAGGGCCTGTGTCAGCACGATGGCGCGGATCTTGCCCATCCGAGCGGCGGCGAGGGGCGCGAGGATGGCGGCGATTCCCGTGAAGAGCGACGACGCCGCGAAGATCGCTCCGAGAGCGGGGTCCGGCAGGTTGTAGCGCAGGCGGTAGAAGACGTTGAGAAACGGCATGAGCATGCCGGCTCCGAACGAGCCTGTGATCTCAATGGCGAGGATCTTCGCGAGCACCGAGCGATGGGCTCTCACGTCCCGGGCTTTGAGGATCTCCTTCCGTACGCCGTGAAGGCCGCGGAGTCGCGCGATCGGATAGAGAGCGGTGAGGGTCAGAGCCATCGAGACGAGGAGGACGCCGCGGTACGCGGAGAGGCCCGCCAAGAAGTCGGGAGCGATCGCACGCAGGGCCAGGGGCAGGTACCCGCCGACCAAGTTCGCGAGCACGCCGGCGAACGTGCTGAACGCGAACTGGACGCCGAAGAGGTGCGTCCTCGTCTTCTCCGTGCTGATGGCCACCA
>JBFYQP010000035.1:0-13851 GCA_041302745.1 Candidatus Bipolaricaulota bacterium | reverse complement strand
TGTTCTCCTCGCGATCCAGGTACTGCAGGATGGCTTCCACGACGAGGTAGTTCACGGACCGATCCTTCTTGGCTCCGACCTTCATCAGCCGCTCGACGGGCTGCTGTGCAACCTTTGACTTCGGCACGTAGATCGAGAGCTTGTCGACGAGTTCTTTCTTAGGCATGACTCCCCCTTCTCTTTCCTGAGAACGTCTCTACTGTCCTTACACCCAACTCATGGACTGTTCCACCCAAACGTGCGCGGCGCGTGAGGGTGATGTGGAGGAAACGTGATCCTTCTTGGTATCTTGTACCCCGTCCATGGGCCGAGCCCCTTTCCCATCGCAACCTTCCCATAGGTCCTGACGGTTCGCGTCGGCAACCCAGAACGTCGGGTCGTCGACGGCATTCCGTACCCCGCTATTCTACGAAAGGTGGAGGCCGTCTACCAGGGGGAGATCCGAACCTTCCTAACCAGGGTGTACGGGGGCGAGTGTGCCGCCCCCAGCGACGTGATGGGCCCAGCGGGTGGGCTCGGGAAGTCGATGGCTCGCCACGCATCGGAGCGTGAACTCGACGGCGTGCGCGAGGTCGATCCGGTGCCCCGGCGAGACGAACACGGGATGGGTCGCGTCCTTCGTCCTCACGACGGCGCCAAGAACGCGCCTCGGGTCCGCCTCGTCCAGGAGATCCGCGACGGCGCCGCGATGGGCGCCGGGCTCCATCGCTACGCCACACAGGCGCGACTTCGCGACCCCGATCGTCGGCACGTCAAGCCACAGACCCATGTGAGCGGCGATCCCCATCCCTCGAGGGTGCGCCGTGCCTTGGCCGTCAAACAGAACAAGATCCGGCTTCCGGTCGAGCTTCTCCCACGCTGCGAGGATCACGGGACCCTCGCGGAACGAGAGGAGTCCGGGCACATACGGAAATGGCGTCTTCATCTCGGCGGTCACGCTGGTGCGGGGGCGGAGGTCGGGAAATCCAAGCACGACGACCGCGGCCCGCGCCGTATCCCGGACGACGCTGACGTCGATCCCGGCGACGAGGTCCACGACGCGCCCGTCCCACGTGAGATCGAGCCGGTCGCGGAGTCCCGCCTGAATCCCCGCCGCCTGTCTCGGCGTCACGCTCCAGGGATGCAGTTGTCCTCCCATGTGCACCGCCTCTCCCGGTCGATCCTAGACCCTAAGGCCGAGGCAGGTGAACCGATGGCTTCGCCAGGTACGAGGTTGCCACTGCCTTGCGTCTCGGGAGGGGCTCGGCTACTCCTCGGGCAGCGGGGCGCGTCGAGCTCCGACCAGGGTGGCTCGCCCCGTCGCCAAGAACGGGATGCGAACGGCGGCCGGAGTGTTGTCAAAGCTCTGGACCCACAGCGTTCCATCGTCCTGCAGGAGGCCGTGCTCGACCTCGCGCGGCCACCACGACGGGGAATTGTAGATGGGGCGGGAGAACGCGAACGTGCCCGGGTGCTCGATGCAGTAGCGCTCCATCGCGCGGAATGCGCGCCCGTCGACCGATCCCTCTCGCCGGAGATCTCGGCGTTGGGGGTAGAGACACCCGTCGAAGGTTCCCCCAAGCACGCCGCCGGAGATGTGACGGCGGTCGGCGTGTCCGCCGAAGATCGCTGCCGACGCGCCCAGGAGTCCGCTTCGCTGCAATTCGGGACGCGCACACTGGGGGCGCGACCGACCGAACGCGACGATGATGCGATCCTCCACCCCATCGTCGCCGCGGGGGCCTCCTCCCGTCGTCCGAGCGGAGGCGTGGTCAAACAGGAACTCGAACCCGCCGTCGGAGAATCGCACGGAGTTTGCCGAAGCCGAGGTCATTCTTCGGTACGCGCGCAGCCAGAGCGAGGGAAGCGCCTTCCCGAGTCGAGCGACGAGCGCGTCGTAGTCCGCGGCGGAGAGCCGGGACAACAAGGCTTCGTAGTTGATGGAGAAACCCCTCACTCCGTTCCTGCTTTCGCCCACCCGGTACGAGTCCTCAGAATACCGAACGGGGCGGGAAGAAAGCAAGAACCCCGAACCGGGGCCCCGGGTCTCACCGGCGCGCTCGCCGGGAACGTCCCTAGGCAGGGATCGGCGAAGGCCCGACGTACTCCTCGGCGAGAAGGTCCATAAGGAGCAGGTCGAACTTGCGGGCGCCGAGAATGACCGCCTGACGTCTCCTGCCGACGACCTGGAAGCCGAGCTTCTCGTAGCACCGCCGAGCGCGAGCGTTGTCGTCGCGGACGACGAGTTCGATGCTGTTCAGGTTCACGATGTGAAACCCGTACCCAATCAGCACGCGCAGCGCGTCCTCTCCGTATCCCTTTCCCCAGTACTCCTTCTCACCAATCAATATGGAGAGCATCGCTCGCCGGCTTGGTACGTCGGCGACGAAGAGCGCACACCATCCGATCGGTCGATGGCCGGCCGCATCCACAATCAGGAAGGCGTGCGCCTTCTGTTCGAGGTACCGCGCGATCGTCTGCTGGTACTCCGCGAGCGTTCCCGGCGTTCGGTGGCCGGGACTCGAAGCGAGGAGCCCCGTTTCAAGGTCGTTGTGCCATCGGTACCACAGTTCCGCCGCCTGCGGCTCCAGGGGCGAGAGGTACGTGAGCGTCCCGCCGAGCTTCCGGACCAAGTCCATGGCGCCTCCTTAAGCGAGGAGGACTCTACTTGGTCCGCGTCTCTAGGTCGCCTACTTCGCCCTCCCGAAGAACGCGTCGACGTCGGCCTTGAACGCCGCAAGCGAATCCAGGTCGAGATAGAACATGTGCCCGGCCTCGTACGTGTGCATCTCGAGGTTCGCGCGCAGCTCTTGATCGACGTTCATGTGGCTCACCATGTACTCCGTTGCGAGGAGCGGGGTGGCGAGGTCGTAGTACCCTTGCCCGACGAACACCTTCATGTACGGGTTCTTGGCCATCGCCGCGCGCAACGTCTCGCCGGTCGCGGGGAGGTATCCCTTCTCATACTCCCACTTCTCGTTCACCGTGTTCGACAGAGTCTCGTACACGAGATCGGTCTCGATCCCCAGACGAGTGCGGACGTAGTGACAGAACGTCGACGTGTACGGAGGCGTGATCGCGTGCATCGACGGGTCGAACTCGGGGACCTCGGTCACGGCAAGCGCCTCAACGCCCCGGAAACGGGAATCGAGGCGACCGACGCTGCGCTTCTCGTTTCGCAGGAGTTCCTTGCAGAAGCGGAAGATGTCGACGCGCAGGTTGGAGCCGAGGACGTACTCGAGGTCGAGGCCGGTGTAGTCCGCCAGCTTCCGTGCCACGGCCCGCCGCTCTCCATCGCCGAGCCGATCCCCTTTCATGAGTGCCGCGGTGAGCGGGCCTTCGGACCACGCCTTCACCTCCGCCACGAGATCGCCGAGCGTCCTGCTCTGGAGGGACTCCCGCAGCTGCTTGTGGTACCACGCCGTGGCGGCGTAGGTCGGGACGAAGAGCTGGAATGGAAGGTCGTTGGCGCGTCCGAAGCGGATGGCGAGGTGATCGAGGACGGTCGAGATGAGGAAGATGCCGTTGAACGTGATGCCGCGATCGACGAGGTGGCCGGCAAGTCCGGCGGCGCGCGTCGTGCCGTAGCTCTCGCCGGCAAGGAAGAGGGGCGACGTCCACCTTGCGTACCGCGTCAGGTAGAGGCGGATGAACTGGCCGACGGACTCGATGTCGCCCTGGAAGCCCCAGAACTTCTTGTCCAGCTCTTCCTTGGCGGCGCGGCTGTAGCCGGTTCCTGCGGGGTCTACGAACACAAGGTCGGTCTGGTCGAGCCACGTCTGCTCGTTGTCATCGAGCAGGAACGGGGGCCGCGGCATCCAGCCCTCCTTCTCCATCCGCACGCGCTTCGGGCCAAGCGCCCCCAGATGGAGCCAGATGGACGCCGACCCCGGTCCTCCGTTGAAGGCGAACGTGAGCGGCCGCGTCGCGCGATCCTCGACGCCGTCGAGCTCGTACGCGGTGAAGAAGATCTCCGCCTCCGTCTCGTCGAACTCGTCCTTCAGCGACAGAGCCCCCGCTCGTGCGGTGTAGCGAAGTCGCCGGTTGCCCAGCACGATCTCGTGATGGGTCTCGACGGGCTCGATGCCGAGGAGCTTTCGCCTCTTCTCCTTTGACTCCCCGTCCTTCTTGGTTTCGGCGCTCTTGGTCTCTTCGGCCATGTCCACGCTCCTCGGATCGCGACGTTGTCTTGACCCGATTGTACAGGGAGACGCTTCGGCCACAGCGCGGATGCGTTCCGTAGGAGCGCCGCGTATCCTCTCAAAGGAATGGAGCGACTGGAGAGCTTGCGCAGGATCATCGACGAAGTCCTTGACGAGACCGGGGACTCCGAGGATCGCCGCTCGGGATTCGTCCACCTCCACGGCGTCTCCGCAGCGGCGGCCCTTCTGGCCCTGCGGCGCGGACTGGACGCCGAGCTTGCTGCGGTCGCGGGAATGCTCCATGACCTCGCGACCTACGAGACGGGCACGCCGGACAACCACGCGACGCGGGGTGCTCGCCGCGCGAGCGAGATCCTCCGAAGTCAGAAGGCGTTCACCGACCTGGAAATCGAGGACGTTTGTTCGGCGATCGCCCATCACAGCGACAAGGCGGCCGTTCACGACGCGTTCTCTGAACTCCTGAAAGACGCAGACGTGCTCCAGCACTTCTTGTCGAACCCGGAGGCGCCGTCTCTCGAGTCTCACGCCTCTCGCCGGCTGGCGCTGAAACGGGAGATGGGCCTCTAGATCCTGGCCCCTGCGCGCCGCCCGCCCGACCGGGCGAGCCGGCCGTCGGGTACGCGACGCCTGCCTCGCGGTAGACTACGAAGCATGACAACGGAACTGGGCGCGAACCGAACCAAGATCGTCTGCACGATCGGGCCCGCGACGCGAGCCCCCGAGATCCTGCAAACGCTCATGCAGGCTGGGATGAACGTCGCTCGCGTCAACTACTCCCATGGAACGGCTGACGAGCACGCGGAAACCATCCGCCAGATCCGCCGAGTCGCCGCTTCGGAGCGCGCCGTCGTCGCCGTCCTCGCGGATCTTCAGGGACCGAAACTGCGTCTTGGGGACCTCGCTCGCCCGTTTGATCTCGCCGTGGGCGAACGAATCACGCTGACGAGCGAGGCCGGAGCCGACGGCTCCCACAGCCGCTTTCCCTTTCCTCACCCGGAGCTGATCGAAGACGCGCGCCCCGGCGGGCGACTCGTGTTCGGCGACGGGGAGCCTGAGGCGGTCGTGCGCGAGGTTCGTCCGCACGCTCTCGTGGCGGAGATCACGGCGGCCGGCCGGCTCTTTTCGCGTCGGGGCGTTGCGGCGCCTGGGATTGGAGGTTCGCTCGAGGCGCTCACGACCAAGGATCGGGACGACGCGCGATCGGCCGTTGCGAGCGGCGTAGACTACGTGGCGCTCTCCTTCGTCCGTACAGGGAGCGACGTACGGCGGCTCCGAGAGCACCTTGCGACGCTTCCCGACGGAGCGGGCGTCGGCATCGTCGCCAAGATCGAGAAGCCCGAGGCCATCGAGAACCTCAACGACATCCTCGAGGTCTCGGATGCCGTGATGGTGGCGCGAGGCGACCTCGGAGTCGAGATGTCGCCGCAGGACGTTCCGATGCACCAGAAGGCGATCATCCGCCAGTGCAATCGACTCGGGAAGCCCGTGATCACGGCGACGCAGATGCTTCAGTCGATGACCGACAGCCCGCGCCCGACGCGCGCCGAGGCGAGTGACGTCGCGAACGCGATTCTTGATGGGACGGACGCCGTCATGCTGTCGGCCGAGACCGCGACCGGCCGGTTTCCCGTCCAGGCCGCGGCCATGATGCGCGAGATCGCCGCCATCGCCGAACGGCAGATGCCGTGGCGTATTGACGACGTCGCAACCCGAAAGGCCGAGCACGCGCATGCGGTGACGGACGCCATCAGCGACGCCGTCGTGCGAATCGCCGACGAGGTCGGCGCGCGTCTGATCGTGACCTCGACGTGGTCGGGGTACACGGCACGGCAGATCGCCCGGGAGAGGCCGCATCAGACGATCGTCGCCCTCACGCCCAACGCGCAGGTCGAAAGGCAACTGGCGCTCGTGTGGGGCGTCGTCCCCGTTCTGGTTCCGGAGTACGAGGGGACCGACGAGATGCTTCGAGTCGCGACGGAGTCGCTGCTTAGAGAGCGGTACGCCGCTCCGGGAGAGCTGGTTGTCCTTTGCGCCGGGGTTCCGACCGGCGGCGGAGGGACCACGAACTTCATCAAGGTCGAGCGGCTCGGCGCGGCCTGAGGCGTGCAGCTGACGTCCCAGGCCGACGCCGGCCGAGCAGCCCACGGCCTATCCCTTCACGAGGATCGCGAAGAGGATTCCGACGGCAACCAACAACCCGGCGACAATCCACACGACGGCTGATTCCATGCTCCACCTCCTTCACTCCGGGAGATCCGCGAGCAGTCCCTTCATTTGGCGGCGGTACGTGTCGAAGGCCTGCCTCCCCGCTGGGGTGAGCTTCACCATCGTGTGCGGCTTCCGGCCGACGAAGTCCTTGACGATCTCGACGTAGCCTGCCTCCTCGAGCTTCGACAGGTGCGACGAAAGGTTGCCCCACGTGAAGTCCGTGTTTTGCATGAGGAACACGTAGTCGGCGCTTTCCAGAACGTAGAGGTGCGCCACGAGCAGCAACCGCGCCGGCTCGTGGATCACGCGATCGATCTCGACTCTCTGCGGTTCTCTATTGCCCTGCATCGGCACCCTCCTCGGACGGCCGGCGAGGATGCCGTCGGACGAAAAGGACCAGGAGCACGGCGCCGACGAGAGCCATGGGACTGCCGCCAATCATCAAGGCGGATCCGATCGAGTAGGCGCCGGTGAGATCCGAAACGACGAGGGCGACGAGCAGCGCGAGACCGTAGGCACAGAATCTAGGAACCCGGAGGATTCCCCCGGCGAGAGCGAGGGTTCCTCCCCACATCGCTCCGAGCACCGCGGCGAAGTGGTGGCGAACCCAATCGACCCAGAAGGGGGTAGCCGATCCAGCAGCCCGGCCGGCTACCACAACCAGCACGCTCGTGAGAAGGGCGAGACCCGCGAGCAACCATGTGACTCCTTCGACCCGGCGAACGCGGCGCTTCGCGAACCGCACGTGCCCTATCCGGGGCGCCGTGATCCAGAGCTTCAGTCCCAGGCACGCGGGCGTCAGAACCGCCGCCGCGATCGGAGCAAGGGCTCCCCAGTCCGTGGCGATCGTCGCTCCGAGCGACACGAACAGGAGCCCGATCTCGATATCCCATACTCCATCTTCGAAGACGCGCAGCCAGGCGCGCTTCTCAAGTCCGGCAAGGAAGAGTTCATTCGACACGGGCATCCTCCTCAGCGTTCACGCCTTGCGCGAGGACAGGGCGTGGAACCGTCCGCAGGAACCGGACGTAGACGCCAATCCCCATCGCGAGGCTTACGCAGGCGGCGGCGCCGTACGCGATGGCCCCGCCGAATGGGAGCCGCGCGGGCAGCTTGACCACGATGTGGAGGAACTCCACGATCACGAACAGTCCCCCGTGCAGGAAGAGTCGAGGGTAGTCGAGGAACAAGGCCAGTCCACCGACCGGCACGAGGATGACGGCGGAGATGATGAGCCATGCGCCGAGGTCGCCGGGGAGTGCAATCCCGAGTCCCTTGGACAGAGAGGTCAGGGCGACCAGACTCGCGGTGGCAAGAACGCACGCGGCGAGCATGATGCGCATGGCTCGGGTGCGACGTACGCGCCACGGGGCGAACTTGACGGTCCCAAGACGCGGCGCAACGTAGCGCCGACGCATCCACGCGATGACCCCGACCTCAAGGAACGCCAGCACAGCGAGCGTGGCGATACGGACCCACGGCGGAGTGCCCAGCTGATCGAGGACGGCCACCCCCGCGGCGGCCAGCAGGAGGCCTCCGAATTGCGCGTCCGTGAGCCCGTCCTGTTGGTACGTCCGCCAGCTCCTTCGTTCGATGTCGCGCAGGCGAATCGATTCCATGGTCATCCTCCAGAGTACTTTGTGCTGCAAAGTTCTCTGTATGTTATCCGGGAGAGGGCCATAGTCAAGCATTCCGCCCCGGTCAGAGAGGAAAAGAATAGGACGACGGCTTCCGCCGTCGTCCCAATTCTCGTACTCCTAGAGAGCACCCAGAGCGCTACTTGCCGCCGTTCTTTCCGTGTCCCTTGCCCTGACTCCCGTGCTCGTTCTGCTCGGTCTCCTGCTCGGGGTCCTCGGATGTCCCATCGTTCCGATTTGCATTCGTTTCGCGATCGCGGTGCCTGTAACTTCCGTGCTCGGCGATCTCGTTGGCCAGCTGTCCCCATGAATCGCCGTCCGCGAGTTCTCCGAGGGTCGTCAGCAACGCCTGCACCTCTTCGTCCGTCAGCGCGTCCTGGTTCAAGCCCTGCTTGACGATTCGGACGACGATCCCCGGAGGAACGCCCGCTGCGACGAGTGTCTCGGCGAGAGCCGCGGTTGCTTCAGACGCACCCGCCTGAGTGATCGCGTCCAAGAAACCATCCGGGGCCGTTCCCGTCTCGGAGACTCCGAGGGCGATCAGCGCCTGGTCCAGTGTGAGCGCTCCCGCCGCAATCCCGCCGACGAGGTCCGTGAGCGTGGCGAGCATGGCGTCGATCGCTGCACCGTCCTCGAGGGCTGCCCAATCGGCGGCGATGAGGAGCTGGATCGCCTGATCGGCTGTTAGAGTTCCTGCGGTGATGCTGCCGGCTAGGAGGTCGACGGCCGCCTGGATCTGCTCCGGAGACGCCGCGAGGTTGAGGGCGGCGACCTCATCGAGCGTTGGTGACGTCGCGGCGTCTTGCGCCGCAACGCCGGTGGCGAGAGCGGCAAGTCCCAGCAACGCGAGAACCCCTGCGATGCGCCATCCGGTCACCATGAATGCCTCCTTCCTCCGAAAACACGATGCCCCGGCCGTTCGCCGGGTCCCGATCTGCTCAGTCAGGAGTATGCCTATCTCTGCCCGAACTCAGACGGAGGAAGGCAGGAGTCGGCGGGTTGCCGGGATTCGAGGTGGGCCAGGCGCGACCTGTTGACGGCGTCGCAGGCGGCAGGCAGAATCGGGAGCGCCGACCTGAGCGACTAGGGTTCCGCTGCCAAGGCAGGCCTGGACCGAGCGTCGCAAAAGCCATCGTGCGTAGCACCTGATCGGACAAAAGCCGGGAGGGAGTAGGCGGCGCCGACAGCGCACGGGAAACCCTGTGCGGAAGGGGTGTTGCGCATGAACGGATTGTCTCACAGGCGCGCCGTCTTGGAGGCTCTCCTCGTCACGTTCCTCTGGTCTACCTCGTGGATTCTCATGCGGTTCGGACTCCGCGAGATTCCGGCGCTTGCGTTCGCCGGCCTTCGGTATGCAACGGCCTGGCTCGTCCTCCTTCCGTGGCTCTGGAGGGCGCGCCGCGAGGTGAGGGCCCTGTCCCGTAGCGACTGGGGACGGCTCGTCGCCCTTGGCGTCGTCTTCTACGCTCTGACTCAAGGCGGTGTCTTCCTCGCGCTCACGCACCTCGAAGCCGCCCCGCTCTCCCTCGTCCTCTGTCTCACGCCCGTTCTCGTCGCGGGGGCAGGCGTCGTGACGCTTCGAGAGAAGCCAGGAGCCGTGCAGTGGATCGGGCTCCTGCTCGCCGTTGGGGGCGCCGCTTTCTTTTTCTCGCCGGCCAGAACCCGGGGTGCGGCGCTCGGGTTCGCGCTTGCCGGCCTCACCCTTTGCGCGAACGCGGCGGCCTCCCTCCTCGGTCGTGCGGTCAACCGTCGCGGCGTCGGCACACCGATCGTGGTCACCGGGATCAGCATGGGGATTGGCGCCGCGATCCTTCTTGCCACAGGGATCACGATCCAGGGCTTTCCGGCGCTCTCGGCAACGGGGTGGGGGATCATCGTGTGGCTCGCCGTCGTGAACACGGCGATCGCGTTCACCCTCTGGAACCGGACGCTGCGGGTGCTGTCGGCGGTCGAGTCGAGCGCTCTCAACAACACGATGGTTCTGCAGATCGCGGGTCTCGCGTGGCTCTTCCTCGATGAGCGGCTCGGCGTCGCAGGGATCGTCGGCGTCCTCCTGACGGCGGCTGGGACCACGCTGGTCCAGCTTCGCCGCACGGGGCGTCGAGGAGGGGCGGCGGGGCCTCATGACCCGCCGCCCGGGACTACCCAACCTCTTGGGCGCTTTGCCGCAGGACGAGGCTTGCGAGGACGATCGTGAGGACGACGAACACGAGAACGCCGGCGAGCCCGACCGGCTCTTCCCACGGCGCGAGCCCCTTGACCATCACCGCCCGCAGGAGGCGGTTCGAGTACGTCAGCGGCACAAGGTACGACAGCGGCCGCAGCAAGGCCGGAATCGCCTGGATCGGCCACATCATCCCCGACAGGAGCACGGAAGGCAGAATGACGAGCGGGAAGAAGACGATCGCCTGAGATTCGGTCTGCGCCAGCGCCGACAGGAGGGTTCCGAGACCGACGGACCCCACCGCGAACAGGATGACCGACACGAACGCCCACACGATCGACCCGTTGATCACGATGTCGAACACGAGCTTCCCGATCGAGAGGACCACGAGGGATTGCACCAAGGCGACGAGACCGAACGCGAGAACGTACCCAAGGATGAACTCGCTTCGTCGTACGGGCGACACCCAGACGCGCGAGAACGTGCCGTCGACCTTCTCGCGCACGATGGAGAGCAGCGTGAGGACGGTGCTGATCAGGGCGACGACGAGGCCCATGATCGCCGGGGCGAAGCTGTCGATGAACCGCACGTCGACGCCGAACAAGTCGCGCGTCTCGACGTCCACGGGGCCTCCCTCGCCGAGGTCCATGATCGCGTCGGCCAGCTCGATGCCGACCGTCGAGGCGATCTGGGGATCCGACTCGTCGAGTGTCAGGTCGATGGTGCCCTGGGCGCTCGTAGCGACCCCCATCGCGAAGTGCGCGTAGTAGAGGCTCGTGAACTTGTCCGGGATGCGGATCACAGCCTGGTAGCCTTCCTTGAGGAGAAGCCGCTCGGGGTCCTCGCCGGGAGCTAGGACGGTGACGCGGAACGCATCGTTCGCCTGCAGGTTCTCGAGGAGCGACGCGGTGAGGTCGGTGTCATCCTCGTCGATGAACGCGGTGCGGATCCCCGTGATGTCTCCCGAGAAGGAGTACCCGAAGAGGATCATGGCAACGGCCGGGATGATCAACATGAACGCGAGCACCCGCCGGTCATGCCACAATTGGCGAAGCACCCGCTCGGTGACCGTGAAGATCCGACGGAGTCTCATCGTGCACCTCCCGCGGCCTTGCAGAGGGCGAGGAAGACGTCCTCCATGTCTGGAGTCGGCCGACCCGTCTGCGCGGCGGCGCGAGCCTTGAGTTCCTCAGGGGCTCCCTCTGCGGCCAGCTGGCCCCGCTGGACAAGCCCCACGCGCCCGCAGCGCTCCGCTTCATGAACGTAGTGGGTTGAGACAAGCATCGTGCAACCGCCCTCAGCGAGCCCGCGGAAATGGTCCCAGAACTCGATGCGCAGCGCAGGATCAAGCCCGATCGTCGGCTCGTCGAGGAGCAGGGCATCCGGCTCATGGACCAGTGTGCAGGCAAGCGAGAGTCGCTGCTTCTCACCTCCCGAGAGGCGGTCGGCGCGCTGCCGAGTTCGGTCTGCCAGACGCATGAGCGTCAGGAGTTCCCGCGTGCGCCGCGCAACAGCAGGGCGCGGCATCCCGTAGATCCGACCGAAGAAGAGCAGGTTCTCGCCCACCGACAGATCGCGGTACACGGCGCGCTCCTGGGGCATGTACCCGAACCGGCCTTCCACGGCGCGGCGCTCCTTCGGCATGACGTGGCCGAGGAGCCGCGCTTCTCCGCTTGATGGGGTTGTCAGCCCGCACATCATGCGGATTAGCGTGGTCTTCCCCGCGCCGCTCGGCCCCACGAGGCCGTAGATCTCCCCGCAGCGGATCACGAGGGTGATCCCGTCGACGGCGCGGAGCTCCCCGAAGGTCTTCACCAGGGACCTTGCTTCGAACGCCGCGCTAGCCATTCGGCGCCTCCGCGGGAAGATCGAAGAGCGATGGCTCCAGGCGCTCGTTGATGGTGAGTTCCTGGTAGACGATCTCGTTCTTCAGCACGCCGTTCTCGTCGTAGGCTTCAACCCGGCGAGCCAGAAAGACGCCGGGCATGACCTCCACGATGTTTAGGATGCGCACGTCGCCAATGACGTTCCCATCGACGTCGTACAGGAGTCGACGCGTGGGAACGAAGGTCTCGGGATCGACCCACAGCTCGATCGAGCCGTAGACAGCTCCGTCCGTCGTGGGGCTTCCGACGAGGTGGTACTTGCCGCCGTCGAGCCCGCTGAGCGTGAACGTGTAGTCGTTGAACTCGTCCTGGACGTCGCGCAGGAGCTGCCGGAAGAGAAGCCACGGCTGCTCGGCCGTCGAGAGATCGGACAGATTCGAGTCGTACCACTGGTTGTTTGCCGCGATGTAGATCAGCATGCGGTCGCCCACGACGAGCGTGAGGTTGCCCGCCATGTAATCGGGGGCAACGTACTCCTGGCGCATCTTGTCCGGCTGCTCGAGGTAGAGCCTCATCTCCTGGATGAGGTTCACTTGGCCATCCTTGAACGTGTGCACGACGATGCGTGCCTGTAGGGTTTCGATCGCCGTGGCGTTCGCGCGAAGACGATCGAGGACCTCGTCCGCCGACGTCAGGGTTTGCGCGCTCGCGGCCAGCGACGCCAGAGCCACGCAGACGACACCGAGCCACACGAGCCGGGGAGTCCGGGTCTTGTTCATGGTTTCTCCTTTGCCTGCCTTGAGGCCACGTAGCAGCGGCCCTTCTCCGTCAGGAGTCCGTCGCAGTAGATCTTCTTGAGAGCGTCGACGAGGCTCGGGAGCGGGATTCGCGTCTCCAGAAGGACCTGGGGGGTGAGCGCCGAGCGGATCGTCGCGGTGAGAAGTAGGAACCAGTGTGCCGGGTCGATGTCGTCCCTCAGGAACCCATCCCGCTGGGCCTCTTCCATCAGGGTCCTCAGGCGCGCGACGCGTTCGAGGCGCATCGCGTCGATCTTCTCCCAAAGGGATGGCGCGACCCGCTCGACCTGTTCGATCACGGTCGCCTGGATTTGGGGCAAGAAATGGGTGACGAGATCGAGCGAGGCGACGATCCGGTCCATCGCCGTCTCTTCCGTCTCGAGGACCTCGTCCCATCGGGCGAGGTTGGCCTCAATGAACGAGACGACGACGCCCTCGACCAGCATCTCCTTGCTCGGGAAGAGGTTGTAGAGCGTCTTCTTGCTCACGCGGGCGCGGCGCGCGACCTCGTCGGTCGTGACGGCTCGCAGTCCCTCCGAGAGGAGAATCTGCCGCCCCGCACTCAGGATCTCGGCTTCTCGCGTCACCATGACCTCCGTGGATACCGTGTAGTACCAGAATCGTACTCCGCAGTATCCAGCAGGTCAAGTCCGAGAGAGCAGGACCGCCGGGAGCGGGATTGGCAGGAGCGAATCCCTCTCCCGCAGCGGTCTCTGGAAGCCGACAGCTAGGCCGTCTCGCCGAAGACGTCCTTCATGACGTCCATGGCAAACCGCGCGCGCACCGTCGTCGCGCCGTTTCCCATCATGATCGCCACGTCGACGGCCTCAAGGACCTCTGCAAGGGTCGCGCCGTGCTCGACGGCCTTCTCGATGTGCCACTGCATGCACGATTCGCAGTCGATGGTGACGGAGATGCCGACGGCGATCAGCTCTTTGTGTTTTCGGCTGAGCGCGGCGTCCGACATGATCGGTTCGTCCATGTCCGAAACGGCCTTGTAGCCCTTCGACTTGTGGGCGGTGAACCACGAGTAGGCCTCTTTGCGCTTGCGTTCGATCTCTCGCAGCTTGTCCATGA
>JBFYQP010000020.1:0-7767 GCA_041302745.1 Candidatus Bipolaricaulota bacterium | reverse complement strand
GCTCCGGCGTTGATAACCAGGCGTGGACAGGCGGCGGTCGTCTCGTCGAGGAAGACAGGAAGAGCCTGCCGCGATCCGAGCGGGCTCATCCCGCCCACGAGGTAACCGGTCACCCGCTCGGCGTCGCGCGGCGCGGCGGGTTCCACGGTCTTGTGGCCGGTGGCGCGTCCGAGCTTGCGGACGCTGACCGTGGCGTCGCCCGCCATCAGCGCAAAGAGAAAGCCGCCGCGATCGGTCCGGAAGACGAGCGATTTGACGACGTCATCGTGCGGCAGCCCGAGCGCGTCGGCGGCCGGCCCGGTTCCCTTCTTGTCGTATCGATAGACGAGGACCTCGTGTTCGATGCCGCGATCGCGGAGCACCTGGATTCCTCGAATGGCCATGGTCCTCCTAGTACCCCAGCGCGAGCCCGTCTTTGCGGGACTCCGATCCGCCGAGCAGGGCTCCGGCTTTCTCGTCGATCCAGATCCCCTGGTAGCCGCCGTACCCGCCGTCGCTCGTCTCGACCCGGTGCCCCCTGCGTCGCAGGGCGGCGGCGACCTCGTCTCCGAACGCGGGCTCGAGGTGGACCACGCCGCCCTCGTGCATCGCGTCTCCGGTGGGCGTCGACGACCCTTCGTGGCGCACGCGCGGCGCGTCTCCGGCTTCCTGCGGGTTCATCCCGTGCACCAGGAGGTTGACGAGGATCTGCACCTGGCCTTGCGGCTGCATGTCCCCGCCCATCACGCCGAACGAGAAGAGCGGCCTCCCGTTCCGCGTCACCATGGCTGGGATGATCGTGTGGAACGGCCGCTTGCCCGGTCGCAGCGCGTTCGGGTGGTCGGGGTCGAGGTGGAAGAGCGAGCCGCGGTTCTGTACGACGAAGCCGAGGCCCTCCGGCGCAACCCCCGACCCGAAGCCGTGGAACACGCTCTGGATCAGCGAGCACGCGTTCCGGTCCCGGTCGACGGCGGTGACGTACACCGTGTCGCAGGAACGAGCCGGATGCGCGCTCGGCTCCGCCTCGAGGGCGGCGCGATGGGGGTCGATGCGCTCTCGCTGCCGCGCCCCATGGGCAGGGGCGACGAGACCCGACACCGAGGCGCCGGCGTCCGAAGCGGCGTCGCCGGCGGGATCGCCGATCCAGCGAGCGCGGTTTTCGTAGGCCAGCTTCTTTGCCTCGATCCAGAGGTGGAGGTAGTCGGGGGAGCGGGGACCCAACGAAGCGAGGTCGTACCCCGACAGGATGTTGAGCATCTCCAGAACGACGACCCCTTGGGTGTTCGGCGGGAGCTCCCACACATTGACGCCGCGGAACGAGAGCGAGATCGGCTCGACCCACTCCGACGCGTGCGCCGCGAGGTCGTCGGCCGAGAGGAAGGCGCCGACTTGTTCAGCGCAGGCCAGAAGGCCGTGGGCGATTGCGCCGCGATACACGGCATCCGGGCCGTCGAGCGCGATCTGACGCAAGCTGCTCGCCAGGTCGGGGTTCCGAATCGTCTCGCCGGCGCGCGGGGCACGCCCCTCCCGGAGAAACGCCGCCGCCGATCCGGGGTCGGCCGCGAGCAACGGCTCGGCGTCCTGCCACATCTTCGCGATCACCGGGGTTACGGAGAACCCCTCCTCTGCGGCGCCGATCGCGGTCTCGAACAAGGCGGGCCACGGAAGCCGGCCGAACCGCTCGTGCAGTCGGAACCAGCCGTCCACGCACCCGGGGACGGTCCACGACAGGGGGCCGCGAAGCGGGATCCTCGCAAGGCGGCGATCGCGAAACGCCGCGATCGTTGCCCCGGCGGGCGCCCGGCCGGATCCGTTCAGGCCGAAGAGACGACGCGCCGACGCGTCCCACACGAGGGCGAAGACGTCTCCGCCGGGCCCGCAGCTCATCGGCTCGACGACGGCGAGCGTCGCGTTGGCCGCCAAGGCGGCGTCGACGGCCGAGCCGCCGGCCCTGAGAACCTCGACGCCGGCCTGCACGGCGAGCGGTTGGCTTGTCGCCACCATGCCGTGCCGGCCGTGGGCGGGCTCTCGTCGACGACTCCGGTCTTCCACTCTCCCCTCCTCGCGCGGTGCGAGGAGAAGGATAGGCGAGGGCGCGCCGCGCGACCAGGGAGGCGGCGGTGGCCGGAATCGGGGCCCGGACTATAATCGACGCCGGAGGAGGGACATGGACGAGCGGAAGGGTCTCTTGCGCGAGCTGCTCTCGAAGAAGCCGGCCGACGTCGCGGAGGTGCTGGCCGAGCTTTCGGACGGACAGGCCGCCGAGGTGATCCATCGCCTTTTCCTGCGGGGCGCCGCCACCGATGCGCTGGCGGAGATGGATCCGGACGAGTCGGCGGGCGTGGTCGAGAAGCTCGATCGCCACGAGGCAAGCACCATCCTGTCTCGCATGAACCCCGACGACGCCGTCGACCTGCTCGACGAGCTTCCCGACGAGGTGCAGCAGGAGCTCCTGTCCCGACTCAGCCGCGAGGATGCCCAGGTCTTGACCGACCTCCTTGCCTATCCTCCCGACACCGCCGGCGGCCTCATGTCGCCCGAGGTCGTCCCGCTGTCGTTGTCGATGACGGCGCAGGAGGCGATCGACTTCCTGCGTCAGCGGCAGGAAGAGGCGGAGACCGTCTACTACGCCTACGCGGTCGACGATGCGCAGAAGCTGCTGGGTGTCCTGTCCTTGCGGGACATCGCCCTCGCGCCGCCGAACCGCAGCCTGCACGAGCTCGTGGTGCGCGACGCCGTCTCGGTTCCGGTCGACGCCGACGCTGAGGCGGTGGCGAGGCTGTTCGACAAGTACGACTACTTCGCGCTCCCCGTCGTCGACGCCGAGCACCGCCTTCTCGGGGTCATCACGGTCGACGACGTCATCGACGTGATGCGCGACGAGGCGACGGAGGACATCTACGGGCTCGCCAGCGTGCCGGCGGAAGAGGGCCTTGATACGAGCTGGTGGTCGTCGTTCCGCCTCCGTCTGCCGTGGCTCTACGCGAGGCTGGCGACCGCGCTCGCCGCGGCCTTCGTCGTCGGGCTCTTCGAACAGACGATCGCGAAGGCTGTCGCGCTTGCGGTGATCATGGGGGTGGTTGCGGGCCAGGGCGGAAGCGCGGGGATGCAGACCGTCACGATCATCACGCGCGGCATGGCCCTCGGAGAGCTCGATCGCAAGAAGGGATGGCGGCTCCTCGCGAAGGAGGTCGCGCTCGCCCTCGTGAACGGCGTCTTGATCGGCGCGACGGTCGGCGCGATCACGTACCTCTGGAAGGGCGAGATCCTCCTCGGCGTCGTCGTGTGCATCGCGATGCTCCTCAACATGATCATCGGCGCGATCGGCGGGGTCGTGATCCCCGTTGCCGTCCGCGGCCTCGGGCGGGACCCATCGCACATCTCGGGGATCTTCCTCACGACGATCACCGACGTCGTGGGGTTCGGTCTCCTCTTCCTGATCGCCCGGCTTCTTCTTCCCGCCATCCGGTGATCGCCATGCCGGTCTGGTCGCTTCCGTTCCTCATTCTTCTCTTGGCGATGACCCTGTACTTCGGGAACCTGACGCTCGTCCCCGCGGTGGTGGCCTCGCTCGAGACGCTCGTCGCCGTCGTCTACATTCTGGCGGCGCGGAGTCGGCCGACCGAGAAGCCGGTGGCCAACGTCCTTCCGCTTCTTCCGGCCCAGATGCTTCTGCTCTTCGGAATCTCGCTCCTGCCGCACCCGGGCGTCTTGGCTCTTGTGTGGGCGGTGATCCCCGCGGCGTCGTTGGCCTACGACGGGGTGACCCGCACGACCGCTTTCCGGGCGCGGACGTCGATCTTGGCCGGGCTGTACTGTATACTTTGGGCCGATGTGATCTTCCTCCTCGAGCGGTGGATTGCCCTTGGGAGGGGACTTACAGGAAGCACAAGCATCGCGGCGGCGGTCGCGTTCGGCGTCCTTGGGGGTCTGTTTCTCATTACCGGGATCCGTCGCCACCGGAACGCCGCGAAGGAGTGATAGCATGAGCCGAGCGTTCGTGGCGTGTGGTGTTCTCTTGCTTGTCCTGTCCGGCGCGGCGTGGGCACAGGAAGTCGAGGGGGCGTCGACCTCGACCTCCGCGACGGGGCTGTCCAGCTACCTGCCCTTGGTCATTCTGCTCGTCGCGTTCGGCGCGATCTTCTACTTCATGTTGATCCGTCCGCAGCGCAAGCGACAGCAGGAGATGAACAACCTCCTCGCGGGCCTGAAGCGCGGGGACAAGGTCATGACGGCCGGTGGAATCATCGCCGAGGTCGACTCGATCGGGGACACGTCGGTCGTTCTCATTCTCGAAGAAGGCGCGAAGCTCCGCATGGCCAAGGCGAGCGTCGTGAGGAAGCTCGACAAGTGAGGGACACCGCATGGCACATCATGAAATGACCCGAGGGGACTGGCTGCGGTTCGCCTCCATCGTCATCGTTCTGGTTGGCTGCCTATGGCTCATCTACCCGTTCTGGCCGCTGAAGGAGGTCGTCAACCTCGGACTTGACCTCCAGGGCGGCGTGCGCCTGGTCCTCGAGGGAGAGGGCGTCTCGGAGATGAGCGCGAAGGACCAGACGGAGACGATCGACCGCGTGATCGAGATCCTGGCCAACCGCATCGATCAGTACGGGCTTGCGAACGCGGAGATCCGCCGGTTCGGCGGCGACCGCATCCTGGTCAACATCCCCGGGGCCACCGACCCCGCCGAGGCGCGCCGGCTCATCGGTCAGACCGCGATGCTCGAGTTTCGCGAGGTCGTCCAGGCGGGCAGCTCTAAGCTTGAGGATCTGGTTCCCGAGTCGATGGACGAAGAGCTGCTCCGCGACCGCGACGGGATTCCCTACATCCTGAAGCGTGACGTGCTGCTCACCGGAGCGGCGTTGGCCGACGCCAAGGTGCAGGTGTCCCAGCAGGTGACGACGGCGGGACGGTTGATGATCCAGATGTCGTTCAACCAGGAAGGGGCCGAGCAGTTCGCCAAGGTCATCCGCGACCTCGGCGCCGGCAAGCGCCTGGCCATCATCCTGGACAGCACCGTCTACAGCGCACCGGTCATCCAGGACAGCATCGTGCAAGCGGCGCGAAGCGAGGGGTGGCGGGGCGTGAAGGACTCGACGACGATCTCCGGTCAGTTCACGCAGGAAGAGGCGAAGCGCCTGGCCGTCGTGCTGCGCGCCGGCGCCCTCCCTGTCGCCATCCAGGTTGACGAGGAAACCACCGTCGGCCCGTCGCTCGGAAGCGACTCGATCCGCCGCGGGATGATGTCGATCGTCATCGGCTTCGGGGTCATCCTGATCTACATGCTGATCTACTACCGAACGATCGGGATCGTGGCGGATTGTTCCCTCGTGTTGAACCTGCTGATCATCTTCGGCGCCCTCGCGCTGTTCCGAGCGACGCTGACGATGCCGGGAATCGCAGGCATTATCTTGACGATCGGTACGTCGGTGGACGCCAACGTCATCATCTTCGAGCGCATCAAGGAAGAGCGTCGCGCGGGCAAGTCGCCGATGGCGGCCGTGCGCGCCGGCCACGAGCGCTCGATGACGGCGCTGATCGACTCGAACGTCGCCAACATGACGATTGCCGTCATCCTGCTCCTCGTCGGAACGGGATCGGTCCGCGGGTTCGCCGTGACCCTGGCGATCGGCATCATCGCGACGCTCTACTGCGCGCTGATTGCGAGCCGCCTCTTGCTCGAGAAGGCGGGGTTCTGGAAGTTCATCCCCGTCCACGTGGAGGAGAAGAGCGGGTAACGCCGAAGGCGAGTTTGAGCAGCGCATCGGACGCTTGGATGCCGCCGCTCTTGACCTGTGCGTCGAGCCGGACGCCGAGGTCGAGGGCGGCGGCGGCTTCTTCCAGGCGGAAGCGCCTCGCTTGGGAAAGCAGGCGCCGCAAGAGCCAGGGAGGAAGCCCGGCGAGCTGCGCCATCTCTTGCTCCGGCACGCCGCGGTCGACGAGGAGCCGGAGCGCCGCGAGGCGGGCCAGATGGCGGACCGCGCCTCCGAGAAGCCGCCCCGCATCCTCGCGAACGTCCACGAGGGCCCGCAGGGAGCTTGGGAGGTCCCTCTCTCCCAGGCGATCGTAGAACGGGTAGGCGGTCGGTTCGGCGGCGGGGAACACGAGGCGGTCGGCGACCTCGGCGCTCACGTCGCCCTCCCGCGCGAACAGGGCGAGCTTGGCGGCCTCGCCCGCCGCGGAGAGGAGATCGCCGCCCGTGCGGCGCGCCAGGATCGCGGCGGCGTCCGCGCGCAGGCGAAGGCCGGTCGCCGCCGCAACGTCACGCACCGCCTGTTCCGCGTCCCGCGCCGACGGAGACGGAAGCGTCGTCACGGCTCCGCGCGCCTGGAAGAACTTGACGAGTGGGCTCGTCGCCTTCAGTTCGTCGGCGAGGAGGGTCACGAACGTTGCCGGAGGGAGCGGCCTTCCTAACGCCTCAACCCACGGCGCGGGCTTGCGGATTCCGTCGGCGCGCCGGATCACGAAGTGGCGGCCGAGGGCGAAGAGCGGTGCGGATTGCAGCTCGGTGTCCAGACTCGCCACGTCCACCTCGTCGACGAAGCGCGCGTGCCGCTCGCACGTGGGATCTTCGCCCCGAATCGCCGCCTCGCGTTCCGCCAGCGCGCGCTCGCGCCGGTACGGGTCTCCGACGATGAGAACGAGCGAGGGAGTGGGAATGGGCATGGGTCCATGGTAGTCGTCGCGCGCGGGCGCGGCAACGGGCGGCGTGCCCTCGGCGCTGCTTGGGGATCCGGCCTCGACATCTCCTCGAGCGATCGGCATGATGTAGCCTCGTGAACGTCGTAACGATCTACACGGATGGCGCGTGCAGCGGGAATCCAGGCCCCGGGGGCTGGGGCGCGGTGCTCGTCTCGGGATCCCTTCGCAGGGAGATCCAGGGGGGAGAACGCGACACCACCAACAACCGGATGGAGTTGACCGCGGCGATCGAGGCCCTGAAGGCGCTTCGGGGATCGTCGGAGGTGGACCTGTACACCGACTCCACCTACGTGCGCAGCGGCATCACCGAGTGGATCGACGCCTGGAAGCGAAACGGATGGCGCCGGCGGTCCGGGAAGCGATGGCTCCCTGTCAAGAACGAGGACCTGTGGCGCGAGCTCGATCGCCGGGTCGCCGAGCACCGCGTGCGCTTCCACTGGGTGGAAGGGCACGCCGGGCATCCGGACAACGAGCGCGCCGACGAGTTGGCTCGTTCGGCGATTCCCGCTGGAGGGGACCGTGGCGCGGTCGGGGGCATGAGAGCCGGCCTGTAGGGAGGTTGCAGCCATGGAGTGGCTGATGCTGGTGGGCGGGATTGCGTGTGCGGCGCTCGGCGGCGAGCTGTTCGTCCGCGGCTCGGCCGGGATCGCGCGATGGCTTCGCATCGCCCCCGGCGTTGTCGGCGTGACGATTGCCGCGTTCAGCACCTCGAGCCCCGAGCTGTCCGTTTCCGTGAACGCGGCCATGGCCGGGAAGCCGCAGATCGGCCTCGGGGACGCGCTGGGCAGCAACGTTGTCAACATCGCGCTCGTCCTCGGACTCGCGCTGGCCGTCTCCGGCATCCGCTGTTCCCGCGGCGTCGTTCGCCGGGACTTCCCTGTCGCCGTGCTGGTCCCCGCAGCGACCGGCGTGCTCCTCATCGACGGAGTCCTCTCACGCCTCGATGGTGTGATCATGCTGGGCGCCTTCGCTGTCTGGCTTGCCGCCGTTGTCGTGCACGCGAGGAAGGAGCGGGAGGCGGCGCCTCAGGCCGCCCCCGACGGGCAGAGGTGGCTCTCCGTCCTGTGGTGCGGCCTCGGCCTG
>JBFYQP010000002.1:0-5093 GCA_041302745.1 Candidatus Bipolaricaulota bacterium | reverse complement strand
TGACCGAGCGTCCGTCCAACAGGAGCTTCGCCCCGTCCTTGATGCCGCTCTCGATGTACCGCACGACACGGTCCCTCTTCTCTCGGTCGCGCAGCGGGCCCATCTGGACGGACTCGTCGAGCCCGTACCCCACGCGCACGTTGCGTGCGGCCTCGACGACCCGGCGAACGAACTCCTTGTAGAACCGGTCGTCGGCGCCTACCACGACGCAGTTTGAGGCGGCGAGACAGCGCTGGCCGGCGTTCCCAAAGAACGACGTCAACATCGCCGCAATGGTGCGGTCGACGTCGCAGTCCGGCATGATGAGCATGAAGTTCTTGGCTCCGCACTGCGCGATCACTCGTTTGCCGGTTTCGCCGCACCTCTTGTAGATCACGTCTCGCCCTATGGACGTTGAGCCGACAAATGTGATCCCCTTGATGTCCGGATGGTCGAGCATGTGGCCGACGACGTCTCGTCCCCCGTGCACGACATTCCACACTCCCGGCGGAAAGCCTGCCTCCTCGACCAGTTCCGCCAGCCGGTTCTGGCTCAGAGGAACCTCGCTCGAGGGTTTGATGACGACGCAGTTGCCTGTCGCCACGGCATAGGGAGCCGACCACAACGGGATCATCCACGGGAAGTTGAACGGCCCGATGATCCCGAACACGCCGAGAGGGGTCGGAATCAACCACTCATCGATTCCCGAGGCGATATCCTCCGAGTACTGCCCCTGCATCAACGTCGGGATGCCACAGGCCACTTCGATGTTCTCTATGCCTCGTCGGGTCTCCCCGCGGGACTCGTCGATGGTCTTCCCGTGCTCCTGAGTCTGGATGCGGCTTACGTCCTCGAAGGCTCCCTCACAAAGATCCTTCAGACGAAACAGCATGCGGGCCCGAGCGAGCGGGGTCGTGCGGCGCCACTCCGGGAACGCCCCGCGGGCCGCTTCCACCGCCGCGTCGAACTCGCTCTTCGGAGAGAGGGGAACGGTTGCGATGGTCTTCCCCGTCGCGGGATTGACCACCTCCCGCACCTCGCCCCGAGAGGCAACCCACTCCCCCCCGATGTAGTTCTCGATCTTCTTCACTCCGGTGATAGGCTCTGGCAGAACCGCCATCCCAGATGATCCCTCCCCTTCGACTCCGTACGACGGCGGAGAGCCTCACGCTGTATCCCCAAGCACTTGACCCCCGCCGCCTTGCCGCCTCCCGAAGCGTGCTCGCCTACTATGCCCCTTCCGCGCTATTCGAGAGCAACTCAATGACCTTGACGACCGCGGAGTGATCCAGATCGCCCCACCCATTGGCCTGCATGGCCGTGTAGAGCGAGTGCGCGAGGGCGGACCCCGGCAGGCAACACTCGTAGGCACGCGCTGCTTCGCGGATGATGTTCAGATCCTTCAAGTGAAGGTGACTACGGAAGCCCGGCTGGAAGTCGCCGTCAACCAGGCGCCCTCCCCGGGCATCCATGACCCGGGACTGTGCGTAGCCCGCACTCAGTACGTCCAAGACCACCGCTCGATCCACCCCGGCCTTCTTGCCGAGAACCATCGCCTCCGCCATACCGATCAGGGTGAGCGCCACCTGGACTTGGTTGCATGCCTTCACGACCTGACCGGCACCGCTCTTCCCGCAGTACGTAGCTTTCCCAAGAACGCCGAAGATCGGAAGGGCGCGGTCAAACACCTGGCGCTCTCCGCCAACCATGATGGATAGCTTCGCGTTCCTGGCTCCCGTCTCGCCGCCCGAAACCGGAGCGTCCAGCATGGCGCACTCTCGAGAAGCGGCTTCATCCGCTACCTTCACGGCGACCTGCGGCGAGATGGTTGACATGTCGACCAGAAGGCGTCCCGGCCGAATTCCGTCCAGGACACCCCCCTTCGAAAGGTAGACCTCTTCCACATCGCGCGAGTCAGGGAGCATCGTGATCACGATGTCCGCCCACTCCGTGACCTCACACCCACTCGCCATCGGACGGGCTCCGCTGCGTGTGAGCACGGCGACCGCTTCGGGGCGCACGTCGTACACGGCCAGCGGATAGCCGGCATCCACGAGGTGCCCCGCCATCGGCTGCCCCATGATCCCGAGGCCGATGAAGCCGATCTTCTCGTTCACGTCATCCTCCTTCTGTCCCCACGGCAGCGCACAGGCGCCACCTCTCTGCCACGCTGCGCCGGACGGTCTCGCCAACGCGCTGTCACTGTGACAGAGCGCTCTCGTCCCTACGTTCGGCGAATGGACTTGCTCGTCTTCGGGTCAAGCAAATCCCGCAGTCCATCTCCGACAAGGTTGAACCCCATGACTGTGAGCATGATCGCAATCCCTGGAGCGACGGAGATCCAGACTGCGTTGCGCAGGTACGGCCTGCCGTCCGCGATGATTCGCCCCCACGTAGGGAGGTTCGGAGGAGGGCCGATTCCCAAGAAGCTGAGGCTTGCTTCAATCAGGATCACCGTCGGGAGGTAGATCGAGCAGAGCACCGTCAGCGGGCCCACGAGGTTTCGGAGAACGTGGCGGACGATGATCGCCCAGTCTCCGGCTCCGAGGCTCCGTGCCGCGACAATGTAGTCCTGCGAGCGAATCGGAAGCGTCGCCCCACGCGCAACTCGAGCGAACCGCGGCACCAGAGAAAGCCCGATGGCGATCACGAGAGGCATCCGGCCCGCCGTGCCAAACACGGCAAGGACAAAGAGGGCGACCATGATGGAGGGGAACGACAACATCATGTCCATGAGCCTCGACAGCACGATGTCGATAGGACCCCCGAAGTACCCTGCCACGATGCCGAGCGTCGCGCCGATGGTTGCGCCGATCAGCAGGGCGAGCGCGCCCAAGATCAGCGACTCGCGGGCGCCGTAGAGAACCCGGCTGAAGACGTCACGCCCGTAGGAGTCCGTGCCGAGAATGTGCTTCGCACTCGGCGGCTGGAGGCGATCGCGGGACATGGCGGATGGACGGTACGGAGAGAGCAGCGGCGCAAACGCTGCTCCGACCACGACGACTCCCACCATCAGAAGGCCGACCACGGCCATCCTGTGACGGAAGATCCTGGCATGCAGCAGGTTCGCAAGGCCTCTACGCAGTCTGCAAGCCACGCCACTCGTCTCCCGACCGTCTGCAGCAGGGTTGGTTCATCGTCACGCTCCCGACATCTCGGACGCCCTCGCCGGCATGTCCTTCCTGCCTGCGCTCACTCATATCGAATCCTTGGATCGATGAAGCCGTACGACAAGTCCACCAACAGGTTCACGACGACAACCATGCCCGCGACGACCATCACACACCCCTGAACCATCGGGTAGTCACGGGAAGACACAGCTTCTGCGTAGAGATAGCCGATCCCCGGCCGGCTGAAGACAACCTCGATCATCACCGCGCCTCCGAGAAGCAGCACGAGGTTGACGCCCACAAGGCTCAGAATGGGAGCCAGCGCGGTGCGCAACGCATGCTTCCAGAGGACGACGCTTTCCCGCAGTCCCTTGCTCCTGGCAACCCTGACGTAGTCCTCTCCCATCACGTCAAGCATCGAAGATCGAACCATGCGACCGATGGCACCCGCGCCGCGGAAGCCTAAGACGGCAATCGGAAGGGTCAAATGCCTGAGGTAGGAAAGGTAGTCCCCCGGCTGCTCAGCTCCGATGACGGGGAACCAGCCAAGGATCACGCCGAACACGAGGAGCACGATGATGCCCATCCAAAACTCCGGGATCGACATCACGAGGAATGAGCCGGCCATGACGGCCATGTCGAGAGGCGAGTTGCGCTTCGCCGCCGCGATCAGGCCGATCGGAATCGCCAACAGCAGGGACAGCGCCATCCCCCCCAGAACGAGCCGCACGGTGAACGGGAGTTGTCTGCCGATCAGCCCCAGCACGGGGCGCACCGTTCGCAGGGAGTCTCCGAGGTCCCCGTGAATCACGTTGTTCATGTAGATCGCGTACTGCTCGATCAAGGACTTGTCCAGTCCCCACTTCTCGCGGACCAGTTCGACAAGATCCGGCGTCGCGTACTCCCCCAACCAGATCTCGACAGGGTCGCCAGGAGTCAGACGGAGTGCGAAGAACGCCAGACTGACGATGAGCCACACGGTGAAGATGGCGTAGACGACTCTCCGAGCAACGTAGCCTAGCATAGGGATGCCCCTTCCAGCCTAGACCGTGCGGTGCGCCATCCCACGTGCATGGTGCCACCCCCTAGGTGACGGGGATCTTCTTGAGAAGCCTGCCGATGCTCCCCACTTGGGTTTTCCCAACGCACAGCGACGGAGTCCCGTGGATGAGCACCATGAAGCCATCGTACGGCGCCACGACCACTTCCAGGATGTTGCCCAGGTAGTCGGTGATCTCCATCAGCTCGGTGCCTGCCTTGACCTCCTGCATCAGACGACAGGCTGGCTTCAGCCAGATCAGACCAGCGTTCTCCGCTCGGATCGGCTCGTACGTTGACAGCCACAGCTCCTTGGGATAGCTCGGCTTGCCGTCCACGATTCCGTACTCGCGGAGGATGTTGACGATGCTCTTCTCGAGCTCACCGACGTTGTCGTTGTACGCATCCGGCAGGCGCCAACCTGCCCCGCCAAGCTCGGGAGTGATCGCCGGGATGCCGTATTCCTTGGCCGCTACTTCCGTCAGCGTGCCGACATCCGCGCGGTCCCCGATCCCAATCGCGATGACCTCCCATCCCGGTCCCATCGCCTTCGCCAGACGGAGGTTCTCCTCCGAATGGGTGGGAACAATGCTCCTCTTGCAGGCCTGCGAGTTGTTTCCGCCGCTGTGGATCGACACGATCGCGTCGACTCCCGGAACCCACTCCGTCAGCACCTTGTCTGCAAGCGCCTCCGTATACGAACCGCGCTTCTTCCCGGGGAACACCCGGTTCAGGTCGTAGTACCAATAGTCCAGCGGGAAGCCGCGCTGCTTGTGCTCGAACGCACCGACGTTCAGCACGGGGATTGCCACCAGCGTGCCCCGCATCTTCGATGCGTCCAGGTGGCGAATGCAGGAAAGGATCGCGTGCATCCCTTCTTGCTCACTGCCGTGGACGCCGCCCACCACCATGATGGTCGGGCCGTCCGCGCGCCCTCGTGCCGTCACGATCGGTATGCCGACCGTG
>JBFYQP010000076.1:0-2841 GCA_041302745.1 Candidatus Bipolaricaulota bacterium | reverse complement strand
CACGGCCGACCCGGACGCCCGCGTCTCGACGGCGCGGATCTGCAAGTGGCCGGTGTCGACGCGCGTGACCGTGTCGAAGAGGTCGTTCATCACCGCCGACGTGAAGCCGAACATCACGACGAGGACGTACACGGGGCAGAGGACGGCGAGCAGCGTCAACAGGCTGCGGCGGCGATTGCGGATGAGGTGGCGGATGGCGGCCCTCATCGCCCCGACTCCAGCCGTTCCATCGTGAAGAACGACGCGTCGAGGTCGAGGTCGAACTCGGGATCGACGATCTCCTGCACCGTGCGATCGCCCGACGCGTCGTCGACGACGATCCGCGTCGGCAGCCGTCGGCCGCCCTGCTCGACGACGTCGGAGAACGTCGCCGTTCGGACGACGGCGCCGCGCTGATCGTAGGTGACGAGTTGGGTGATCACGTACTCGTCGGTGACGGTGAGTTCGAGCTTCCCGTAGACGACGGGCGCGTCGGGGTGAGGGACGAGCGCGAGCCGCGTGCCGCCTTCGACGGGGTCTGCGGTCACATCGAAGTCGTCCGACAGCGTGCCGAGCGCCAGGTCGGCGAGCGACGGCCCGGCGCCGAATAGGGCGTCGCCGAGAAGCATCGCCGGCAGTTGGATCGCCGCGCCGGCCGTCGGCGCGTAGTACCAAAGCTCGTCGCCGATCTGGAGATACCCGGAGCCGGCGTCGTCGATCGGCTCGAGCACGCGGAGGAGGGCGTAGTCGTCGCCGAGCGTCCACACCTCGAGGGCGTGTCGCTTGGTCGCGCCGGCGAACGTGATCTCGAGGCGAACGATGGCGTGGAAGCTCTCGCCCTGCCACGCGGTGCGAACGCGGTCGAGGACGTCCTCGGCACTCAGCGCAGCGGGCGCATCGTTCGCCGTCGCCAGGACCGCGGTTGCGAGCAGGGCGACGAGGGCGGAGCAGACGACGCGTCGGCCCAGCCTCTTCCTGCAGATGCTGCACGTGCTGCCCATGATTCCCACCCTCCCTAGCCTTCGCGGATAGCCGTCACCGGTTCGAGTCGGTTGGCGCGTCGCGCCGGGTACCAGGCAGCGACAAGCGCCGTGAACGCGACGACCGACAGCGCGGCGAGCCAGTACAGGCCGGACGCCGACGCGTAGACGATCGCCGGGATGCCGGCGTCGGAGCTGAAGACGTCGGTGAAGACGCTGAGATTGAGGCCGACGCGCGACATGTAGAGAAGCGTTCCGTACCCGAGGCTGCCGCCGACGGCGAAGCCGATCGACGCGACGAGAACCGACTCGGCGAGCACCATGCCGCCCAGCCTGCGCCGGCTCATGCCGACGGCGACCATCACGCCGAACTCGCGCGTCCGCTCGAGCACCGAGTAGAACGTCGTGTTCGCGACGCCGAAGCCGACCAAGAGCGAGATCAGGATCACGAACGGGATCATCTTGAGCGTCGACCCCTGGATCATCACCCGGGCGAGCGGATTCAGCGCGAAGTAGTCGGCCACCTCGAGGTGCGGCTGGCCGGTAAGCAGGTCGCGGGCTCGATCGGCCGAGTGGCCGGCCGACGTGCCGGCAGGTAGCGACACGGCGAGCGCGGTCGCGCCGTCCCACCCGGTCAACGCGCGCGCATCGGCAATCGGCACGAGAACGACCCGGTCGAGGTCGGAAAGCGCCGACGAGAAGAGGCCGACGGCGCGGAACGCGAGCGACGTCGTTCCGCCGTCGCCCGACGCAAGCAACACGACGCGCTCGCCGACGCGAACGTCGAGACTGGCGGCCAGCTTGGACGAAAGGACGACTTCTCCGGCCGCGCCTAGGTAATGTCCGTCGACGAGCGCCTTCTGAAGGTCGGTCACCTGCGGCTCGAGGACGGGATCGACGCCGCGGATCGTCACGCCGTCCGTGCCGTAGGCGCTGCGGATCATCCCGTAGGCCTCGAGACGCGGGGCGATCGCCCGGACGTGCAGACCGGCGAGCGCCGTCTCGGCCGCCGCGAGGTCGTCGAGCGAGAGGCCGCGCGACGGCGTCGGATCGTTGGCGTAGTCGGCCGCCCGCACCTGGAACGCGCCCTGGTTCTCGGCGGCCTGCGACCGCGTCATCGACGCGAGGAATCCGTCGGTGAGTCCCCACAGGAACAAGATCACGAAGCTGCCGAACGCGACCATTGCGATCATGAGTAGCGTCCGCTGCGGGTGCCGCCACAGGCTCCTCCAGGCGATGCGAATCGTCGTCGCGATCATCGGCCCTCACTTTTCCGGCGTGTCGCGCGGCCGCGCGTGGCGGAAGGTCGCGCCTTCCCCGCCTGCGCCGGGCACGTCAGCCCGTCGGCGATCACGCGTGCCGAGCGATCGAGCATCGTGCTGTACAGCGGCTCGGGCACGCGCCGCTTGTTCACCGGGTACATCTTGATCAGACCCACCGTGTACAGGAGTTCCTGAGGGTCGCCGGCGACGATCTCGCCGCGCACCTGAGCCGCCCGGATCTCGTCGAGCAAGGGCGCGAACATCGTCCGCGCCTCGCGGAGCAGCTTCTCGACATCGAGCGTCGCCGTCAGCCGATCGAGACTGCTCGAATCGCCGAGCAGGATGTTCGTGATCGGGTTCGTCTCGATCTCGCTCACCATCGCCTTCATCAAGAGGACGAGCGCTTCGCGGGCATCCGACGTCTGCCGGAACGACGCGTCGAGCAGCCGGCCCATCATCGCCGGGATCTCGGCGATCACCGTGTCGACGTAGAGCGCTTCTTTACTATCGAAGAAGAGATAGAAGCTGGCCTTGGCAATCCCCGCCGGCTTCACCAGATCCTCGACCGTCGTCTTCGAGAGGCCGTAGCGCGCAAAACACTCCCGCCCCGACTCGATCAG
>JBFYQP010000074.1:0-3869 GCA_041302745.1 Candidatus Bipolaricaulota bacterium | reverse complement strand
ACTCGCCGTGGTATCCGCCCTCGGGGATGTCGTGCGACTCGCCGTAGAGCTCGCGATAGCGAATCCACAGGGACTCGGCGAGCAGATCGATCTGATTGCCCTCATCGTTGAAGTAGTACTCACGCTCCACGTCGTGGCCGATCTCACCGTAGAGCGACGCGAGGACGTCGCCGAGAACGGCCTGTCGACCGTGACCCACGGTTAGCGGGCCGGTGGGGTTCGAGCTGACGAACTCGACCTGGGTCTTTCGGTGTGCGCCGCGATCGGAACGCCCGTACGCGTCGCCCGCCCGAAGCGCCCCGCGGAGGGCTTCGTGGATGCGGCGCGGGGAGACGGAGAAGTTCACGAATCCGGGTCCGGCGACCTCCGCGCGGACGTCGTCCGGCGGCACCCGCTTGGCGAAGGCGGAAGCCAAATCCTCCGCCAGCTTGCGCGGCGGCGTCCCGCAGCTTTTCGCGGCGAGCAGAGCGAGGTTCGAAGAGTAGTCGCCGAATTCAGGACGGTCCGTAGGCTGGACCTCGACGCCGGAGGGTAGCGGGACGCGCTGGAGCGCTCCATACGCCTCCAGCAACTCGGCAAGGAGGTAACTCCTGAGGTAGGCGTTCGACGTCGTGGCCATGCCGAAATCTTACGCCATGCGCGCCGGTCTCTCGACGATGAACCTCATCCCCGTACGGAGTTCCCCGTCAATCTGGAGTTCCATGAACCCCGGGATGACCCGCAGGGGAGGATCCCCTTCCTTCTCGAGCAGGCGGCGCGAGATGGCGATGGCCTTGACGGTCTGATTGACGGCGCCCGCGCCGATGGCGTGTAGCTCGACTACGCCGTCCTTCTCCAGCGCGCCGGCGATGGCCCCCGAGACCGAGTTGGGATTCGACCGGGATGCGACCTTCAGGATGTCCATCGGCGAGCCCTCCGTGACGTCTGCTGCACCCGAGAGCGTCCCCTAGCGTGACGCAGTATAGCGATGGGCTCTGGACGGGTCAATTGCGCCGTGAGCGGTGGGCGAAAGGCGCCGTTGTGGGGTGGGGATGTGTCGAGTAGTATGGGATTCCATTCGATCTGGATTAGGGAAGAGCGAATCCGTGGACATGTCGGGGCCGGCGGCGGCGGAGGGAGAGGCATGAAGAAGAGGGCGCTGTGGGGTTCCGTGGGGATGCTGGTGCTGCTGGCCGGGCTGGCCGCCCACGGCGCGGAGGCGCCCGCCGACGCGAAGGTCCTTCCTCTGGGCGAGGCGGGAACACCCTGGGCGGATCTGAAGCCGGGCGTGCGCGGCGGGACCTTCCACATGGCGTCGTTCGGGAACCCGCAGAAATGGAACCCCATCACGGCGATCGAGACAGGGACGACCGTGATCACGAACCACCTCTATCACGGGCTCGTGACGCTGAACCCGCTGAGCGCGGCGGTCGAGCCCGCGCTCGCGAGGAGTTGGGAGGTGTCGGACGACGGCTGCGTCATCACGTTCCGCCTGCGGCGAGACCTGCGGTGGTCGGACGGCGAGCCCCTCACGTCGGCGGACGTGGTCTTCACGTTCAACGATCTCATCCTGAACCCGGACGTGCTGTCGACGGCGCGCGATAGCCTCCTCCTCCCCGACGGGACGTTCCCGCGGGTCGAGGCGATCGACGATTGGACCGTGCGGGTCACGACGCCGATGCCCTTCCGTCCGCTCCTTCTCTCGATGGGAAAGAGGCTCCTTCCGCGACACAAGTGGGCTCACACCGTGCGCACGCAGAATCCCGACGCCGAGTCGGGGGCGTTCAACACCGCTCTCGGGCTCGACACCGCGCCCGCCGACGTCGTGGGCAGCGGCCCGTACGTCTTGCAGGAGTTCGTGGCCGACCAGTACGTGATCCTCGCGCGGAATCCGTACTACTACGTCTACGACGCTCAGGGGACCCAACTCCCGTACTACGATCGACGCGTGATCCACATCGTCGCGGACGCCGACCTCGCGCTCCTTCAGTTCCTCAATCGAGAGCTGGACGCCCTCGACCCGCGCGCGAGCGACCTCGCCGTTCTCGCGGCCCGGGCGGCGTCGGAGGGGTTCACTCTACGGGTCGACCCCGAGGTTCCGATGTACGGCAGCGCGTGGCTTTCGTTCAATCAGGACATCGGTCTGCGCGAGGGGCGCGACGAGGTGAAGCGGGCCCTGTACCGCGACGCGGGCTTCCGACAGGCGTTCGCCCGTCTTGTGGACAAGGGGGCCATGATCGAGGCCGTCTTCCACGGGCTGGCCGTGCTGCAGTGGAGTCCGGTCAGCCTCGGTTCCCCGTTCTACGCGGGCCGTGGCGGGTACGGGAGCGACATCACCGGCGCAGATCCGACGGGTCTCTCGTACGACATGGTCCTCGCGATGCGGGGTCTCGACGATCTCAGCGTCGTCGATCGGGATGGGGACGGCTGGAGGGACCTTCCGGATGGATCGCCGCTCGAGATCCGGCTCTCGACGGCGGCGGGGCTGTCCGAGTATGAGAGCGAGTGCCTGATCATCGCCGACCGCGCCCGCCTGGCGGGCCTCGACGTCCGCTTCGAGCCGCTCGAGACGTCGCTCATGCTCGATCGTCTGTTCTCGGGGGCGTTCGATGCCGCCGTGCTTGGGTTCACCGGAGGGATCGACCCGAACAGCCTGGCGGGGGTCTACGCTCCGTGCGGCCGACTCCACTTCTGGCACCTCTCGGGCTGCCAGGAACCGACGCAGACGGAGACCGAGCTCGTCTCGCTGTTCGCGCGCGGCACGGCGACCCTCGACGTGAACGAGGCGTTCGGGATCTACCAGACGCTGCAGAGCCTCGCAGCCCGCGACGCCGGGCTGATCTACACGGTCTACCCCGCGTTCCGGTACGCGTACTACGCTCACGTGGGGAACGGGGAAATGGCCAACCCCAACGGGCACCCGACGGGGGAGAATGCTCTTGCCGCCGACCTCGTCTTCGACACGCGTCTCGCGCCGTAGAAGGCCCGCCCGCTGGGGCTCCGATCGCGGCCTTCCCGTGTACGTCGCCTCCCGGGTTGCGGCGGTCGTTCCCCTCATCCTGGCCGTGACGTTCGTCTGTTTCCTGCTTGTCCACATGGCTCCCGGCGACGCGTGGACGCGCCTCGAGGCGAACCCGGACGTCTCCCGCTCGACGCTCGAGGCGTTCCGCGCCCGTTTCGGGCTGGATCGCCCCATCCTCGTCCAGTACGGACTCTGGCTGCGGAACGTCGTCCTGCGAGGCGACTTCGGGCTCTCGTTCGAGTCGG
Organism: Candidatus Bipolaricaulota bacterium; assembly: GCA_041302745.1. Classification (GTDB taxonomy): domain Bacteria; phylum Bipolaricaulota; class Bipolaricaulia; order UBA7950; family UBA9294; genus JAPLGD01. The sequence continues at coordinate 623 of JBFYQP010000074.1, read as the reverse complement.
CGCTCCCGGCCTTTGACGCCCTGTTCCTGTCCGGTCGCCTCGCGTGGACGGTCCTCGTCGCCGGCTCCACGATGCTTGTGGCGCTCGCCTTCGCCATCCCGCTTGGCGTGTGGACGGCGGCAAGGCCGCGCGGAGTCGTCGATCGACTGGGCGCCGCCCTTGAGTTCGGTCTCTTGTCCGTCCCGGCATTCCTGCTTGGGCTTCTTCTCCTCTGGCTTCTCGTCGCCGTGAGGGTGGGCGATCTCGGACTGGGAGTCGGAGGGTTGTTCGACCCTCGCTACCTTGGAGCGCCGTGGTCGTGGGGAAAGGTCGGGAACCTCCTGTGGCATCTGTGGCCCGTGTGGGCGGCGGCCGGAGCCGCGGAGGGGATCGGTTGGGCTCGCCAGACGCGGGGAAGTCTCCAGGAGGCGCTCGCGGACCCGTACGTCGTCACGGCCCGGTCGAAGGGGCTGGCGGAGCGATCGGTGATCTGGAAGCACGCTCTGCGGAACGCCGCGAACCCGCTTGTGAGCATGGCGGGGCTCTCGCTCCCGCGGCTTGTGTCGGGATCTCTCGTCGCGGCGGTCGTGTTCAATCTTCCCACCGTGGAGCGGGCCTTCTGGCAGGCCGTCCAGGCCCAGGAT
>JBFYQP010000202.1:0-2580 GCA_041302745.1 Candidatus Bipolaricaulota bacterium | reverse complement strand
AGAGCGCCATGAACGGCAGCGGCGCGTCGATCGCGGCGTCGGGGATCCAGCTGTGGAACGGCATCGCCCCCGCCTTCCCCATGGCTCCGATCATGAGGAGCAGGAAGGCGACCGCGCCGAGTCCGTCGAGCGGGAGACGAATCGCCGACATCGACAGCGTCCCCGCCAGGTGGCCGGTGAGCATCACGCCGAACATCAGGGCGAGGTCGGTCAGCCCGACGATGACGAAGGCTTTGACGGCCGTCGCGAACGGGCGCGTCTTTCCGGCGGCGATCATCGCGAAGAGCGTAAGGAGCAGGCCCTCCCAGAAGACGAGGAAGAGGATCAGGTTGTCGGCGAGCACGGCGCCGGCCGAGAGCGCCACCGTGAACAGAACCCACGCGTGGAACCGGCGTGACGACGGCGCCTTCGCCATCGAGACAGCGGAGTACGCCGTGACGAGGAACGAGAACGTCGCGATCCCGAGCAGGATGAACGCGCTGAACCGCGAGAGCTTCAGCGCGAACTCGGCGCCGAACCCCATCCACGACCAGGCAAACGCGAAGTCGTGCGGGAAGGCGTAGACGGCGAGAGCGAGCTCGAAGGCGCATGCGAGCGCGGCGAGGACGGCGGGCGCCCACGGCGCGCGACGGCTCGGCAGGAGTAGAACCAAGAGCCCCGCGGCGGCCGGGACGGCGATGGCCAAGATGAGAACGAGAGGCGTCATCCCGCCACCCCCAGCATCTGAGAGATCGCGACGCGCGCCAGATCAGACGGCCAGCCGACCGCGAGTCCGCCCACGAGGGAGAGCGCGGCGAGCAGGACGACGCAGGCCACCATCAGGCGCGACCTTTCCGGCGCGAGGGCTCCGTGCGGCTCGCCCAGGAAGACCTTGGTGAACAGGCGGAAGAGGTAGAGGATGGTGAGGAGCGCGCCGGCAAGGAACACGGCGCCGAAGACCAGCTCATCTCCCGAGACCGCCGCCGAGATCACCATGTACTTGCCGAAGAAGCCGCCGAACGGCGGAATCCCCATGACCGAGAACGCGCAAAGGAGGAAGGCGACCGCCGTCCACGGCATGGAACGGATCAGCCCGCCGAGCTTCGTGATGTCCTTCGTTCCGGCGTTCTGCTCGACGATGCCGGCCGACAGGAAGAGACCGGCCTTCGCGAGCCCGTGCATGAGGATGTAAAGGAGCGCGCCGGCTGCGCCGAGTGCGTTCCCCATCGCGAGTCCGAGGAAGATGAAGCCGATCTGGCTCACCGTCGAGTACGCCACGATCCGCTTGAAGTCCGTCTCGATGAGGGCGGCGCCCGCGCTCACGAGCGCGCTCGCCCCGGCGATCGACGCGACGATCGTGCGCAGCGCCTCGTCGAACGCGAACGTCGACAGGAACAGCCGCGCGAACACGTACACGCCGATCTTGACGAGGACGGCGGCGTGCAGGAGCGCGGTCACCGGCGACGGGGCGACGCCCGCGTCGGGGAGCCACGTCTGGAACGGCAGCGTGGCCGACTTCGAGAGCAGGCCGACGAGGAGAAGGGCCGAGATCCCAAGCGGAAGGGCCGTTCCCTTCATCGCTTCGAGGTCGAACGTGCCCGTCATCCCGTAGACGGCGAGGATCCCGATCAGCATGACAAGCGCTCCGAAGGCCGTCATAAGGAACGCCTTGTCCGCCTTGAGGACATCGGCCTTGCCGCGGTAGAAGCCGATGAGTCGCCAGCTTGCGATCCCCGTGATCTCCCAGAAAACGTAGAGGTACACGAGGTTCGTCGAGAAGACGAGGCCCATCATGGCGCCGAGGAAGACGACGGCCATCGTGTAGTACTCGTTCTGGTTTTCGTAGTGGCGGATGTAGTCGAACGAGAAGAGGATGATGATTGCGCCGACAAGCGAGGACACGATCGCCATGAACACGGCGAGCGCGTCGGCGGAGAGGGAGAACGAAAGCCCGAGCGGACCGGCGACGCTCCACGCGACGACCTCGCCCCGCAGGGCGCCGGGCACGAGGGCGAGCGACGCCCCGAGCGACGCGAGCACCATCGCCAAGGCCGAAACATCGCGCAGGCGCCTCGACCACACCCCAAGGAGCGGAAGCAGGAACGCCCCCGCCAGGGGGGCAAACACCGCCACGAGAAGCACGATTCCCTCTCTCATGTTCTCTACAGGCTCCATCTGCTGTACGTCGGGCAACGCGCCCGAAGGAAGTGCCCTTGGCGCGTCGGCGGATGATAGCGAGGTCTCCGGCGAAACGCAATCGGAGGCGCGGCGTTTTCCGGCTGCCGCGTGGGCCGGGGTTACACTCTGCGCCCAAGGAGGATCTCATGCTGAAGATCGCGCTCTCCACGTTGGCTCTCGTCTTCCTGGCCGAACTCGGCGACAAGACGCAACTCACGGTGTTCTGCCTTGCGATGGAGACGACGTCTCCGTGGGGAGTCCTGATCGGAGCCGGCGTTGCTTTGCTCCTGTCGACCGTTCTCGCTGTGCTCTTGGCCGTCGCCGTTCATCATCTGCTCCCGGACGTGTGGACGAAGTGGATCCGCGTTGCGGCGGGCGCTCTGTTCATCCTTGTGGGGATCTGGACGATCTGGAAGGCGTAGG
>JBFYQP010000188.1:0-4147 GCA_041302745.1 Candidatus Bipolaricaulota bacterium | reverse complement strand
CTCGGCGCGGTCGCCTTCCTGCTCCTCATGATCGGAGCCATGGGGAAGGCGGGGGCGATGCCGTTCCACAGCTGGATCCCCGACGCCGCGATCGACGCGCCGCTGCCGTTCATGGCGCTCTTGCCCGGAAGCTTGGAGAAGCTGCTCGGGATCTACTTCCTCGCGCGCATCTCGCTCGACCTGTTCGTCCTGACGCCTGAGTCGTGGGTCTCGCCCGTCCTGATGGGGATCGGCGCCGCGACGATCCTGCTCGCAGTCTTGATGGCCCTCGTGCAGAAGGACTACAAGAAGCTCCTCGCCTACCACGCGATCAGCCAAGTGGGGTACATGATCCTCGGGATTGGAACGGCTCTTCCGGTCGGCATCGTCGGCGGCCTGTTTCACATGGTGAACAACGCGATCTACAAGTCGTCGTTGTTCCTCTCGGCCGGCGCGGTGGAGAAGGAGACGGGAACGACGGACCTCCACGAACTCGGCGGACTCGGACGAAGCATGCCGATCACGACCGTCTGCTTCTTGATTGCGGCCGCATCGATCTCGGGTGTCCCGCCGTTCAACGGCTTCTTCTCGAAGGAACTCGTCTACGACGGCGCCCTCGAGCGGGGTTGGATCTTCTACGCGATCGCGCTCGCCGGCTCGTTCTTCACGGCGGCGTCCTTCCTGAAGCTCGGACACGCTGCGTTCTTCGGTAAGCAGACGGACGCGAAGCGAACCGTGAAGGAAGCCCCGTGGCCGATGCTCCTGCCGATGATCGTCCTCGCCGGGCTGTGCATCGTCTTCGGCGTAGCGAACTCGCTCCCTCTGGAGCGGCTGATCCAGCCCGTGCTGGGAACGGCGATGGAGGGCGCGCACGGCGGGACGTTCGCCGGCTTCCCGACCAACATGATGCTTGTCGGGCTGACCGCCGGGGTGCTTGCGCTGGCCGTCGCGAACCACGCGTTCGGCGTCCACCGCACAGGGAAAGGGATCGGCGCCGTCGACCACATCCATCACGCGCCGGGACTCTCGTCGGTCTACAAGCTGCAGGCGACGGGGGCCCTCGATCCATACCGAATGCTCGGCGGGGTCGTGGGCGTGGCGTCGAAGGGGCTCTACGCCCTCGATCGGGCGATTGACTGGGTCTACAGCGGGCTCGCCGCACAGTCGGCGCTCGCGGCAAGCTGGGTCCTGCGCAAGGCCCACAACGGAAACGTGAACCGGTACGTCCTCTGGGCGCTGGCCGGCGCGGCCGCCGTGGTCCTCGCGGTGCTCGCTGTCGTAGGGGGCGGACGATGAGCGCCCTTCTTCTTCTCGTCCCGTTCGTCGCCGTCGTGCTCCTCTACCTTCTGCCGAAGCGCGCACGGGCGGCAGGTCTGTGGATCGCGTTCGGGATCCTCGCCCTCGAAGCCGCGGCGGCCGTCCTCGACCGCTTTGCGACGATCGATGTCGGACTCCTTGCGCCGCTCGAGAAGCTGCTCGGCTTCCACCTCACAACGGACGGGCTCTCCGGGCTTCTGATTCTCTGTACGGGACTGGTCGGCATGGCGGCGCTCCTCGTCGCGCGCCGTACGCTCGAGAGCGTCAACGAGAGGTTCCTCTTCGCCAACCTCGTCCTTGTCGCCGTCGTCGGCATCAACGGAATCGCCATGGTGCGCGACCTGTTCTCGCTCTACATCTTCGTCGAGGTCACGGCGGTCGCAACCTTCATCCTGATCGCGGCGGGGCGGGGCGACCACGTCTTTGAGGGAGCGTGGAAGTACATCTTCCTGTCGGTCGTGGCGAGCGTACTCATGCTGACCTCGCTCGGCTTCTTCCTCCTCTCGACCGACGGCATTACGCTCGACGCGGCACGAACGGGACTCGCGGCGAATGCCCCTCTCGCGTGGATTGCGATGGCCCTCTTCCTCTGCGGCCTCTTCGTCAAGGGAGCCATGGTGCCGTTCCACGGATGGCTGGCGGACGCGTACACGGCGGCGCCGGCGCCGGTGTCGGTCTTCATGGCGGGGATCGTCACGAAGGCTTCGGGGATCTTCGCGCTCCTGCGGATCGCCCAATCGACGCTCGGCGGCGCGACTCCCGGCCGCGAGATCCTTCTCGTCGTCGGCGCCGTCACGATCGTCGTCGGCGCTTTCCTGGCCCTGACGCAGACGAACTTCAAGCGCATGCTCGCGTACTCGAGCATCAGCCAGATGGGCTACATCGTGCTCGCCCTCGGCGGCGACCTCCACCTCGGCATCCTCGCAGCGGGCCTGCACTTCTTTAATCACGCGATCTCGAAGTCCCAGCTGTTCGCGAACGCCGCCGCGATTGAGAGACAGCTCGGCACCCTCGACATGGACGAGATGGGCGGGCTCGGCGCGCGCATGCCGGTGACGGCGGGGACCACGGCCGTGGCCTCGCTCTCGATCGCCGGGCTGCCGCCGCTCGCCGGCTTCTGGAGCAAGCTCCTGATCGTCCTCGCGCTGTGGAACGCGAAAGAGTACGCGTTCGCCGCCGTGGCGATCCTGGCAAGCCTGGTGACGCTCGCCTACTTCCTCTCGCTTCAGCGAAAGGTCTTCTTCGGGAAACCGGTTGACAAGTGGTCTGGCGCGCGCGAGGCCTCCGCGGGGCTTCTCGTGCCGGCGGTGGCGCTTGCGCTGATCACGATCGCTCTCGGAGTCGGATTCCCGTTCGCGCTCAGGATCCTCTTGGGAGGTGGAGCATGATTTGGTTCACGCTCCTTCTGGTCGTCCTCGTCCTCGCCGCACTGTGGGCGTCGATGACGACGACCCTCCTGCGCGCGACACTCGGGCTCGCGCTCGCGAGCGCGCTCCTTTCGGTCGTGATGTTCAGCATGGGGGCGACGCTCGCGGCCGTCCTGGAGCTCTCAGTATGCGCCGGCCTCATCTCCGTCGTCCTGGTGAGCGTTGCCAGCCTCACACGGCCGCGGTCGATCCAGGAGGAGATTGCCAGCCGCCGCAGCCGGCTTCGCCGGATCTGGCCGCTTCCGCTGGTGCTCATCGCCGCCGGCGTCGCGCTGTCGTTCGTTCACGCGCCGGTCGACATCGTTCTGCACCTACCGAAGGGTGACGGCGACGTGCGCACGCTCCTGTGGAGCATGAGGCAGCTCGACCTCTTCGGGCAGATCCTTATTCTCCTGGCGGGCGCGCTCGGGGTGCTCGTTCTGTTCCGGAAGGAGGCCAAAGATGACGATTGAGATGCCCCAGTCGTTCTGGCTCTACTTCACCTTCTTCGTCCTCCTCCTCGTGGACGGGCTGTGGTGCATGCTCGCGACCCGCAACCTCGTCCGCATCCTCATCGGCCTTGAGATTCTCATGAAGTCGGTGACGTTCTTCTTGATCGCCGCGGGGTACCTCTCGGGGCGCATGGCGCTCGCCCAAGCGTTGGTCGTCACGGTGATCGTCATCGAGGTCGTCGTCGTGGTCGTCGTCGCGGGGATCATCCTTGGGTTCTACCGCAAGCATGACTCTCTCGACGTCGGGAACACGAGAAGGATGAAGGGATAAGCAATGTCGGGATCGATGCTCCTCCTCGTTCCACCCGTCGTTCTGACCCTTCTCGTCGTCCTCGTCGGAGCGTTCTCGTCCGCCCTAAGTCCGCTCGCGGCCCGCAGGAAGGGGCCGAAGGGCGCCCTCGACAAGCCGTACGCCGGCGGAGAGAACCTCGAGACTCACCGCGCGCAGCCCGACTACAGCGAGTTCTTCCCCTTCGCGTTCTTCTTCACGATCCTCCACGTCGTCACGCTGATCGTCGCGACGTCGCCGACCGGGGTCGCCGGTAGCCTTGCCTTCTCGATCGTTTACGTGCTCGGGGCCCTGCTGGCCTTGTTCATTCTCTTCCGGAGGTAACGTCGGCATGAACGTCGCTCGCAAGATGGTCCGCTGGGGACAGAGGAAGTCGCCGTGGATCCTGCATTTCAACACCGGCGCCTGCAACGCCTGCGACATTGAGATCATTGCGGCCCTGACGCCCCGCTTCGACCTCGAGCGCTTCGGCGTCCTCCTGAAGGGGACTCCCCGCCACTGCGACATCATGGCGTGTTCGGGACCCGTGACGCGGCAGATCGAGCCGCGCCTCGTGCGCATCTACGAGCAAGTCCCGGAGCCGAAGCTCGTGGTCGCGATCGGGTCCTGCGCCACGAGCGGCGGCGTCTTCAACGGCCTGTACA
>JBFYQP010000174.1:0-5606 GCA_041302745.1 Candidatus Bipolaricaulota bacterium | reverse complement strand
TCTACGGTGGCTGGCGAGCGGGGGGCCGCGGACGCCGAGCGCGACATCCGCGGCTTCGCCGTCAAGTTCTACACGGAGGAAGGGAACTGGGATCTCGTGGGAAACAACACGCCGGTGTTCTTCCTCCGGGATCCGCTGAAGTTCCCCGACCTGAACCACGCTGTGAAGCGCGACCCGCGCACGAACCTGCGCAGCGCGAAGAACAACTGGGACTTCTGGACGTCGCTTCCCGAGGCGCTGCACCAGATCACGATCACGATGAGCGACCGCGGCATCCCGGCGTCGTACCGGCACATGCACGGATTCGGCAGCCACGCCTTCAGCATGATCAGCGCGCAGGGCGAGCGGCACTGGGTCAAGTTCCACTGGGTGTGCCAACAGGGGATCAAGAACCTCACGGACGCCGAAGCCGAGGCGATCGTCGGCAAGTGCCGCGAGAGCCACCAGCGCGACCTCTACGACGCGATCGAGAAGGGCGAGTTCCCGCGCTGGAAGCTCTACATCCAGGTCATGACGGAGGAGCAAGCTCGGAAGATGCCGTACAACCCCTTTGACCTGACGAAGGTGTGGTACCACAAGGGCTACCCGCTTCACGAGGTCGGGGTCATGGAACTCAACCGCAACCCGGACAACTACTTCGCAGACGTCGAGCAGGCTGCGTTCAACCCGGCCAACGTCGTGCCGGGGATCGGGTTCTCGCCCGATAAGATGCTCCAGGGACGCCTCTTCTCGTACGGCGACGCCCAGCGGTACCGCCTCGGCGTGAACCATCACCTGATCCCGGTGAACGCGGCGCGTTGTCCGGTCCATGCGTTCCATCGCGACGGGCAGATGCGCGTGGACGGCAACTACGGGAGCACGCTTGGCTATGAGCCCAACAGCTACGGCGAGTGGCGAGAGCAGCCGGAGTACGCCGAGCCGCCGCTGCAACTTGCCGGCGATGCCGCGCACTGGGACTTCCGCGAGGATGACGCCGACTACTACACCCAGCCGGGACTCCTCTTCCGGCTGATGAACCGCGAGCAGCAGGAGGCGCTCTTCGGGAACACGGCGCGGGCGATGGGCGATGCGCCGCGGGAGGTCAAGATCCGGCACACCGGAAACTGCATGAAGGCGGACCCGGCGTACGGGAAGGGAGTCGCCGCCGCCCTCGGCATTCGGCTCGACGAGATCCCGAAGTAGTCGGGGACGCGACAGGACGTTGTTGTGAGGTGAGGCGCCGCGCGGATGAGCGGCGCCTCACTCGCTTCGAATGGCCAGGATGTGGGCGGTCACTGCGGCGGCGACGGCGGCCAAGAGCAGACGCACCCAGAGGATCTGGACCGCGAAGGCGATGGAGCACCCGATTCCACTCCAGAGCAGAACGAGGGTGACGAGCTTGTGCCGACGTCTCATCGCCCGTCGTTCGACGTACCGACGCACGTAGTCTCCGCAGAGGCGGTTCGAAAGCAGCCAACGGTGACATCGATGGCTGCTGCGTCCGAAGAGGAACGCCGCCAGAAGAAGGAACGGCGTCGTGGGGAGCACGGGCACGACGATGCCAACGACCCCGAAACAGACGCAGAGGATGCCGGCACCGATCAGCGCGTAGCGCGTGCTCCTTCGCATGGTGTCCTTTCTTCCCGAAGCGGCCTCTTGCCGCCGTCACCCAGTTTAGGGCGAACCGTCGGCTTGTGGGAGTGAGTGAAGCGGAAGAGGTTGCCCGGCTCTGTGCTCACCGGTTGTTGCGTGTAGCCTCTTATCCTATACTAGGAGTTCGTGAGGAGATGACTCCCCCGCGGACTCGCCCGGGAACAGGAGAGAACCATGGAGACGCACGGAACGAAGTGCAGGAGCCGGCCCGCTCGCTTCGCCGCGGGATTGATGGGCACGGCGGTCCTTGCCGGCCTTGCGGCATGCTCCGGGCTATTCGGGACATCGGCCGGGCTTCCGACGCTCTACGTCGGTGGAGTGGAAGTGCGGGGGCGCGAAGGCTGCGTCCTTGCGTCCGTTGTGGACATGCCGGGCGGCGGGCTCGGCGCGATTCAGCTCGGGAAGGTCGGCGGCGAGGCGATCGCGTTCAGCGATATCGACCCCGCCTCGGTTGAAGTTGAAGGAGTGAACGGGTTCGTTGTGCTCGCCGAAGCATTTGGCCCTGCGGGCGGGGCCGTGATTGCCGCAAACGGAGCGGACGGCGTGGTCGGCGGCGACATCCTCAGATTCACGTTCACGGTGACCGGAGACGCCCCCGCGCTGGTCGTCACAGAGGCGCGGGTCGTGCTCGCGACCGACGAGGGCGAGTTCGTGGAGACGTGGGTTGTGAAGACGGCCGAGGATGCCGTGTACGTCGCGCGATGAAAGGCAGACGGGTGAGCGAACGAGCGATTGGCGTTGGCGCAATAGGGATCGCGCTCCTCGCGCTTTCCGGGATCGCGGCGGGGTCGTGGTCGGCGGAGTGGACTGCGGGAATCGCGCTCGAGCCGGGTGTCACGCTCTTCGGCGGCAGCGGATCGACGCTCGGCTTGGCGTACGAGAGCGGGCCGGTCCTTTGGACGAGCGACTCGGAGTTGCGACTCGACGTCGGCTACCTGTGGCAGGAGTTCGGCGTCCATGCTTGCCTCGGCGCGGTTGACGCGCAGGGAGCCGCGCTGTTCGGACCGTCCACGACCGATTTTCTCTACGCACAGGCGATTGTGGCGCTACGGCTCGCCGGGATGGACGTCGACTTCTTCTACGCGGTGCTGGGCAACGCCGTCCTCGGCGGACCTGCTGACGGCCTCGCCATTCGCCTCGCCGGATGGGTCGGTGGGCTCGAGATCGTCTCGATCGCCGAGTGTGGGGCGCGGATCGAGGACGAGGACTTCCGCGGGATCGACATCGTCCACGGCGCGACGGGTCGTTACCGCCACTACGCGACCGACCCGGTCGTCTCCGGGCGGGGGTTCACGGGCGAGAAGCTGTCCGTGAGCGGACTCGGGTTCGGCCGCGTAGGAAATGTCAGGGCGATCGCCTACGCGACGGCCGACGGGGTCGACTTCTTCGCCGTTGAGTTCGAGAACGTCGACCTCGGCATCGGCCCGATCGAGACGGATCTCAAGCTCGCCTACGACATCGAGGCGAGTAGAGCGACCGCGACGCCGACCGTCGCGATCGGTGGTGGGCTTCTCTGCGTGGAGTCGTACCTTGGGGTCTACTTCGGAGCGCAGGAGTCGGAGGTCGTCGGGCTCGGCCTGGGTGGCGTTGCGGTCGCATGCGACTGGAACGGGGTCGCGGTACGAACCCTCACCGTCCTCGATGCGGGACGGTTCGTGATCACAACCGAGGAGTCCGGAAGCATCATCGAATCGATCGACGACGCGGTCGAGAACGGCGATGAATACTACGCAGACTACCGGGAGCTGCTTTCGATCGAGTCGATCTGGACCGGCTGCTTTGGCGGCGCGAATCGTGTGCTCGCGAACACGTACTTCGGCGGTGAGGCGTCCAGCGCCTTCGACTGGGCGATGAGTTCGGTCGAGGCCTGCGTCGGACTGAGCGCAGCGATCGACCTGTCCGTCGAACTTGCGCTGACGGCGGACGGACTCGACGGCCTACGAGCCGGAGTCACGCTGCGCTGGTAGGGGGCGCCTCGGGCCGGCGGCGCCGCGCGCCCGAGACAGGACCTCCTTGAACTTGCCCGCCGGCGTCAGCTCGAACGCCGCCGTCTTCTCCACCGTGCAGGGAAGGCCTTGGCATGCCTCGTTCATCTCGGACGTGATCTGCCGCCACAGGGCGTCGTCGTCGGGCCCTCGCCAGTCAAGAATCACGCGGAGCGAGAAGTCCGCTTCCTGGACGATCTGGTAGCGATGGACCGAAGGGCTCAGCCGATGCGGGTCATCGGGGACGCGGAGGGCGTTGAAGAGGGCGTTCGGAAGAACGAGAGGCGCGAGGCGGCGGCCATCGGGAAACGAGACGAAGTCGTCCTCGCTGCCGCTGAGACCTGTCAGCCAGGGGCCCTTGGCTCCACACGAACACGTTGTGCCCGCGTCGCCCAAAAGCTGCACTTGGTCGCTGAGTTCGTAGCGCACGAAGGGCATCGTGTGGTTGTAGAGGTTGGTCACGACGACGTCGCCCTCGCCCACAGCCGGACGCCGTTCGCTGTCCAGCACCTCGAGCACACACGTGTCCCGGTTCGGGTGGAACCTGTCGCTGTGGTCGGGGCATTCCCAGGCGAGGTTTCCCACCTCTTCGCAATTGTAGAGGTTCGCGACAGGCGCCCGGAAGGCTTGTCTCAGAACCTCGCGCGTCTCCTCGCGGAGCCGTTCGCCGCGGGTCGCGACGAGCGCGGGACGGACGAGCTTCGCCTCGCTTTCCGAGAGGCTTTCAGCCAGAAGGCCTAGGCACGTCGGGTAGCCCTCGATGAGAGTCGGCCGATAGCGGACGAGCGCCGCGCGCTGTTCCGCAAGCGGGGCATTTCCGGGAATGCGAAGCATGCGGACGACCCCCAGGCTCTGCTCGACAGTGTTGGCGCGGTGGGGGACCATCGAACCCACGTCGGCAATGCAGAGCGGGAAGCGAAGCGGGACGTAGCGTCGGAGGCCCGCCAGCACGCTCAAGCGACGGAAGTAGAGCTCGGGCCGGCTGAGGTAGATGGTGAGCGGCTGGCCGGTCGAGCCACTTGTGCTGGTCCGTGAGCAGCGGAGAGGGTCGCGGTCGTCTCGAACGTGGTCTCGGTCCGGGGGTTGCTGGAGTGCGTCCCTCGTCGAGCTGGGCAGCGTCGGCAGATCCGCCGATCCGTGGAAGGAAGACACGTCGACTCCCGCCCTGGCATACAGGTCCCGGTAGAAGGGCACGCGGCTTCCCGCGTGAAGAACAAGATGGGCGAGGACCCGATCGACGTCGTCGGACGACTTGCCGAGCTTGAATCGGAGAGCTTTCGCGAATAGCTCCACGCCACGCCTCCACCATGCGCAATCGACCGAGCGATCGCGCCCTTCGCGAGTCCAGCTTGTCTCAGGGAAAAGTGACGGGCCCTGGTCTCGCTCTCAGGGCCCGCCCCACCCGCTGTGGTCTCTTCCTCTCTTCTCGTGTTCGCGGTGAAGTTGCTCCGCGGGTGGCGATTCACCCTAGCACGAATCGTTGCGCGAAACCAGCCCCGTGTCGGCTCGTTGTCGACGGGCCTGCAGAGCCGCGTGAACGCCCATGCGGACTCGCCTGTGGGCAAAGGAGGTGCGCCGCGTGTTCTCTGTTGGCGGTCGCCGCGTGACCCGCGCGAAGATCGGTGCCCGTCGTCGACCGCGTTGCGGCGAAGGGGAGCGGACCGCGCCCGCTCGGTTGACGACGGCAAGCTGTCGATTGTAGAGTGGATAGGTGATAGGCGGTGCAGAAATGAGCACTGCGGGCAGTCCCGATCGCTCGGATGCAGGGGAAGGCGTTTCTCGGCCGGATTGGGCTTGCGGCTTCGATGCAGCCGAGGACGGGCGCTCGCTGCAGCAGCTGAAGGAGTCGGAGACTCGGTACCGTCGCCTATTCGAGACCGCTCAGGACGGGATTCTCCTCCTCGACGCTTCGACCGGGCAAATCGCCGACGTGAACCCGTTCATGGTCGACATGCTCGGGTACCCGCGCGAGCACTTCCTCGGAAGAAG
>JBFYQP010000061.1:0-4318 GCA_041302745.1 Candidatus Bipolaricaulota bacterium | reverse complement strand
CGGCGCCACAGGGCGCGGCCGGCTTCGTCGAGCCCGTCGGCGTTCGGGGCTGAGCCCACGGGCGCAAGGGCGTCAACGTGGCCGACGATGAGGGTCCAGACGCGGTTCAGGAACAGGTACGAGCCGCGGATGCCTTCCTCGGACCAGTCGATGTCGCGGTCGGGCGGTCCCATGAAGAGGGTGTAGACGCGCTCGGCGTCGGCCCCGTACCGCGCGATGATGTCGGCGGGGTCGACGGTGTTCCGCTTCGACTTCGACATCTTGAGGCTCGACACGGTGAGCGCCTCACCGCACTTCGGGCACTTGTCGCCTGCGGCGACTTCGCTTGGGTGGACCCATCCGTGCTTGGCGCAGCGGTACGCGGGGTGGCAGATCATGCCCTGCGTGAACAGGCGCGCGAACGGCTCCTGGAACCCGACGTGGCCCATGTCGTAGAGCGCCTTCGTGATGAACCGCGAGTAGAGCAGGTGAAGGATCGCGTGCTCGACGCCGCCGACGTACTGGTTGACGGGGAGCCACCGATCGACGTGCTCGCGGACGAACGCGTGCTTCGCGTCTTTGGGATCGATGTAGCGCAGGTAGTACCACGACGAATCGACGAACGTGTCCATCGTGTCGCCGTCGCGCTTGGCCTTCACGCCGCACTTCGGGCACTTGCTGTCGGCGAAGCCGGGGATGTCGGAGAGCCCCATCTTTCCGATCGTCTTCGCCTCAGGCAAGAGCACGGGGAGGTCTTTCTCGGGGACGGGGACCTCGCCGCACTTCGGGCAGTGGACGATGGGGATCGGCGCGCCCCAGTACCGCTGGCGCGAGATGAGCCAGTCGTGGAGGCGGTAGTTGACGGCCTCCTTGCCGGTGCCCTTCTTCTCGAGGAAGCGGGCTACCTCGGTCTGGGCGCAGTCGCCGGGGGTGCCGGTGAACGGGCCGGAGCCCATCATCGCCCCGCGCTCGGCGTGGAAGAGAACGTCGCGATAGAACTTGCACCCCCAAAGCATCTCGAGCACCGAGCGGTGCCTCCCGCAGCCGTGGTAGAGGGCCTTGCAGCGGCGGAGGATCTCTGCGTCGGCCTGAACGGAATCGAGGGCGATCTGCGCGTCCTCGAACGTGAACAGGAACCGGTGGCCGACGATTTCGTTCGAGTGGCCGTGGGCGATGCACTCGCGCACGAGGCGCGCGAAGGCGTCGATCTGCTTCTCGCCCTTGAGCGTGACGAACAGCCCCTCGCCGCCCTCGACTTTCTCTGTCTCGTAGTTGATGTTGAGCGCCTCGAGCCGTCGGGGGAAGGCCTCGTCGACTGAGCGCGGCCAGACAAGGCTCTTCGCGACTTCGTCGGTGCGCGCGATGACGGGGATGATGGGCAGTCCGTACTTCACGGCGAAGGCGAAGTCGCGCTCGTCGTGGGCGGGAACGGCCATGATCGCGCCGGTGCCGTACGTCATCAGCACGTAGTCAGCGATCCAGACGGGGACCTTCTCGCCGTTTGCCGGGTTCACGGCGTAGCCGCCGGTGAACACGCCCGTCTTCTCGCGCTCGGTCGACAGGCGGTCGATCTCGGTCGCGCGGATGGCGCGGTCGCGGTACGCGGCGACGTCGTCCTTCTGCGCCTTCGTCGTGAGCCGGTCGACGAGCGGGTGCTCGGGGGCGAGGACCATGAACGTCGCCCCCCACAGGGTGTCGGGGCGCGTCGTGAAGACGACGAGGTCGTCGCCGGTCTCGGCCTTGAACGTGACCTCGGCGCCGACGCTCTTCCCGATCCAGTTCTCCTGCATCTTGACGACGTTCTCGGGCCAGTGGTGGAGCTCGCCGAGGTCCTTCAAGAGCCGGTCGGCATAGTCGGTGATCTTGAAGAACCACTGCGTCAGCTCGCGCGGCTCGGGCGTCGCTCCGCACCGCTCGCACGCCCCGCCGACGACCTGCTCGTTCGCGAGCACGGTCTTGCAGCTCGGGCAGAAGTTGACGACCGCCTTCTTGCGGTAGGCGAGGCCGCGGTGGAAGAGCTGGAGGAAGAGCCACTGCGTCCAGCGGTAGTACTCGGGGAGACAGGTGGTGACTTCGCGCTCCCAATCGAATTGGACGCCCCACGCGCGGAACTGCTCGCGCGACTTCACGATGTTCTTGAGCGTCCATTCGCGGGGATGGGTGTTGTTGTCGATCGCCGCGTTCTCGGCGGGGAGGCCGAACGCGTCCCACCCCATCGGGTTCAAGACGCGGTAGCCGCGCATGATCTTCGTGCGGGTGAAGACGTCGCCGATGATGTAGTTCCGGCCGTGACCGACGTGCAAGTAGCCCGAGGGGTACGGGAACATGTTCAGGTAGTAGAACCTGTTCTCTTCCGCCTGGGTGTCGACGCGGAAGAAGCCCCGCTCCGACCAGGTGTCGCGCCATCGCTCTTCAATGGCGTGGAAGTCGTACGCCTCGATCTGCTTGCCTGCCATGGTGTCTAGACTCCTCGCGCGAACGTTTCCGCTTGATCCAACATCCTCGCGACCTCTTTCGAGGTCCTCATCTCACAGTACATGCGCAGGATCGGCTCCGTCCCCGACGCGCGGAAGAGGAGCCAGCCGTCGGCGAACCGCAGCTTGAGGCCGTCGAGGGTCTCGACCGCGCGGACGGGCTCGCCGCCGAACCGATCGGGCGGGTTCGCCTTCAGGGTTTCGACGACCTCGACGCGGCGCTCGACGTCGATGTCGCGTCGGTGGAAAACCTGCGGGCCGAACGTCTTGTGGAGCGAGGCGACGAGGTCGCTCGCCTTCTTGCTCGACGTGGCGAGGATCTCGCAAAGGATCATCGACCACAGGACGCCGTCCCGCTCGGGGAGGTGCCCGCGCATCCCGATGCTCCCGCTCTCCTCGCCGGCGATGAGCGCGTCGTGCGTCAGGAGGTGCTCGGCGGCGAACTTGAACCCGACGGGCGTCTCGATGGTCTCGAGTCCGTACGCGTCGGCCATGCGGCGGACGATGTCGGAGAGGTTGAACGAGACGACGACGGGGCCGCGCATTCCGCGCTCCTCGACCAAGTACCGCAGGATGAGCGCGTAGGTGCGGTGCGCGTCGATGAACCCGCCCATTTCGTCCATCGCCGAGATGCGGTCTCCGTCGCCGTCGGTGACGACGCCGATCAGCCGGTCGCCGGCGCGCCGCGCACCGGGCGTCCTGCGACTTCGGGCCATCGACGCGATCACGGCGCGCAGCGGGATCAGGTTCTCCTCGAGCGGTTCGGGCTTCCGGCCGCCGAACAGGACGTCGCGCGACCCACGAACCTGTGTGTACGCGACACCGGCCTCGCCAAGGAGTTCGCCGACGTACCCGAGCGCCGACCCGTACATCGAGTCGACGACGGCGTGGATCTTCGAGGCGGTGAGCCGGTCGGGGTCGACAAGCTGGCGGATCCTCTTCAGGTACGGGGTTCGCAGGTCGACGCGCTCGATGGGGAGGTCGTCGCGAACCGCGGGCGCGGCGTCGGGGAGGCGATCCTCGACGGCGCGCGTGACGTCATCGGTCGCCGATCCGCCGTACTCGGACTTGATCTTGAGGCCGTTGTACTCCGGGGGGTTGTGGCTGCTCGTGATCATGATCCCCGCGGCGGCCCGCTGGTTGACGACGGCGTAGGAGACGGCGGGCGTCGCGACGAACGTCTCGGAGACGACGACGGGGATGCCGCGGTCGCGCAGGACGCGGGCGAAGTGGAGGGCGAACTCCTCCGACAGGAACCGGGTGTCGTACCCTACGATGACGCCGCGCTCGGCGGGGCGAAGCTCAACCTTCCAGTCGCGGTAGATCTTCGCCGAGCCACGATCCGGGGAACGGAGGTAGTCGGCGACGGCGACGGCGACGCGGCCCACGTTGTCGAAGGTGAAGTCGCGGGCGATGACGCCGCGCCATCCATCAGTTCCGAACTTCACGCCGTTTGCGTCCCCGCGGGGCGGCATTGGGCTCTCCTTGCGATGCGCGCGACTTCAGGTGGATGCGCTCGACGTTCGGGGGGATCGTGAGGTCGTCGCGGCGAAGGATCGACTCGAGGATGTCGAACGGAATGGAGGTCTCGACCCAGATCGAGTCGATGTCGACGACGCCGTTCTTCACCGGAACGCGCGGAAGGGCTCGCTCGACCGCGATCTTGTACGTGGCGAGCATGGCGTCGTCCGCGGCGTCCGCTGTGCTGTCCTGTTCTCTCTCTTCGTTCATTCGCGACCTCGGGGAGGAGGGGCGCGCCCTCGTCCAAAGCCTTCTCGGCGCGTGATCCCAGGGAAGCCGGAGACGCAGATGCCGAGCGGGCTTGCGTTTGGGATGATAGCATACGACGGGGAAAGATGGAAGGC
>JBFYQP010000160.1:0-6093 GCA_041302745.1 Candidatus Bipolaricaulota bacterium | reverse complement strand
CGTCTTCAGGATCTCGTACCCTGCCTCCGGGTGCCCCTTCATCAACTCCATCTCCATCCGAGAAAGGGCGCTTGGCTTGCTCAGGATCTCCGCCGGAATCGCTAGTTTACCGACGTCGTGGAGGAGTCCCGCGGCGCGAATCCCATCGATGACCCTCGTCTCGAGTCCCAGCTCGCCTGCGATCGCAACGGCGAGGTCTGTGACGAGTCTCTGGTGGCCGGCCGTGTACGGGTCGCGCGACTCGGTCGCCCGTCCGATCGCTTCAATGACCCCGTCCAGCGCGTGGCGCAGGCTCCGCTGTGCTTCGACGAGCGACGTAATATCGCTCTTCGCCAGCAGTACACGCTCCAGCGAGGTCCGCTGGCCCGGGGGGACGCTCCAGCGGAGGGCGACGTACATGGACCGTCCGTCGAGGGTTTCGTCGCTCGCGGTTGCCTCAAACATCCGCTCCCCGCGCCACATCGCAAGCAGTCGGTCCCTCAGAATCGGCAGCGCGTCGGCGGGAACGCTTCCCAACTTCCGACTGAGCATCTCCTCTTTCGATGCCGCGCCGTGCAGACGGATGGCAGCCTCGTTGGCGTCAAGGATGCGGATCGACCCCTGGAATTGCTCGACCATCTCGGGGTGGTTCTGCAGGTGCGACTCCAGATCCACGACGCCCCGCGCCCTCAGGTCATCGAACGCGCGCTTCAGGCCAGACAGGTCTTCCACCATCAGCGATACGGGCGAGTCCTCGAACAGCGCGCGATACTCCGCCTCGCTCCGCTCGAGCGCTTCCTCCGCACTGCGGCGGCGAGCCGATTCGATCGCCACGGCGACGAGTCCGGCCGCGCCGCTGACGAAGCTGACCGCCTCGTCCGGCCACGCGCGGGGCGGGCCGACGTGCTCGACCGAGAACGTGCCCACCACCCTGTCTCCCACGCGAACCGCCATATCGATCAACGCCCCGATCCCGAGCGGGATGAAGTGGCTTTCGTTGAACTCGGCCGTGCGGGGGTCGTTGCGCGCATCGGATGCGACGATCGAGCGCTCAGCGCTCAGGGCCGCCGAGTACTTCGGATGGGTCGTCAGAGACGGCGTGCGGCCGCTCGAGTGCCTCCGGGGAGTGCGTTCGAAGAGCTCCGCGCACCTCGGTTCCTCCGACTCTCGCTCCACGAGCCACACCTCGACGCGCTCGACTTCGATCGTGTCGGCCACCGTCTCCGCGATGGTTCGCAGCGTGGCTTCGAGGTCCCCCGAGCCGAGCGACGGGAGCATCGCCAATCGAAGAAGCGTCGCGTCCGCGATGTGGGTCCGCTCCTTGCGCAGCCTCTCACCGTCCTCGGCGGCTTTGCGCTCCGTGACGTCCCGTGCGACGTTGAGCGACGCGCGGCGCCCCTCCCAGTCGATGAGGACGGAGCGGACGCGAAGCCACCGGACCGCCCCGTCCGACCGGACGACGCGAAGCTCGTCGGAATCACCGGTCTCCCGCCCCTCGAGCTGCTTTGCGTATCCATCGAGGACAGCAACCTTGTCGTCGGGGTGAAGGAGTTCGGCGAACGGCCGCGTTCGGAGTTCCTCCGCCGAATACCCAGAGATCGTCGTCGCGGCGGCGTTCGCGAATGGAATGGCGCCATCCTGAGCGATGAAGATCGCCTCCGTGGCGTGCTCGACGACGGCGCGGTATCGCGCCTCGCTCGCCCGGAGCTCTCCCGTCGTGCGTGTGACCTCCTCCTCGAGGTGAGACCGGTATCGAAGGTTCTCCTCCTCCAACCGAAGGCGGTCGTCGGCCAGATGCTTGACCCGCACGGCGCTCGCCACGGTCGCGCGAATCTCGCCCCCCGTAATCGGCTTCGCAAGGTAGTCGAACGCGCCCTGCCGCACGGCCTCCGCCGCCGTGTCGACGGTCGGCTCGCCGGTGATGACAACCACCTGGGTCTGTGGACTCTGCTCGTGGATCTTCCGGAGAAGCGTAATGCCGTCGACGCGCGGCAGGACGATGTCCGTGACGACGACGTCGGGGGCGACCTCCGAGAAGAGCCGCAGCCCATCGGTCGCGTTCTCCGCCGTCCAGACGTCGTGACCGTCCTCCTTGACGAACTCCGAGAGGGTCGTCCGGATGCTCCGCTCGTCGTCGACAATGAGGACCTTCGCCATCCCTAGCCTCCCTCTCCGCCGGACTCGGCCCCGTCCCCGTCGCAGGCCGGAAGTTCGATCGTGAAGCGCGTGAACGCGCCCTCCTCGCTCTCCACGGTCAACGTTCCCCGGTGATCCCGGATGATTCCGTAGCTGATCGCGAGCCCGAGCCCCGTTCCCTGGTCTCGCGACTTCGTGGTGAAGAACGGGTCGAAGATCCGGTCCTGGATGGCGCGCGGAATCCCGATCCCGCCGTCTTCCACGGTCACGCGAACCCAGAGGCCGCCGTCACGGACGACGCTCCTCGCGCGGATCTCGATCCGCTTCCGCTCATCGTGCCCAGGGAAGCGAACGTTCAGGGCGTCGCGCGCGTTCGTCAGCAGGTTCATGAGAACCTGCTCGATCTGCTGACTGCGACAGCGCACCAGCGGGGTGTCCGCGGGGATGTCGACGACCACCTCGATCTGGTCCTTGCGCAGGACGGCGCCGATGAGCGACAGGGTCGCCTCCGCGACGTCGGCCATGCGCGCCGGACTGTGACTCTCCTTCTCCTGTCTCGCAAACGACAGCAGGCTGCGCACCGTCTTTGCCACCCGGTTCCCCTCGGTCACGATCTCGGAGGCGAACTCGCGGATCTTCGCCTCGTCGGCACGAGCGGAGATCAGCTCCGCGTAGTTGATGATCCCGGTCAGCGGGTTGTTGATCTCGTGGGCGATCCCGCTTGCCAACGTGCCGATCGATTCGAGCTTCTGGGTCTGGCGAAGCTGCGCCTCGAGCTGGGTCCTCGCCTGCTCGGCCTCCCATCGCGCCGAGACGTCCTCGACCGTCCCCTCGTAGTACAGGACCCGTCCTTCCGCGTCCCGCACGGCGACGGCGTTCTCGCGAACGTGGACGAGTGCGCCGTCGGCCCGATGCCATGCGGCTTCGTTGCCCAGGATGACGCCGTCGCGCTCGAGACGCTCTTTGAACGCCGAGCGGGAGTACTCCGGCGCATAGCCCTCCTCCTCGAGGTTGCGCTCGGCCAGCTCCTCGAACGAGTCAAACCCGAGCATCTCGATCAAGGCCGGGTTCGCGGCGAGGATTCGGCCGCCCGGCGTCGTCTGGTAGATGCCGAGGACTGCGTTCTCGAAGAGCGATCGGTATCGCACTTCACTCGTCTCCAGGGCGGATTCGGCGCGGCGGCTCGCTTCGGCCGTGTCGAGGCCGTGCAGGGCGAACGCAAGGTCCCCCGCGACCTCGCGGAAGAGCGACAGCTCCTCGTCGTCCGCAGCCCATGCCGCCGGGATCGCAACGACAAGCACGCCGTGGACTCGGGCCTCGTGACGCAGGGGCACGACAACAGCGGCCGTATCTTCATAGCGGACGCTTGCAGGGCATCCGGCGCAATCCTCGGTCGGCTCCGTCAGAACGAACGCTTCGCCGCGCGACAGCACCTGCCGGCAACAGGCTGGGAGATCGCCTCGCAGCATCTGTTCGCGCAGAAGCGCGAACGTCCCGCCGACCCCGGCCTCGCCGACTCGGAGGGGGCGCCCCTCCGAGTCGACCTCGACGATCCACGCGTAGCGCACGCCCTCCGTGGCGACAAGCTCTCGGCACCCGCTCGCAAGCAGTCGACCGCGATCCGTTTCCCGAGTGATGAGCTGGTTCACGTTTCGGATCGCTCGCAGGACGGCGTTCAGGTGCGCCAGGCGCTCGCTCTGGCGGCGAAGCTCCGTGATGTCCTCGCCCGAGCTCAGGGTCCCGCAGATCCTTCCCTCCTCATCGCGGAGGATCGTGTTGTGCCACAGGATGAGCCGCGCGTCTCCGTCGCGGCGCAGCACGGCGTTCTCGGCGCTCGCGGCCGAGGCGGCGTCGCCGCTCATCAGCTTCGCAAACACGGCACGCGTCTGTGCACGGGCACCCTCGGGAAGGCACGTCGAGAACCAGTCACGGCCGACGAGGTCGCTGGGAAAGTCGTATCCGAGCACCTCGATCCCCCTGCGGTTCACGAGGTCGATGCGACCTCTGGAATCCAGAGCCACGACCATGACGCCCACGACGTCGAGGTGGAGTTGGGCGCGCTCCTTCTCCCGCCGAAGCGCCGCCTCCATGACCTTGAGATCGGTGATCTCCGAGACGACGACAACGCTCCCCGCAGACTTGCGCATGCGGCTGTGCAGCCGCCGCGGCGCCACGAGGACGTGAACCGGCGCCCCATCCTCGCGCCGCAGCACGGACTCGTAGCTCCGGATCATCCCCGGGCGCAGCGTCTCCATCTGTCGGAGATGCGCCCCGACGGACTCCTCGGAGAAGAGCTCCGTCAAGGGCCTCCCGAGGGCGTCTCGGCGCCGGCGACCGAGCATCTGGCAGAGGCGGTCATTCACGAAGGTGATCCTGCCTTCCGCGTCCTGCACGGCAAGACCGTCGCCCATCGTCTCGACGACATCCTCGTAGCGCTCCTGCGTCTCTTCCATTCGCCGCAGAAGCGGGCGCGACAATCGGGTGAACGCCCACGCTCCCAGCAGGATCGCCCCCAATGCCGGGCCGGCAGCCACGAGTCCGGCGCGTCGGAATGGCGCCTGCACCTCGGAGAGGTCGATCTTGGCGACGATTCCTAGATCGAGCACATCCACCGGCTCGTACGCGGCAAGCACCGTGTGGCCGCGATAGTCGAGCGCAATGATGGTCCCCGACTCCCGTCGCAGGGCCCGCCGCATCGGCTCCGCGAGGTTCGAGTCCCACGGGATCTCCGAAGGCGACGCCGACACGGCCGCAGACGCATGGCTCAGGAGGAAGCGGATCGTGTCGCCCTCGCGGGCCGCAAGGGTGAACTCCCCCGTGCGCCCGACGCTTTGGTACTGCGAGTGAGCGACGGCTACCTGCCGGACGGTGGCCGCCGTCGCCCGCGAGAGATCCGTGCCTGCTTCGAGTTCGTTGCGAGCGACGGCCTCGATGAGCCTCGCCTGACTGCGCGCCATCTCGGTCAGCCGGGCCCGTTCCTCAGTGAGCGCGGCTTGGTAGAGCGCTTCGATCGTCGAGTACGTCACAGCAAGGGTGATGACGGCGAGAATGCCGACCAGAACCGCCGTATGCCGGCGTTCGAGCACCGCCCTGACCTTCACGCGATCGAGCCCCTTCCGCCCCGCTCTCCCTTCCGCTCCGGTCACGCCAGGCTACACGGGAACCGCGGGATCGTCAAACCCTGCCGAGGATCGCGGGAGCGTTCTCGGCGGTCCTTGGCGTTGCCTGTGGCCTACCAACCCGCGGAACCGTAGGATGAGGCACCCGCGGCACAGCGAGAGAGGAGGACGATGATCTGCCCAACGTTGAGGCGCCTCTCCCGACTGCTTCTGCTCTTTGCCCTGTGCCTTGCCGCCGGAGGCGAGGCCGTCGATTCCGCGGCAGGAGCCACGGGCGCCGCGCCTGCGACCACGTGGATCACGTACGTCGACTCCTCCGCCGGACGTATCGCCGTACACGTCTCGGAACCGCGGACTCCGCGCTACGCTGACGGAGCCCCCGTCGTCGTGAACGTCTCCGGCTTCTTCACGCCGAGAAGGGGTTTCGCCTTCGAGCTCGATCCGAACGCCCTTGGCGCCGTGTACATCACCTACCTGTGGCCGGGCACGACCGACCCGCGAACGGGCGCCGCGAGCACGGGGACGTTCGACTACGGCGGCCCTAAGTGCCTCGCCGCTTTGCGAGATGTGATCCGGTTCGCGACGGGCGTTGCACCGGATGCCCACGGCAAGAGGCTCCACGAGTCGGCGCGCGGACCCGTGTCGTACGACGTCGTCGGCCTCTACGCCTTCTCGCACTCGGGGATCGCCGCCACCAACGTCCTCGCCCTGCACGGAGCGGATCTCGCGGGCGTCCGCTTCTTCGTCGGCCGGGAGAACCCCACCGTCGACCCTCTGTACTCTCTCGAGCCCGGGCTCTGGGGCGTCGCGTGCGCTGCCGTGGACTAGCCGTCCTACGACCCGTCGGTGTACACGCAGA
>JBFYQP010000135.1:0-13239 GCA_041302745.1 Candidatus Bipolaricaulota bacterium | reverse complement strand
CGGCCGATGGTCCTCCACAACCTCTTCCTCCGCGACGACCTCGTTCCGGAGTTCGCCCGCCTCGGCGTCATCGCCGGGGTCGAGTCGACGAATGCGTGCTTCGTCGACGTCTACGACGACCTGCTTCCGACGCTGCGCAAGACCCTCGTGCGGCGATGGGGCGACCTCGTCGGGAGCGGAGCGCATGTCGTCTCGGACAGCGACTGGCCGTGGTGCGATCCGGGTTTTCTGAGCCCGCTCGTCCGGCTCGCGAACCTCGTCTCGCCGACCCACGCGAGCCCCGTGTACGCGTCGTGGGAGCCGTGCGAGCCGCTCTCATCGGGCCAGCTCGTCTCGGCCTGGCAGGGGCTGCGGATGATGACGACCGAAGCGGCGTACGCACTGCACTGCGAAACCGAGTTGGGAACGCTCGAGTCGGGGAAGCTTGCCGACGTCGTCGTCCTCTCCGCGAATCCCCTCACAACGCCGGCGTCAGGGCTGTCCGCTCTGCGCGTCTTGATGAGCTTCGTGGGAGGCCGGATTGAGTGGCGAGAGGCCGGGGCGGCCTCCCAGGCAGACGACTCGAGGCGATGGCACGAGGCGTCTACCGAGGGCCGCGGTCGCCGATCCCGGATTCGCCTAGCCGAGACTGCATCGGTTCCGCCCGGCCGCCTTGCTCTGGTAGAGCAACTCGTCGGCTCGGCGAACAGCCTCGGCGACCGTCTCCGAGCTTCTGGCGACAGTCCCGCCGATGGACACTGTGACCGACAAGGCAGCCCCGTCGACCGTGAGGGATGAGGAGGATACGAGAAGCCGCAGTGTCTCGGCACGGCGCGCCAACTCGTCGGCAGTCATCTTCTCCAGAATGCCGATGAACTCCTCGCCGCCCCAGCGACCGGCGACGTCGTACGTCCGGACGCCGGACTTGAGCGTAGTCGCCACCATGCGCAGAACACGATCTCCCGTCGCGTGGCCGTAGCGGTCGTTGAACGCCTTGAAGTGATCGACGTCGATCATGAGGACGCCGTATACCCACCCGTAGCGCTCAAGCTCGGCGTGCCGCGACGCAAGGGCGGTTTCGGCGTACCGTCGGTTCCCGATCTCTGTGAGGGGGTCAACAAGCGCCAGCTCCCGAAGCGCACTGACCTCTTCGCGCATCGACGCCCGCGCGGCGTTGTCGTCGAACACCTCGATCCCCCCGACGATCTGCCCACGGGCGTCGCGGATCGGCGACGTCCGCACGAGCACCGGGACCCTCTGGCCGTCGCGATGGTGGAGGAAGACCTCGGCCTCCCGCGCCTGTCCGTCGTTCATCGTCGCCTCGAGCGGACACCCCAGAAGACAGAGGGAATGGCCCTCGGAATCCACGTGCATCAAGAGGTTGTCGGAGCACGCCGATCCCACGACATCGGACGCCGCGTATCCCGTAAGCTCCTCCGCACCGCGATTCCAGAACTGGATCCTGCGCAACCGGTCGACGAGGTACACGCCGTTCGTCAGCTGATTCAGAAGATCGTGAGAGGACTCGAGACCGAAGCCCACGCTCCTGTTCGCTGGCCGTGCCCGTTCGAACATGCTCCCATAGTACCGGCACCGGCCAGAGAAGGAGAAGCCCTAACTGCAGCATGCTATCGGCTGTTGCCAGTCCTTCTGTAGGAGGCTCCATAGCTGTCGCGTTGGGCCCTCCAGTGCAGGACACGCGGGCCACAGAACGACAATTCGGACCTACTGCGAGCGTTCTCCCATGCCGCGCGTCCCCTCCAACCGGCCGCCGTCGGCTGATCCGCGCGAGCGCTCTCTTGCTGAGAAACCACAGCTCTTGCAGTGCACCGACGATCGGAGATGCACGCGCCTTGGCATCGACACACTGTAGGCCGACAACTCTGCCTTCAACGGCCTTAGGTCCGACGTCGCAGACAAGCGTCGGAGGCAATGTACGTGACGACGGCCAGCCCGAGGACGCCTCCGAGCGCCGAGACGGGGACAGCAGCATCAAGGATGAGGCCATAGGCGATCGCCAGGCCTGCCAGTGCGAGGACCGTCAGGATGAAGGCGTTGCGGGCCGCTTGGTCGCGGATCGCGCGAGTGCGTTCGTCTCGGCGCAGCGGAGCGGCCCCACCGTCATCCTTCACGACGTACCTGCCACACCGCGGCGCGAGGAGGAAGAAGACAAGCGCCCCAAGGCACGCTGGAACCGCACCCCACCACGGAAGGCCGCCGGCGTAGAGCGCGGCGCCGAGGATCGCCGTCAGCACAGCCCGCGAGACCACGTATCGAGCGTTCATGTCAGTGTCTCTCCTTCGTCGTCCTCCCCAACCAGAAGAGGTCGTCAACGCGAACAGACAGTGCCCGAGCGAGTTCAAGCGCAAGTCGAACCGAGGGCTCGTATCCGCCCTTCTCGACGGCAAGGATGGTCTGCCGAGTGACTCCCACGGCTCGCGCAAGATCCTCCTGGGTCCAGCCGCGGTCCGCGCGCATCGCCTTGAGTTTGTTCTCCAGAGGCACGTCGCCCTCCGATGTAAAGAGTGTTTTACATTCTGCGAGGCAGCGGCTCGCGTGTCAAGGAACCTTTACATTCGGCCAAAACTCCATCTGCGGCGCAGCGAGACCCAGCACGAACGAGGCGACGGCGGTCGGCCTCGCCGGGTAGACCGGATGCAACAAGCGGTTTGACGTCGGGACGAATCGATGAAGGAGTAACCCCAGGAGGGAATCGCGTCGCAAGCGGGAAGAGCAAGAGCGCAGGCGCCGACGCGCTCCTCGGCAGACGGAGTCGGGAGAGCGTGCAAGACGAGGCTCACAGCCCGTTTCCTGTCAGCACTCGCCGACAGGTGCTAAGCATGCCCGCCTACGGGACACCGCGCCGCCCTTTCCGAGGGCTACGCGAGGTGGAAGACTCCCTTCGCCCGGTCGAGCTGATCGACGGTGAAGACCGCCTGATGCTTTCCGACGACCGCGTAGAGAGACAGGACGTTGATCCCCTCGGCAGAGAGCCGCGCGAGGATGGACGCCAACTCCCCGGGGCGGTTGGGGAGATCGATCACGAGCGCCTCCCGCTCCTCAAACTCGATCTTCTTGTCTTTCAGAACTCGGCGCGCCTTCCCCGAATCGTCGGTGATGAGACCGACGACACCTTCTTCCAGAACCGTGAGCCCGGCGATGCCTTCGATATTCACGTGTTCGGCGCCGAGCGCCTCCGCGATGTCCACCAGTGCACCAGGGCAGTTGCCGACCACGAAGGAGAACTCCTTCACTCCTCATCACCTCCTGCCTTCCATCCTAGCATGAGGCCAGCGGGTCGGGAAAGCGGAGTCCACGAGGCGCGCGGTTGGATGAGGGTCAAGGGCAAGGCAATCACCTGTTGTTCGGATGGGTTCCGTCCCGTCTCCTTCCTGGTCGAGCGGGTCGAGGAGTAGAACCGATGGGGGCCTGCCGGGAGCCATCGAGCGACACGGGAAGTCCAAGGTTCGATCACGGTTCCTTCACAAATCACCGGCATTCTGTTGGCCGTACGAGAGCAAGTGAGTAGGACGCACCTCCGACGACAAGAGGCATTCTAGATAGGTGGGGCCCCTCCGGGGGCCCCACCGCCCTTTCCGAGGTCGTTGAGTTCCTCGGCCGGACCGCCGTAGAATCCGGCGCCCGAACGAGGGAGGTCATGGTGGCGTACTTCACGATCGAGGAACTTCCCGGGACGGAGATGCTGCCCGGAATCACACGGCGAGCGGCGTGGCTCGACAACGTCATGCTGACGTTCTTCACCTTCGAGCCGGAATCCGTCGTGCCGGGGCATCAACACTCCCACGAACAGATCACCATCGTGGTCCGCGGCGCCATGGAGTTCTCCATGGGGGAAACGACGCGGGTTCTGCGCGCTGGGGACGGCGTGTGCATCCCCTCTGGCGTCTTCCATAGCGCTCGCGTCCTCTCCGAACCCACCGTGGCCTACGACGCGTGGAGCCCGCCACGCGACGACTACAAGCGCTAAGGTCCGACGGAGAAGCCGGTCTTTCGGTCCAGGACGCCGTCGCCGCGGTTCCCTGTTGACGCAAGCCCATTCGCTCGCTATAGTGGCCGAGCTGTCTAAGGAGGAAACGCTATGCGACGAGGGAGGTGTCTTTGGCTCGCCTAGAGCCTCGGTGGACTCCGTCGGAGTCGTAGCCGTCGTCGCACGTTTCTCCGTCTATCTTCTGCCAATCCCTCCGTTCGAGCGTTGGTGGCGACCTTTCTTCGATGTCTCGGTCTCTCAGTCGAAACCCACGGATGAAAGGAAACCCCATGCAAACGATGTTTACGCTCGACCAGAATGACCTGCCAAGACGTTGGTACAACGTGCTTCCTGACCTTCCCACGCCGCTCGATGCCCCGCTTCACCCCGGGACGCGCAAGCCCATCGAACCCGAGGCACTCCTCGGGCTGTTCGCGCGCACGTGCGTCGAGCAGGAAGGAGCCACCGATCGCTGGATCGACATCCCCGAACCGGTCCTGGACGTCTACCGCCGCTGGAGACCGACGCCGCTCCTGCGCGCGGCCAACCTGGAGCGCGCTCTGGACACGCCGGCGCACATCTACCTGAAGTACGAGGGAGCAAGCCCGACGGGATCGCATAAGACGAACACCGCCGTGCCTCAGGCGTACTACAACAAGATCGAGGGGACGAAGAACCTGACGACCGAGACCGGCGCAGGCCAATGGGGCAGCGCCCTGGCGTTCGCGTGCCAGATGTTCGGATTGGGGTGCACGGTCTTCATGGTTCGAAGTTCCTACGACCAGAAGCCGTACCGGAAGGCGATGATGTCGCTGTTCGGAGCGCGAGTGCATGCCTCACCCTCGACGGAAACGCAGGCGGGACGCGACGCCTTGGCACGAGATCGCCAGACTCCCGGCTCTCTCGGCCTCGCGATCTCCGAGGCGGTGGAGGCTGCGCGCTCGGGGTCCGGGACGAAGTACTCGCTCGGCAGCGTGCTCAACCATGTTCTTCTCCATCAGACGATCATCGGCCTCGAGGCCGAACGCCAGATGGAGATCGCGGGGGAGTCGCCGGATGTCGTCGTGGCCTGCGTTGGTGGCGGGTCGAACTTCGGGGGCCTCGTCCTTCCTCTCTACCGCACCGCCCGCGAACGCGGTCGCACGACGCGGTTCGTGGCCGTCGAGCCCGAGGCATGCCCGAGCCTCACGCGCGGCGAGTACCGGTACGACTTCGGGGACACCGCCGAGACAACGCCTCTCCTGCGAATGCACACGCTGGGGCACGAGTTCGTCCCGCCGCCGATCCACGCCGGCGGGCTTCGGTACCACGGTATGGCGCCCATCGTCAGTCGGCTTGTGGAGGACGGCGTTGTCGAGCCCGCGGCCTACGATCAGTTGGATGTTTTCGCGAGCGCGGTCCTCTTCGCGAGGACCGAGGGGATCATCCCGGCGCCGGAGACGGCGCACGCGGTCCACGCCGCCGTGCAGATTGCGCGCGAGTGCGCCACGACGGGGGACCGAAAGACGATCCTCATCGGCTTCTCAGGCCACGGTCACTTCGACATGAGCGCGTACTCGGCGTACCTCTCGGGAGAGCTGGCGCGCGCTCTGCCGACGGATCGAGCCTGTATCCGCGCGGCGGCGGCCGCCGCCACGCGCCTCTACTGCTAACCACCTTACGCGGAGCCTTGCCGAGGGACCGGCCCACGGGCCGGTCCCTCGCGCTTCCTCACAGGATCCGCTTGTCCGATCGAACCGGTTTGGCGAAGATCCAGAGAAGACGCACACGTAGGCAAGGTGGTCATCGATGGGCGATCCTCGGCGCGTGAGAAGCGGGTTGAGCGAAGACTGGTTGTCGGTGCTCGTCGGCCTCTTGGTCGTCCTCCTCGTCGCACTCGGCGGACTCGCCAAGGTGCCGTGGCCCTTGTTCGGCTGGTTCCGGTAGGAGAGCCATGACAACCCGAAGGACCCTACCCGTCGGCCTGATCATCGGTCTTGCGCTCGTCGGCGCCCTGACCGTGCTCGTCGCGGAGTTCGACGCCGCCATCGGAGACTGGTTTGGCGGCCGCGGCGTAACGCAGAACCCGCTCGAGTACCCGCTCGTCGCCGTCGCGCTCGGACTCATCGCCAACGCGATTCTGCGGGGAGCAAAGGCCCACGCGTTCGTCCGCCCGGGGATTCGCACGGAGCTCTTCCTCAAGGCCGGCCTGGTCCTGATGGCCGCGGGTCTGAACATCAACGTCATCATGAAGGATGGGGCCGGCGGCCTGCTGCAGGCGCTTATCCTCGTGACGTCGGTCTTCTTCTTCACCTGGTGGCTCGCGACTCGGTTCGGCGTGCCGCCTCAGCTCAAGGCCGTTATGGCCTGCGCCATCTCGATCTGTGGCGTCTCCGCGGCCATCGCGGCCGCGGGCGCGGTCCTCGCGAAGAAGAAGGAGATCACGTACGTCACGGCTCTTGTGATCGTGACGGCCCTCCCACTCATGGTGCTCTTGCCGTGGATCGCCCACGCAGTCGGCCTTTCCGAAACCGTGGCCGGGGCGTGGTTCGGCGGGAACATCGATACGACGGCGGCCGTCGTCGGCGCCGGCACGTTATACGGCGAGGTTGCCCAGCAGACGGCGTCCGTCGTGAAGATGGCGCAGAACGCGCTGATCGGCGTGGTCGCGTTCCTCCTCGCCACGTATTTCGTCGTGAGAGTCGAGCGGAAGCCGGACGAGCGGCCAAGCGCCGGCGTCATCTGGCAGAGGTTCCCGAAGTTCATCCTGGGGTTCGTCCTCGTGTCGATCCTCGCGTCAACGGGAGTCCTAACGGGAAACGCCGTCATCGTCCTGAAGGCGCTGTCGAAGTGGGCGTTCGCCGCGGCATTCCTCTGTATCGGACTGGAGCTGTCCGTCCGGGAACTCGGCGCCATGGGCTGGCGGCCGGTGGTCGTGTACCTGTTCGCCACCGTCTTCAATACGGTCCTCGCGCTGGGTGCGGCGTGGCTGATCTTCGGTCTCCTGGGGATGTAGGGTAGAGAGACGTTCCGGCCACCGCTCCCGCGGCGGAGGCAGGATCAGAGCGGGGTGAGCTTGTGACGTTATTGTCAGCGCTCTTGCTGGTGTTCCTGGTGATGGACCCTCTGGGGAACATCCCCCTCTTCCTTGTGCTGCTCGAGAACGTCGATCCCAAACGAAGGCGCATCATCCTCGTGCGCGAGTCGCTGTTCGCCCTCGGGTTTCTCCTCCTCTTTCTCTACCTCGGCCGCTACGTCCTCGGCATGCTCGGGATCTCCCAGGAAGCGCTCGGAATCGCAGGAGGCGTGGTCCTCTTCCTCATCGCGCTGCGCATGATCTTCCCGCAGCCGGGCGGTATGTTCGGCCCGACGCCGCGGGGAGAGCCCTTCATCGTTCCCATCGCCGTGCCCCTGATCGCCGGCCCATCCGCCCTCGCGACGGTCATGCTCCTGGCAACGAGAGAGCCGGGGCGCCTGGGAACGTGGGCGCTCGCCGTTCTCGGTGCGTGGTGCGTCTCGACGTTCCTCCTCGTCTCCGCCGAGAGCCTGCGACGGGTGCTGCGGCCCCGAGGGCTCGTCGCCGTCGAGCGGCTGATGGGAATGATCCTGATGACCGTCGCCGTCCAGATGCTGCTCTCGGGGATCCGCGAGTTCCTCGGCGCGTGAGTCTTCGAGATCCCGCCGACAGGACGGACGTCGCCTTGTGGGTCCCCGCGCCATCCGGTAGGGTAGGTGCATGCACACGCTTGGCGGTCTTGCCCTCGTGTTCCTCTACGAAGTCGGAACCGCTGTTGTGCTTCCCACGCCCAGCGAGCTGCCGGTCCTAGGACACACCGTCTTGCCCATCGGGTGGGTGTTCGTGGTGGCGGTCGCAGGCAAGATCGTTGGCTCCTACCTCGTGTTCTTCGTAGGAGACCGGATGAAGGAGACGGCCCGGTTCCGGCGGCTCGCCGAGCGGCACGCGTGGATCCAAGCCGTCCTATCCTGGAGCGAGCGGTTCGTGCGCCGCTACGGGGTGTTCGGGGTGTTCGTCCTCCTCTCGATCCCGGGATTCCCGGACACCGTCTCTCTCTACCTCTTCGCCGCCGTCGGCCGAAGACCTGTCCTCTTCGCGATCGCGGCGGGCCTGGGCACGGGCGTCCGAATGGGGCTCGTCCTCGCTGGGGTGCTCGGCGTCCAGCACGCCACCGCCTAGCGCTTGACGTTCTTGAGCAGTGACGCAACCTCCGTGGCCCCGAAGCACCCCCCGTGCGCCGTGTGGAAGCGCTCGACGCCTCGCGCGAGGAGGAGGCGCAGGCTGTCTTCCCACGACGCGGCGTCCTCAAGGAAGAACGGAGCAATCGGCCTTCGAGGTCCAATGGATCGCGCCATGAGAAGATCTCCTACGACCGCATCGTGTCGCACCTGCACGGAGAGGCAACCGCGGGTGTGCCCAGGGGTGGGAACGAGGAACCCCGCGGTCCCGTAGGGCTCGAGACTGATCTCGTGGTCGACGACGAGGTCCGGCTCCACGCAGGGCGGGCGTGGGCCCCGCCGAAGGATAGGGAGGATGGCCCATCCCAAGCGCGTGCGGGGCCGAAGCGCGGCATTCAATCCCGCGCGCAGCGCCGCCGCGGCATCTCGATGGCACGCGACGGGCGCCGTCGTCGCGCGGCAGACCCACGGAAGACCGCCGGTGTGGTCAACGTGGGCGTGCGTGACGACGACGAGGGCGATGTCCGCGCGGTCGAGGCCGAGATGGCGGAGGTGACGGCACAGCGCCTCATGCTGCCCGGGCATCCCCGCATCCACGAGAATCGGAGCGGGGCCGCGAACGAGATAGGCGCTCGTCCGGCCCAGCGGAAGACGCACAACCGACTCGCCGTGGTCAAGAGACTCCCTTCGCGCGTCCACAGCCTCGATTCTCCGCAACGGCCGAGGAGCTGCCAAGTCTCCGCCGGTGCGCCGCTGCGCGACGACGAGGCTGGCCGGGACTGCGTCCGCGTGCCGAGCTAGCGGCTCTTACGGGGTCGTCCGTCGGTCCGCCGGTGGATCAGGCGCCCGAGAGGCGGTACGTCGATTTCGATCGCGCCTTCCGGACAGAGTTCCTGGCAGCAGTAGCAGCGTATGCAGCGATCGTAGCGGTGAACCGGGGGGGATCCGCTCGTCTCGAACTCCACGGCCTTCGGCGTCACGGGGCACACGCGAACACACGTGCCGCACCGAGTGCAAGCCTCCTCTCGGATCGCCGGTCGCGGGACAATCAGGTGCCGGGCAACCCGCCCGACGCGTCCAAATCGCCCGGTCGACGGACGAGGACCTCGGTCGACGTCGAAATCGCGCGCGACAAGAGCGTCCATCGGCTCCCCGACGACGTGGATCGCCTTGGCGCTGCCGAGGCCGAACGCCTCGCCGTGGGCGATCGTCGGGACGAGCCGGGGATCCAGGTCAATCAGCCGACAGATCGTCGCGTCGAGGGCCACGGGGTCGGCAGACAAGAGAATCGCGTTCATGGAGCGCGGCCGACCGCTCTGGGGGCCGTTCCCCTCCATGGCCACGACCCCATCCACGACAAACAGGCGGGGCCGAAGCAGGAGATTCAGGTCGACCAGCATCTGCGAAAACAGGTCGGCATTGGGAAGGCGGGCATGGAATTCCGCCTTGAGCATCCCCGGAATGCAGCCGAACTGGTTCTTGATCGCGCCGGTGATTCGCGTCAGCCCATGGGTTTTCAGCTTCGCGATCGACACGAGGCCGTCCGCGTCGAGTACCCCGTGCGCGATCGTGAACTGCTTGATCAGGTGACCGTCCGGGAACGACACGGTCTCTCCGGAACCGAAGTCCGCGACAGGAACGGCCAACTCACGCGCCACCTCGGCAATTCCTGCCCGCCCCGCCACGCTCTCGGTCCGCCCGAAGCCCGGGGAATCTCCATACGACAGCCGTGCGCCTGCGTCACCGAGCGACCGCGCCACGGCGCGGAAGACACTCGGGTGGGTCGTCACCGCGCGCTCTGCCTCGCGTCCCACAAGCAGGTTCGGCTTGAGGACGATCGACTCGCCGGGGCGAACGAACCGCAGAGCGCCGCCGAGCAGGTCAAGTCCACGTCGCACCGCGGCGTCGACCTCCTCGTCTCGATAGGAGGCGCAGCGAACCAACGCCACGGTGCTCATTCTTCCCCCTTCCGGCACCGACACCCATCTCCGACGTCGTCGCACGCCGGCGCCGTGCGGCTTTCGAACTCGATCGTCGAGTGGAGGACGCCGTACTGCTTCAGCTCGTCCTTCACTCGCCGGCGAAGGGCAGCCACATCGGCGTACGAGTCTGCGTTCTCGACCACGGCGTGCGTCGTGAGAACGTGACTCATGCCGTCCTGCGACCAGATGTGAGTGTGATGAACGTCACAAATGCCGGGGACCGCCCGGATCGTATCCTCGACCTCGCCGACCTTGAGCGTCTCGGGAACCCCCTGCAAAAGGATCACAAACGTCTCCTTCACTCTCTTGGCGACGTTCCATAGGACGAAGAGCGTGATGAGGATTGCGAGGACTGGATCAAGAACCGGCACCGACCAGAACAGCATCACGAGGCCGACCAGAAGAACCGCGACCCAGCCGAGCACGTCCTCAACGAAGTGCCACGTCACGACCCGTTCGGTGAGGCTCTTCCCGCCCCGCATTCGGAGGGCCGAGAAACCGTTGACCGCAATCCCGATCCCTGCGAGAAGGAGCATGCCGCGTGCGTTCGGCGTCTGCGGCGCGAAGAGGCGCGGGACGGACTGCAGGAGCACGACGATGCCCCCTGCAAGGAGCACGACGCTCATCGTCAACGCCCCGAGAAGAGAGAAGCGTCGATACCCAAAGGTGTAGACCTCGTCGCCGGTCCGCTGTGAGATCCGTACGAGGCGCCAGGACAGGGCCAGGGCTACGCAGTCGCCGAGGTCATGCAGGGCATCGGACAGGATCGCCACGCTGTTCGTCCACAACCCGCCGGCGAGCTCGAGGATCGCGAAAGCGAAGTTGAGGGCGAAGGCCGTGCCGATCTTCGCCCCGCTCGCGTCATGCTCTCCAGCGTGGCTGTGCCCATCGTGGGCCATGGAGAACCTCCGGGGTTCGGTGCCCGTGCCCCGGGTCACCCCCCACCCCTTCGGGGATGGCGGAGCAAGAACAGACTTGCCGCCCGAGGAGGCTTCGCTTCTCGGGCGGCAAGTCTGCCATCGGCCTCAATCCGTCGATCACGACTCCTCTGTTAGGTACTGAAGAAACGCGTCGAACGTCTGCTCCAACCGCTTGATGTCCAGGGAGTAGTAGCGGCTCTGCGCGTCCCGGCGAACGGTGACCAGATCCTGCTGTCGGAGCACCTGAAGATGCCGCGAGACCGTGGGCCCGGCAAGCTCGAGGGCCGCGGTGAGCTCGTCCACCGACATCTCGCCGTTCTGGCTCAGCAGCTTCAGAATGGTCGTCCGTGATCGACTCGATAGTGACTTAAAGATGGCCACATGCGGATCTACCATTCCGTGCCTCCTATCGATCACGTGATCTGAATGAAGGTCTATTGACAAGACCACGGGGAGTAGTATAATGGTTCTTGCGCATCTAGACAAATGCGCACATAGCACGTCACCATGAGGAGGTGGCAACCATGGCAGCGACCAAGAAGCCCGCTCCGAAGAAGGCCGCGGACAAGAAGCCCGCTCCGAAGAAGCCCGCTCCGAAGAAGGGAAAGTAGTTAGTCTGAGACGACAGCAGCCTCCAGCAAGCCCACCAGGATGGAGAGGCTGCTGTCATCTTTGTTGCTTCGACTCGTACGCTCCGCCGCCGGCCCATCGAGTGCGTCCGCGCTTAGCGCTGCAACCTCTCCTTCACGCGACTCCAGCCCGTGTGCTATGCTGCAGGTGGCAAACGGCCGACCCAACCATC
Source organism: Candidatus Bipolaricaulota bacterium (assembly GCA_041302745.1). Taxonomy (GTDB): domain Bacteria; phylum Bipolaricaulota; class Bipolaricaulia; order UBA7950; family UBA9294; genus JAPLGD01. The sequence continues at coordinate 1,395 of JBFYQP010000135.1, read as the reverse complement.
GGAGGAGCCTCGTCATGAAGGCGGTCGACACGATCGGACTGGCGCTTGGATCAGGAGGCGCCCGCGGAGCGGCCCATACGGGGGTCCTGAAAGTTCTAGAGCGCGAGGGGATTCCCATTTCGGTTGTCGCCGGATCCAGCATCGGAGCCCTCGTCGGCGCCGCATTCGCCGCGGGCGTCCCGATCGAGGACGTCGAGAAGGAGTGGCTGGCGACCGACGTCCAAAGAAGGATCCTGCTTGGCTTTCTCCCGGTGTTTCCCCGCGCCGGTCTGAGCTCCGGCGCAGAACTCAAGCGGATGCTCGCAGAACTCCTTGGCGATGTCGACATCCAGGACTTGCCGATCCCGTATGCAGCGGTCGCGTGCGACATCGACACCGGGGACACGGTCGTACTGCGCGAGGGTTCCCTCGTTGATGCGGTTCGCGCTTCGACCGCCATTCCCGGCCTGTTCCGGCCTGTGCGGCGCGGAGACCGGTTCCTCGTGGACGGCGGACTGGTGGATCCCGTGCCTGTGGGCGCTTGCCGGGCACTCGGCGCCGACGTTGTGATCGCCGTCGACATCGCGCCTCGCCCGGTCCCGACGACGTCGCGGGGCCGCGGCGTCTGGGAGCGCATCGGAGACGGCCTGCACGAAGGCTTGGCTCACCGCGCCTGGGTGCCGAGCAGTCTGACGGAGCTCCTTGAACACGGAGTCCGAGAAACCCCGGAACGGCCCCTTCCGGGGCTGTACAGCATTCTGAACCAGTCGATCTCGATCATGGGCCAGGAGATCCTCCGTCAGAAGATGCTCCTTGACCCAGCGGATGTCGTGATCCGCCCCGAGCTGACCCTGACGATCATGAGCTATCTGCGGGCCCAGGATGGCATCGAGGCCGGAGAACGAGCCGCGGAGCTCGCGATACCCGAGCTGCGCAGGATCCTCGACGAACGAACCGAGGGAGGAGGCGGCGCGTAGCCATGCGAAACGTGCGTAGGCGCTCCGATCCGATGCGAGACGGGAGCGCCTTGGCGAGGCGGCTCTTCCTTGGTGTCGCGCTCGCTGTGAGTGTGGTTGCCGCCTGCGCCGCCGCGGTCCTCGCGGAGGATCCCGACGTCGTGCTCTTCTACCGAGAAGGTTGCCACGACTGCGCCCGAATGGACGAAGTCCTAGAGCCGCTGGAGCAGGAGCACCCCGACCTTGTCATTCTCCGCCTCGAAGAGACGGCGAACCTCGACCTCCTGTGGAAGCTGTCGGCGAGGTACGGGATCCTGCCAACGGCGTTTCCGGTCATCTTCGTGGGAGACGAAGCCATCGTCGGCGTCGGTCGCGAGAAGGAACTGCAGCTTCGCACCGCTGTGGGCAACTGTATCGCGGTCGGGTGCGAGTCTCCCCTCGCCTTGCTCGCAGAGCCGAC
>JBFYQP010000133.1:0-4196 GCA_041302745.1 Candidatus Bipolaricaulota bacterium | reverse complement strand
AACGGATCCCAGGCGAGGTCGGTCCAGTCGTCGAACATGACCTGGACGTAGGTCCAGTCATAGGCTCCCATGTACGACTCAACCTCGCGCAGGTAGTCGAACGTGATGCTCACGTAGCGGTCGCCCGGGTTGAGTTCGTTCCATGGCGAGCACACGACGCCGACCGATGCTTCGCCGCGGTCGTAGTTGGCGGTGTTGGCATCGTGGTCGATGTTGCCGAAGTAGAGCGCATACTCGTCCGACGGGAAGTTCATCGCCGCGCTGGGCGCGTCCGTGCCGTCAAGGTCCGATTCGCGGATCAGGTTCCAGAGATTCTGGTCATCGATCGGCAGACAATGGTCGCAGAGACACCACTTGTCCCACTCGCGCTCCGGCTCATCGGTCGGGAGCGGCGTCTGGGTCCAGTCGTCGAAGCCGACAACCTCGGCCCACGCTGGCTCGAGGCGGTAGAGGCCACCAGCCACGCCGTCCTCCGTCCAGCTCAGGTAAACATCATCGACCACGGCCTGGCCCGCCTCGATGGAGGCCGGGGCCGCGCTGTCCTCGCAGCCGATGTTGCTCCCCAGCTCGCCCATCAGGATCAGCGCCGCCACTACGTTGTAGTTGGCATAGCTCGACGCCTGCAGTTGGGCAAATGTGCCCGGACTTCCAGCGCCGTTTGCGAAGCTCGAGACGTCCGCGGTCTCGTCGTCGATCTCGACGGTCCCCCACCACCAATTGGCTGCGCCGGCATCAAAGGTCGCGCAGGTGTGGTCCGGAAGCGCACTCGTAGCGGGTGCAGCCTCGCTGATGGCTAGGTAGTAGTTCCCCCCGTCCTCTAGCAGGAACGCCATCTTGGGCCCGCTGTTGCTGCCCGGGGTCCCAACCATCACGTACTCAAACGAAGGGCCCGTCCCATCGGCGATGTCCGCGAGTGTGAAGCGACTCGCGCAGTCGAGCGCCATGTAGGCCCAGTCTCCTTCGAAGTACGTGGCCAGCTCGACGCCCCAGTGATCGGCCTCTTCGCAGTAGTCGCCCAGGTCGGAGCAAACCTCCGGGTGCTGCTCTCGGTACCACCACTGACTCTCGCCGCCATCACCGTTGTTGTGCAACGTGATTTCGCCCCACGCCACGAGCGACGTCGCGCTTGCGGCGATCAGCAGAAAGGCAGCCAGGAGTCCGACTCTCTTCGCACTTCTCATGCTCCTCCTCCTTGCTTTGTTCTCCCGCCGCGACGCCACGCGCTGTGCCCGCGGCCTCTTCCTCGGGCCGAGCGATCTTGGGCAGTCTCGGCCCGCTTCCCAACTGAGGAAGCAAGAGCTTCCTTCGTATGTGCGGATTATAGATCCCGACTACGTCTTCGTCTGTAACCGGCGTTACGAAGGGCGGCGAGAACCGCGGCTGAGTTGAGAAAGAGAGCGTTCCTTTAGTTACACGTCAATCTGTCGTGCCGCGCGAGTTGTCAATGACGTTCTCTAGAGCAGAAGCACGAAGGGGACGGTCACGACGAGCCGATCTCCATACTGGCGCGTCCACTCGGCGAACCCTCCGGTGAGGACATGGAGGTCGAGGTACCCGAACGGAAGCATCGCCACAGCCAACTCCTCTGTCTGCGAACCGTCAGCGTCATAGAGGATGACCGGCACGTTCATCGGCAAGAGGCCCATCCACGCCACGCGGTCCTCGTACTGCAGGTTCACGGCTCCGACGAGGTGGCCGCGCGCGTACTCGTCGGCGCTGCGGATGTCAACCACGAGCGCGAGCCGCGCGGAGAAGTCCCGCGCGTCCAAGAGGTAGGCGGCGGGCTTGACCACGGTGCCGCGCAGAGAGAGGTTCACACGCGGGGCCTCGGGGTCGTTCGTCTCGAGTGTCACGCGCTTGTCGACGGTAGCTCCTCCGTCTCCGGCGGTCGACAACTGGACCGACAGCCTCACCTCGCGCCGCGGGATCAGCACGGAGTTCGGCAACTCGGTGGTCGTGCACCCGCAGCTTGTGATCACCTTCAAGATGACAAGGTCCTCGTCGCCGACGTTCTTCAGGACGAAGTCGTGCTCGACCATCGTGCCCTCGATGACGACGCCGAAGTCGTAGACCAGCTCCGACACCTCGAGACGGGGTGCCGCCAGGCCGACGGACGCGATCGCGCAGGCGCCGACGACCGCGAGCAACAGACTCGTTCGCTTCATGATTCCCACTCCTCTCCAGTCAGAACCCTCAGGGACCGCTAGTGAGCATGCCCGGCGCGCAGCGGAGGGCAAGGACACACGCGACGTCTCGCCGGGCCAACCGCGCAGGCGGCTGCTGTTTGGCTTCACTTGACGAGATAGGAACGCTATAATCGCAGCGTGTGAATGGGGGGAAGCATGATGAGGGGAGCTGCGCTGTGTGTGTTGCTGATCACCGTCGTTCTCGCCGTGGGCTGCACGCGCGAGCTGAATGACCCCGCGGCCGAGGGGATCATCTCGCTGCGGATCACGCGCCCTGAGGCTTCCGCCAGCGAAGCGGCGCCGCGCGTCGTCCCACCGAGCGCGACGAAGATCCGCGTCCGCGTCTGGCATCCGGAGGTCGGCCTCAATCTCGTCGCGACCGTGCCGATCACGAACGGAACGGCGGCGCTCAACCTGGCGGTCCCGGAGAACGACGGGTACATCGTTGATGTGGTCTCCTACGTCGTCGTCGAGGGCCGGGCGACGGCGCTGACCGGCGGGCGCGCGCCCGACATCTCAGTGCGCGCCAAGGGGACGACGCAGGCGAGCGTGACGCTCCGGCCGTGGACTACGGAGGCGGACGGCGACGACCAAGTGCCGCCGGGCGAGACGTACGTCGTGCTCTTGATCGCAACCGATGCCGACGGGCTGATCTCGCGGCAGACATTTGAGTCGGCAACGCTGCGCACGTCGACGACGTCGTTCCAGGCTCCGAGCACCGCCCTGCCGCTGTCGCCGAACATCCCGGGCGTCGTGCTCGACCACCAGATGTCGTTCACGGCAACCGCGCCGCAGGTGACGGTGCTGACGACGTTGTACATCGCCGCTCTCGTCGAGTTCACGAGCGCGTGGCGCGACACCGCCCTGGCGACAGTCAGCGAACGGCCGCTGTACATCGAGCTGCCCAACCGGCACATGGGTGAGACGCTGCACCGCGTGGTGGTCGATCCAACGAGCGGCGGGCTCATCATCGACATCACGGGCGTCGAGTAGCAGGCCGGACGCGACCGTCCTCTGCCGTTTGCGCGCGTGCCGGCCTGTTGGTAGCCTTGCCGCCATGGCTGAGGCCGTCGCAACGAACCGCAAAGCCCGGCACAACTTCTCGATCGAGGACACGCTCGAGGCCGGCATCGTGCTCACCGGAACGGAGGTCAAGAGCCTCCGCGCCGGCCATTGCTCGTTGCAGGAGGGCTACGCGGTCGTGCGGGAAGGCGAAGCTGTCTTGAAGGGCGTGCACATCGCGCCGTATCAGGAGGGGTCTTTCTCCAACGTCGACGCCGTGCGCGATCGCAAGTTGCTCCTCCATCGTCAGGAGCTCCGCCGGCTGGCGATCAAGCTGCGCGAGCGCGGCTACACGCTCGTCCCGCTCAAGATCTATTTCCTCCGCGGTCACGCCAAGGTCGAGCTCGGCCTTGGCAAAGGGAAGAAGCTCTACGACAAGCGCCAGACGCTTCGCGAGAACGACGAAAAGCGCAAGGTCCAGGACGCCCTGAAACGCTTCAGCCGCGGCGAACGGGTGTAGCGGACCCTCGCGCAGAAAACGCGTAGGAAGCCATGTCCTCTGTAGCGTCGTGAGCTCGGCTCTCGACGTTTCGGCTTCGCACCGAGAGCCATGTCTCCGACGACGTTTCGGCGTGCGGACGTCGCACGCAAGGTGCGACGCTACAGCGGAGCGGCCGCCGTTCTGTTCCGCTTAGGAGCGGAACAGAACGGCCTCGCGTTTGAACAACTGAATCGCGAGCGCGATGAGGACGGCGCCGCACGTGACGTTCGCAGCCAGGGTCAAGGCAATGTCGCGGAAGACGATCTCTCCGACGATGATCGATTGCAGCACGTAGAGCGCATTTGCCACGGGGATCAGGAATTGCGCGCCGTGGAACCCGCCGCTTCCCGTCATCGAGACCATCCCGACGAGCACGATGACCATGTAGATGGGCAGGAGGTACGTGCTCGCTTCTTTCTGACTGCGCGCGTACGTCCCGACGATCACGACGAGCGCGGCGAGGATCA
>JBFYQP010000049.1:0-9415 GCA_041302745.1 Candidatus Bipolaricaulota bacterium | reverse complement strand
ACGCGACGAAGATGGCGGTCGCGAGTCCCGCCACGCCCCAGACCGGGTAGAGCCAGGTCGGAACACCCGCCTCGGACGTCGACGCGACGGCGCCACTCACGAGGAAGGCGAAGAGACCGGGGGCCAGTGCCAAGCTGCCCCAGAGCCCCAGAACCACGTAGACTCCGACCAGCTTCCAGTACCGCCGGAACCCGCGAAATGCGGCGCAGAAGCCGCACGGGCCGCCGCGCGCAAGGGCCAGCACGAGGGCCATCTGCCCGACGTACAGAGGCCAGAAGACGAAGATGGAGACCGCGAGCCCCAAGCATTGCAGCCTTACGGAATCGGGGCGCACGTCCTGGAGGAACACGACGACTCCCCAGACCGCGGCCACGAGGAGCCAGACCCGAGTCAGCAGGCCCCAGTGCCGCCCGCACAGCCGCCACCCTTCACGGAGACACCGGCCCACACGCAGCGGTTCCACGATTCTCCCTCCTCAGGCACGAGTCTGTTATCGATAAGTCTACTCTATATCTTCTCAGGCAACTGGATCTCACGGTTGCCTCCGGCGGCGCGGCGGAAGAAACTCTCCGCATGAGGCGTTTCGAAGTCCTGTCCGAAGAAGAGCAGGTTGATCGCTACAAGGCGCTCGCGAAGAAGGCGCTTCTCACCTACGGGCTCACCCCGGACCTCACCTACATCGGGCAAGAGAGCCACATCGTCTTCCGCGCCGCGTTTGGCGGCGGGATCTTCGCGGTGCGGATCAGCGAGGCGGGACGAGATCTGGGGATGCTCCGGCGCGAACTCCTGTGGCTTGCCGCCCTGGGGCGCGACACGTCGCTCTCCGTCCCGGAGCCGCTCCTGACGCTCCGTGGAGACCTCTTCTCGAGCGTGTCGATGGAGGGGGTCCCTGGAACTCGCTCGTGCTGTGTGGTTCGTTGGATCGAAGGCGAGCGCCGCGAGGCAGAACTCACGCCGGATGAGGTCTCGGCCATGGGGTCCGTGGCGGCCGCGCTTCACCGACACGCGGAGGGATTCCGCTGGCCCCAGGAGATTGCGCCGTCGCATGGGGACGCCGCAGGTCGGGCCTTCGCCGCATGCGACTCGCTTCGCTCCGTCTTCAACCTGCCGGGCGATCCTTCTCTCCTCACCGATGCCGCGGCGTTGATCGCCGACAACACGCCGGAATCCGCCGACGCCGGGCCCATCCACGGCGACCTTCGACTGCGGAAGCTCCGCCTGAAGGAAGGAGTCGCCGGGGTCCTCGGTTTCGGCCGCTGCCGCGCCGGCGCCGATCTCGAGGACCTCTCTCCTCTCTGGGCCGAGCTCGGTGAGCGCAAGACCGCCACTCTGCTCCAGGGAGCGCTCCTCGACGGCTACCGCTCCGTCCGTCCTCTGCCCTCCGCTCCCGAAGGCGCGTTTCGCGCGTACGGGGCCCTCCGCGCGCTGGAGGAGGCCGCGACGAGCCTCGACGCCCTTCGCCAAGATCGCCGTTCCAGGGGCGAAGCCGCGGACCAAATCGCCGGCAGTCTTCGCCGAAGCCTCTCGGACATTGTCTGCCCGACGGGAACCTGACATGCGCGCCGCGGATGCCTGCCGCCCGGCCCCCGGCTTGGCCGGTCTCGGCACGGGCACTAGACTTTCCTGTCGATGAGCGCCAAGGAATCGAAGAGCCTGTCCGTCCGCTGCGTCCCCTTGACCCTCGACCGCTGGCACGATCTCGAGAAGCTGTTCGGACCGCACGGCGCTCAGGCCGGGTGCTGGTGCATGTGGTGGCGTGAGACCGCCTCGGAGTTCTCGGCTCGAAAGGGTGAGGGGAATCGCGAAGCGCTCAAAGCGATCGTGGCGTCCGGCGACGTGCCGGGGCTTCTCGCCTACGTCGGCGACGAGCCGGTCGGCTGGTGCGCGGTGGCCCCTCGTGAGCAATACCCACGCCTCGCCCGTTCCCGCACGCTGAAGCCGATCGACGAGCAGCCGGTGTGGTCGATCACTTGCTTCTTCGTGGCCCGGCGCTATCGAAGACAGGGCATCACGGCGAACCTGCTCGACGCCGTCGTCGCGTTCGTCCGCGATCGAGGCAGCCGCATCGTCGAGGCGTACCCGATCGCTCCGGCGAGCGGCGAGTACCCGGCGGCCTACGCGTACACCGGCCTCTTGTCGACGTTCCTCGCCGCAGGATTCCAGGTTGTCGCCCGTCCGTCGACGTCGCGAGCCGTCGTACGGTACGTCATCGAACCGCCGGTTCGGCCGTCACGCCGCTCGAGCATCCCGAAGTGACGCGACGCGTCGGGCGATCTCCTCTCGGAGCTTGTCTCCACCACACTCGAAGAGGCTGATTTCTTCGGCGTTCAGGTATGTCCAGCCCCAATCCCACGGCGACGCCGCGAAGCGGAACGCCTCGTCGCGAGTGTCGATGCGAACCTGCCGAAGGTCGATCCGCTCACGGTCGGGGTGTGCGCTGATAACGCTTCGCATCCGCTCGGCGAAGTGGAGGCTGTACGGGCAGCGAGCGCTCCAGGCCTGATCGATGGCAAGGAGTCCTTGTGCACTCAGGTTCCGTGCGCGGAACGTGGGGCAAGCGAGGGTTGGCGTCGCCGATCCTGCCTGGAACGGAAGCCAGAGAAGGGCGATCGGCTCGTCGCGAACGATCTCGCGGAACCCAAGTGCGAGAAGCAGAGCGATCGGGTAGTGCGTCGGATGATTCCAGCCGAGCGCCGCCATCCCGACAAACGTGGGGCGCGCGTCGGCAATCGCCGCCTCGATCATCCGCCGCTCCTCGGCAAGGTGCTGGGGGGCTTCGGGCTCGGTCCCCGCCCAGTGGAAACAGAGAAGCACGCAGGCTCCCGGCGCCTCAATGGGAAACGGGGCGACGTCCGCCGGCGCGTACTCGACGAAACCGCGCGGCACGCCCTCCGCGTACGCGACGATGCCGCGCATCCCTTCCCGCAGCCGGTCCCGATGCCAGTCGGCGACGAACTCAAGGCGGCCCCCGAACGACTTGCCGGCAAGCTCGAGGCCGCCGGGACAGCAGACGAGATCCGACAGCCTGGCCTCACAGAGCGGGCGGTACTCGACAGGCACGGCCTCTCCTCACCAACGAGCTACGCACGAGGCGCGCCGATGGGCTTGCGCAAGACGGTGAACCCGACGTCGGGCAGAGCCGTCTCAACACGGAAACCCAGGCGCTCGTAGAGAGCGCGGGCCCTGGGATTCGACTCGTGAACTCCGAGCTCGATGGCATCCACCGAAGCGCGAAACTCCTCCTCGAGATCTCGGAAGACCGCAGTGCCGATCCCTTGTCCGCGGAACGGCGGCTCGAGGGCGACGCCGTGGACGTGAAGCGTACGGTCGCGGCGTTCGATCCACGCAAACCCAACCGTCGTCCGTGCCCGCACGATCGCTCGCACCTCGCCGACGGTTCGGACCATGTCCGCGAACTCGTCCCACGTCATCCCCATGACGCGCAGCGTGGGCTCGAGGTAGCCGCCGGTCTTCTCGCGCAGAAGCACAAGGAAGGCATCGCGTTGCTTCGCCGTCGCTTTGCGGTACGTCAGCATGGTAGGTCGAGCGTAGCGAGTCCGCCCTCCGAGGGACAACGACCGCCGCCCGCTAGCTGGCCGACGCCGGGCTTCCGGTCCCTCCGGGCTGCACCTCGACGTCGCCGCTCAGCCACTCGATGATCGAGCCGACGACCTGGACGTCGATGTGACGCTCGAGGTGCCGATCCTCGGAACCCGCGGGCTCGTAGTGCGGGCGCCCGACGTGGTTCACATCCAGAAGGATCCCCAACTCGACGTTGCCATTGCCGCTGTCGCTCGCGGCGCGGGCGAGACGTCCCGCCTGCTCGACGGGAACCTGGAAGTCCTTGTCCCCCTGCAGAATCAGCATTCGAGTCTTGACCTGACCCGCCACGGCGACTGGATCGACGGCAAGGAGATCCCGAACAAGGACGGGGGCCATCGACTCCCGGCGTCGCGCGAACTCCTCTTCGCTCATCCACGGGAGCGCCGTCCGAACCGCCTCGTACGAGACGTCGTCCCACGTACCCTGCAACTGTTTGAGGAATCGGTAGAAGTCCCGCTCATTCGCGAGCAGCCGCTCGATCTCCCCCGCGGGAACGCCGTCGGCCGCCGCGCGACGGGCGAACTCGTCGAGGGCCATCGTGTCGGGGGCGTAGGCGGGCGCCCCGAACGTGATCAGGCCGGCGACCGTCCCCTGCGACGCGAGGAGCGAAGCGACCGTGCCGCCCACGCCCACGCCGAACGCGTAGATCTTCGCTCGATCGGCGAACGGCAGGGCGCGAAGCACGAACACGGCAACCCGGGCGTCGGCCAGAACGTCGCTGAGCGAGAGGTCCTCGTAGATGCCCTCGCTCTTCCCGATACCCCGAGCGTCGAGCCGGTACGAGGCGATCCCCGCCTGAGCGAGGCCTCGTGCGATCTCCTTCAGGAGCCCCGTCTGCAAGCCCAGGCGATCTCCGTCGCGATCGAACGGACCGAGATCGGGGAGGAGGAGAACGATGGGAAGAGTCTTTCCTCCGGCAGCGGGGTACGTCAGCGTCCCGTCGAGCGTCACGCCATTGCTCGTGATCGGCAGCTTGTTCTCGATGACCCCCATGGGGAGGGCCAGCGCGTTCATGGACCGGCTCTCGACGAGGAATCCTCTCGGGAATCGTTCGCTGCGATACGCGAACAGCTCCTCGCCGGGAACTTCGACTCCGACGACACGGCCGTCCACGACGTAGTACGCGGCCTCCCACGCCTCCCCGACCGTCACCGTGCGCCGCTCGCCGGCGAGGCGCTCGGCGGGCGCCGCCAAGGTCACGGTCTCCGGGGCACTGATCGTGAAAGCGGTCTTGGCTCCCTGCTGAGGCAGGACGACGGACAGCCCCGCGGACCCGCCGAGCCGCTGCCGCGCGCTCTCGAGAACCTCAAAGAGGGCAAAGAGGTCCTCGTCCAGGATCACGACGCTTCCGGGCGGGAGAACCTCGACCTTCATGTCGCCCGACCCCCCCGACGACACCTTGACTCCTTCGGCGCTGACGTCGACGAGGATGTCGAGGAGGCCTTCGCGCGTGGACCCGCGCAGGGCGTATGCCCTAGCGCGGAACGACTCGTCGGTCAGCAGCGCGGCCGTGAATGTCGTAGCCCCTGAGAACCGGCGGCCTGTCCCCGTGGAACGAAGGGCGAACCCGTCGGTCGATCGGTAGATCTCAAACGATTCCCGTCCGATTGGAGTCCCCGACTGCAGGACTACGAAACTTCCCGTCTGGATTACCTCTCCGGCCGCGGAGCGGATCACGTCGCCGATGGCGTCCTCCTCACGCGGCGGCGAGGACGCAGGCTCGAACCCACAGAGCGCGGCTTCGACCTCGCCGACCCGTTCGGACAACGCGCGGACGTCGGCGCTCAAGCCGGGCAGGGCCGCGTTGACGCCGTCGAGCTGTGCGAAGGCTTCGTCCATCCGCCGAGCCAACGCGTCGACGTCGGCGCCCGGAACCTGGGGGGCGGGGTCCGCCGCACCCGGCTCGGGGAGAGATGCGTCGAATCGTCGGGAGAGCGCGTCGACGTTCCTCGTTTGCTCGGCGGAAATCTCGTTCAGGCGGCGGGTCAGCTCATCGAAACGGGCGGTGAGCGCGGGGTCGACGGCCGCGCGGCTTGCCTCCATCTGTCGCCCCAGGCGGGTCAGCTCCCCGCGGACGGCGACGAGATCGCGCCCAGCCCGCTGCCCCGCGATCAGGGCAAAGATCGACAGGATGATGGCCGCGACGATGAGAACGGCGGCAAGTCCCGAGAGCGACCTCCAAAGGCGGCTGTTCATACGTTCGTATCCTCCTCGATCACAGACAGGCCCCGAGATGGATGGGCATCCGATGAGGTGCCGAATGGAGCCTGCTCAGTATAGACGAGGATGCAGGCAGGCGAAAGCCCCCGCTACGTCGCAACGGCAGCGCCGGCCCGGATCAGCGCGTGGAGGATCTCCGTGCCGAAGTCCACCGCCGCAATCGGAATGCGTTCGTCCAGCGCGTGGATGGTCTCGAAGAATCGCACATCGGAAGGTAGGTTCATCGGCGTGTACCCATACGTTTGGATGCCGAGTCGTGCGAGGTGGCGACCGTCGCTGCTCCCCGGCAGGATGTACGGAATCGCCACGGCTCCTGATTCCCTGGACTCGAGCAGCCGGGCGAGTAGGTCGAACAGGCCGAGATCGACTCCGGTTCCGGCGGTCTCGCCCTCCACGACGCGCGCCTCGGCGTCGCCGCGAAGTGCCGGTTCGATCTCGGCCAAGAGGTCGTCGGGAGAGAACCCGGGAAGCACACGCCCGTCCAGGCCGATGTGAATCTCGCTTGGCACGACGTTCGAGCGATCGCCGCCGCGAATGACGGTCGCATTGACGGTATTCCGGAAGAGGGGTTCGAGATCGCGGCCGGTCGGTCCGAGGCGCGCGAGGAGCCAATCGGTCGACGCCGGATGGAGCAACCGACGCACGAAGAGCCCATCGACACGCGAGAGGTGCTCCGCGAGAGCCTCGACCATGCGGCGTGTGACGTCTGTGATGTGAATCGGCGTGCGAAGGCCGTCAAGACGGCGCAGGACGTCGCTCGCCTTGGCCATTGCGCCGCCTCGCGTCGGCCGAGCGCCGTGACCGGCCGGCCCACGGACGACCAGCTCGATCGTCACCGGTCCCTTCTCCGCGACTTGGATCGGGTAGAAGACTCGCCCCCGAACCCGGAGCGGAAACCCGCCGAACTCGCCGATCGCGTACCGCACTCCGCGGAATACCTCGGGGTGGCGATCGACGACGTACTTCGCCCCGTGAGCTCCTCCAGATTCCTCGTCGGCAAACAGGGCGAGCAGGACATCTCCAGGCGGAGGGCTCTCGTAGGCCGCTCGAAGGAATGCGGCCAGCATCATCGCGACGCCGCCCTTCATGTCAAGCGCTCCCCGTCCCCACACGCATCCGTCGGCGATCCGTCCCTCGAACGGAGGGTACGTCCACCCCGCCCCGGCCGGAACGACGTCGAGGTGCCCATAGAAGAGAAGTGCCGAAGCTTCTCCTCGACCGGGAAGGCGAGCGATGAGGTTCGGCCGCCCCGGTTCGTTCTCATAGCGTGCGGTCTGGACGTCGGCCGCCTGGAGAAGGGCCTCCACATCGTCCACGCACTCCGCTTCGCGTCCCGGCGGGTTGCTCGTGTCAAACCGAATGAGCCGCTGCAGCAGGAGAGCCGGGCGCTCTTCGATCCCTCCATCCGCCACGATCATCGCTCATCCCCCAGGCGGCGCCTGCTCTGACGCCAGCGTCACCACTTCTTGAACATGAAGAACGCGGCCGCGACGAGAAACGCGAACGCCACCAGGTAGTTCCAGCGCAGCGGCTCCTTGAGGTATACGACGGAGAACCCCGCGAACACAACCAGGGTGATGACCTCCTGAATCGTCTTCAGCTGAGCCGCGGAGAACTCGCCGTGGCCCAATCGATTCGCAGGGACCTGGAAGCAGTACTCAACGAACGCAATACCCCAACTGGCCAGGATCGCGAGCCAGAGGGGCGAGCTCTTGAACCGCAAGTGCCCATACCATGCGATCGTCATGAAGATGTTCGAGACGAGAAGGAGACCGATCGTGCGCAACACACCTCACCCCGCGGCACTGCCGGGTTCGAGAACGAAGCGGGGGGCGGCGCAAGCCACCCCCCTGTTCTCAGCAAGTGACTACTTCTTCTTGTCCGTCGGCTTGCTCGACTTCTTCGCCGGCGCCGCCGGTTTCTTTCCACATCCGCATCCGCATCCGCTCATGGGTCCCCCCTTCGTCGGCCGAAGCGCCGACACCATCAGGATAGTCTCGGCTACGCTGTTGTCAAGACCGCACACGGTCCGCCCGTCGCCGATCCCGGCCTCCCTCACCGCCGACATCACGCGGCGGGAGACCGCTTCGGACGACTGCCGCCTGGTTCTTCGGACCACTCTCCGCGCAGGAGGCCGTACAAGATGAGATCGTAGCGACGCCCGTCGCGCTCGCCGTACTCTCGGAAGACGCCCTCCCGCTTGAACCCCGCCTTCTCGTACAGCGCGACGGCCCGCGCGTTGTCCGCGATCACGGAGAGCGAGACACGGTGGAGGTTCATCTCGCAGAACGCGTAGCGCAAGGCAAGCGACAGCGCTTCGGAACCGTACCCCTGCCCCCAGAACGCGCGATCCCCGATGCCCATCCCTAGCCAGGCAACGCGGTTCGCCCATTCGATGTCGAAGAAGCCGATCGATCCGATCAGCCGGTCGTCATCGAGGGTCCGGACGCCGAACGCGAGGGAGTCGAAGCCGTTGTGGAGCGAGTCGATCTCCTCCTCGGCGCGATCAATCGATAGGGGCACCGCGGTGTTCGTGTCCTCGAGGCGAAGATACCCAATGTCCTCCGACCACGCGGAAAGGGCAGGAGCGTCCTCCTTTCGGAGCGCCGCAAGCCGGAGCCGCCGTCCTGCAAGCCAGTTGGCTTCTGCAGAACCCGTTCTCACCATGGTTCGCCCCCTCGCTGCGTCGCCCTAGAAGTAGAAGTGCACTCCCGTGCCGATGGCCATGGCCACGTTGCCGAGCGTCGAACAAGCCACCCCGAACTCGATGTTCCACGCGAGGTTCGGAGCGGAGCGGAAGTTGAACTCGATGCCTCCGACGCCCGAGAAGATGACCTCGCTTCCAGCATACAGCGGGAACGGTAGGCTGGCTCCCGCCGCCACGTAGAAGTCGGCCGTCGGCGCGTCCACGACGCGGAATAGGGCACGAAGCGTCGCAGAGCCCTCAAACCACCCCGAAGACCCGCTCACGAGAACGATGCCCTCAGCGGCGATCTCGGGGGACAGCCAGTATCTGGCGCTGATCAGCCCTCCCCAGGGGAACTCGACCTGGATTCCCAGTCCAAGCGCCCGGCCGTCGGAGAGATTCCCCTCGGAAGCTACCGCCGAAACGTCAGCCGCTTCGACGTCTTGAGCCTCCGCGATCCCGACCGCGAGGCACAGCACAGCGACAAGCGCTACTCCCACGTGAATCCGCTTCATGACTCATCCCCCCCAGAAACTGCGCCCATCATACGAGCAGTCGCGGGCCGGCGGCAATCGCCCACGGCGGGCCGGCGGCAATCGCGCCAAACGCGGACGGCGGGGCGCGCGCCAAACACGGGCGGTGCCGCAAGCGGACGGAGTGCGGGCCACAAACGGACGGAGTGCGGGCCGCAAATGGACGAAGTGCGGGCCGCAAACGGACGGAGTGCGGCGCGGGGCGCGGGACGGTGCCGCAAATGGACGGAGTGCGGGCCGCAAATGGACGGAGTGCGGGCCGCAAATGGACGGAGTGCGGCGGGCCGAGCGGCAAACGCGAACGGTGCCGCAAACGGACGGAGTGCGGTGGGCCGAGCATGGAGCCACGACGAGTGGGCGGCGGGCTCGCTCG